>NZ_CP087176.1:3133774-3435401 GCF_024748695.1 Pseudomonas sp. B21-040
TCTGGCACTATCGAAGTTTCGACAGTCAGCAAGAGCGCATACGTATGGTAGGAACCTGCGCCGTCATCACCGGGCTGATCGACATGGATGTGATTATTCGGGGTGAGCCCATGCTGTTGAACTCGCGTTATATCAGCGTCTGGAGAGAGGGCGACGCGGGTTGGCAAATAATGGCCTGGCAGTCCACGCGATATTCTAGAGGTTGAAGTTGATTTTAAGTGCGCAAGCGTTTCACCGTCTGCGTCGGACCGTTTTCAGTCACTAGCAGTGCATTTGATCGTTTGATCCCGGTCGTTATGACTAAGCGGGCGCGGGGTTCTCACGCCTGAAATCCATAGCGCTGAAACACTGTTCATACGGCTAACACATGGCTGAACTTATTGGAATCTTGACTATGTACGTACAACAACTACAAAAAACGTATTTCAAGGCACTTCTGGCTGCTGGCGTAATGAGCCTGGCCACGACCAGCGTAAACGCCAAGGAATGGAGCGATACCTTTGTCGGGTTTCGCTATGGCACCGACTTCACCGAGCCCAGCGTGCGGGGTAAGGTCCAGAAGGAGATCTACCAACTGGGTCATGTCAGCGGCAATGACACGGGTTCCAACTTCTTCAATCTGGACGTCCTGAAGTCCGACAGCAATGACCCGAAGAAGGACAGTAACTCCGGCGCGACAGAAGCCTATCTGGTCTATCGCCATCAACTGTTTCTGAGCAAGGTCTTTGACCGTTCAATGGCTTTCGGTCCGGTCAAGGAAGTGGCGCTGAGCAGTGGGGTCGAACTCAACTACAAGAACACCGAATTCGCGACCCGTAAGCGCATGTTGGTGGTGGGCCCGACACTCAAGTTCGACGTGCCCGGGTACCTGGATATCAGCCTGCTTTACGCCATGGAATGGAACCATTGTGGGTTGAACGCTTGCCAGACCGAGAACATTCAGTTCGATCCGTATTACGTGCTGCACATGGTGTGGGGTTTCCCATTTCAACTGGGCAGTGTGCCGCTCAAATTCCAAGGGTTCGCCAGTTACAAGACGCAGAAGGGCAAGGATTATTTTAAACAGGACACGGCCGAGGAAAGCCTGGTTCGCGCGTCGTTAATGGTCGATGTGGGGCAGATAGCCTTTGGCAGTAAAAACAAACTGCTGATCGGACCGGGCTACGAGTACTGGAAACACAAATATGGAGCGATCCACAAACCGGGTACTGACACCTACGCACCGACAGTGCATCTTGAGTGGCACTTCTGAACCGATAGGTATGATGCTAGCGGACTCTGTCCAACGCGTACGCTAACCATTGAGTTACCGCTTCCTTTTTGCTTCCTTGGTTGGGAGGCGGTTTTGGGCGCCCATAGGGGCGCCTATTTTTTGTGCATCTAACGGCCGGTTTCTGGCTGTCATGAGGGGCCGCAATCGCCCTAAGGGATCGCTCATACAAAGCTTATGTTATTTGCATTCGACGATGGATTTAACTTTGTAGCTACATCTGGCGGACCTCTTTCCAGATCAGTGTCCAATAAGCGGTCATCACGAAAATTTATAGCAGAGGCAATGAATACAATTTGTCTGATGGTGCTTCCAATCATTCTTCCATTGTGAATAACAGTGGTGTGCAAATGAGCGTGGTGACAATCAGACAAGGACACCTTTTGTCCTTGTCTCACTGAGTTGCCGCACTGTCGCCACGATGATCGGAGAATAAGAAATGCTCAATGCACGACAGTGGTTTACTCGCCTGGCGCTCGTGGTCCCGCTTTGTGCGGGTCTTCCACTTGCCAGTGCTGCGCAGCCGAATATCCTGGTGATCTTTGGCGACGATGTCGGGGTGAGCAATATCAGCGCCTATAACCAAGGGCTGATGGGTTACGAAACGCCCAGCATCGACCGTATTGCGAGAGAGGGCACCTCTTTTACCCACGCCTATGGCGAGCAGACCTGCACTGCCGGGCGAGCGGCCTTCAAACATGCAGCTCAGCACGTCCTATACCCGAGGCGAAGCGGACCTGACTGGGGTTGACCCCGCGAACCCGGGCTATGGATACATTTACAATGCTTCGGGAAAGGATGCTCATCATTGGGAACGAGATGTGGCCCTGCGTTATGCAGTGCCAGACGGCAAGGCCAAGGGAGTGACTGTAACGCTGCGTTGGGCTGCTCACCGTACAGGTGATGGCTATACGGCTCCGGGCAATATCCGTGGCAATTCGAACGCAGATGAGTACCGCATGATAGTCGATTATCCATTCAGTATTTTTTAGTAGGTTACAGAATGCGTGACTTGTGACAGCGGGTAGGGTTATCCATTCAGCCGGATACGTGAGTGACTGCTTTTGGCCCAGAGTGTGTAAAAACGCTCATGGCCTCATCGTCTTGGATCATTGACGTTCGTGGCGGAACGATCACAAGGCAAATGCTGCGTGTCGCATCAATCGCGACCTGGAACACGTCAACGCCGTTTTACAGTCTCTGGGATGGGCCAAAATCAGCCTTTTTTAGGCCAACAGCGCTTTAATCAAACCGTTGGCACCGATGATTTTCATGACCCCTTTCAAGTTGTAGGCGAGAACATTCAAGCTCATCTCCGCACTCACTCCGGCCAGTTTTCGCGTCAGGAAGTGTGTCGTCCCCATCCATTGTTTGAGCGTCCCGAAGGGATGCTCAACCGTCCGTTTTCGGACGCGCATCATCTCCGGTGCTTTGCTCAGCCGAAGCTGCATTTCCTCCAATACAACTTCATGCTCCCAGCGTCGAACTCGTCGTTCCGTGCTCGGGGTGCATTGCGACATCAACGCGCAGCCCTGGCATTTCGAACTCCAGTAACGATGCAACTTCAGGCCTTTTTCAACGTAGGAGTAGTGCCAGATCAGTGCCTCGCCAGCTCGACAAATGTATTCATTTTTTGAAGCGTCGTAGATGAAGGCATCATTGTTGAAACGCCCATCGGCTTTGGCTGCTGAGGTCATCGGCTTGGGCACATAGGCGGTAATACCTGCATCGTGACAAGCGAGGATTTGTTCGCTTTTGAAGTAACCTCGGTCAGCCACCACCGACAACGTATCTGAGGCCATCGCCTCGCGGGCTTGCTTGGCCATCGAGCAGAGTTGATCGCGGTCGGAACCAACGTTGGTCACCTCGTGCGCAACGATCAAATGGTGCTGCGTATCGACCGCTGTCTGCACGTTGTAGCCAACAATTCCCGTGCCGCGCGTCATCATGGAGCGGCTGTCTGGATCGGTCAGTGAGACCTGTTTATCCGGTGATTCATTGAGCTGAATTTCGATCGCCTGAAGCTCTTTCATTTGAGTTTTGAGCTTGGCGATTTTCTCTTCCGGCCGCACGGCGCTGGGCTCGGTAGCTGTTGGTTCTTGCCGATCAGCAGCATCGAGTGCCGTCAGGTAACGATTGATACTCGATTCAATTTCTTCCATTCGCCGCTTCAGTTTGGCGCTGGTGAAATTGCGGTCGCGGTTGTTGACGGCTTTAAATTTGCTGCCATCCATGGCGACCAGATGTTCTCCGAACAGTCCCAACTGCTGACACAACACGACGAACTGGCGGCAGACGCCTCTGATGGCTTTGCTGTTGTCTTTTCGGAAGTTGGCGATGGTCTTGAAGTCCGGCATCAAACGCCCGGTCAGCCACATCAGTTCGACGTTGCGTTGAGCTTCTCGCTCCAGCCATCGTCTCGACTGGATGCGGTTGAGATAACCGTAGCTAGATCTTCAACAAGACCGAGGGATGGTAAGCAGGTCGGCCAGTGTCGGCCGGAATGGCACCGTCAAAACCCAGTTTGGCCAGGTCGAGTTCATCGACGAAGACGTCGACTACGCGCACCGGGTTGGTATCGCTGACGTAGTCGTCGAGGCTCTCGGGAAGTAAGGTGCCTTGGCCTCGATGTTCACCTTGGATAAAGCGCTTCATGGGCGATCCCTACGATGAAATCCTAAGAAATCATAGCAAGGGTTCACGAAGGCGTTTTTACACACTCTGGGCCGTTTTCAGCCGGTCGCGACAGGCAGAAATCGGCCAATTCTGTTGAAAAAGTCGAAATTTCAGACTGGAAGACATTAAGGTTGGCCGTCACTTCAGAACCTATTCACCACGCTGGGTGGTTTTTGGGTTCTGCGTTGATCTTTGCAGCTTGGTTAGTAGGTTAATTTGAGGGTTTTTGCTGATTCCGTGCGTACCTATCCCGTGGCCGGCGGCCCTTGTGAGGTCAGTTTCGCCAGTCTTCTTAAATTCTGTACCGCAGCAGCCAAGGTAAATTCGTCGTTTGCACCGGTCATTCCCCGTAGCCTTAATCGATCCAGCTTCAGGATTCGTTTGAGGTGAGCGAACAACATTTCGACCTTTTTTCGCTCATGGCGAGAGCACACGTATTGCGGTGTTGCAGCAATTCGCCGAGCAACATTGCGTGCCGCCTCATGGACGCTACGGGCGATTTTTCGGAACGAGGTGTTTGGGCAGCAGCGCTCTTTTATCGAGCATTTAGAGCAGTCTGTTTGCCGGGATCGAAAGATGATGGTGTTGGCTTTCGTGACATGTGAGCGCTGGTTCTTGAAGGCCCGCCACTCGCTACGCAGGGCGTACCCCATGGGGCAACGATATTCCTGCACCTCTTCATTCCATTGAAAATCACTGATCGAGAGACTCTCGTTCTTACGCTCGGTTTTGTCTCACACCGGCACATGCGGCTCGATGTCTTTTTCGTCGACCATCCAGGCCAACATCGGTGCGGTTCCATAAGCGGTATCGCCGATGAGCCGATCCGGTTTGATATCGAAGCGCTCTTCGATCCGCTCAATCATGGACTTGGTGCTCTCGACCTCGGCGGTTCGATGAGCTGGCGTCGGTTCCACATTCATGATCACGCCATGCTCGACATCAATCAAGTAGTTCGTCGAGTAAGCGAAGAACGCCGGGCCTCCTGGCGCTGCGGTCCAACCAGAAAGCGGGTCAGTCAGCGACAGGCGCTTGGGCAGTGCTTCGCTCAATGCTTCTTCATCCAGCGCTTCAAGGTACTCACGGACGGCCCGAGTACTAAGCGACGGATCGCTCCAGTTGATCTCTTCATTTCCGGGTACGCCACGTTGCCGACTGGCGTCCGCCTTGATGACGCTGGCGTCCACAGCAAAACCTTCGCCTTTGACCAGACCTGCGTCCATGCAGCGACGCAGCACTTCGTTGAACAGCCAGCGAAACAACGAGCTGTCGCGAAAACGACCGTGCCGATTCTTGGAAAACGTAGAGTGATTGGGGACTTCGTCTTCGAGGCTCAACCGACAGAACCAGCGATATGCCTGGTTCAAATGAGCCTCTTCGCACAACCTGCGTTCGGAGCGAATGCCGTAGCAATAGCCCACGATCAGCAGGCGAATCATCAGTTCAGGATCAATCGAAGGACGCCCGATTGGGCTATAAAAGTCGGCGAGGTAATGGCGTAGATCGCTTAGATCGAGGCATCGATCAATGTTGCGCAGGAGGTGATTGGCTGGGATGTGATCTTCAATGCTGAACGAGTAAAACAGTCTCTCTTGCCCACTCGACAATTGTCCCATCATGCTGCGAATCCCCCCGCTGGCCGATGACCTGATTTTGCCGCAGGCCAGGCAGGAGATCTACTTTTTCAACAGAATCAGCCAGAAACGGACATTCTGGTGAGGCCCTAAGGAAACCAAAAATGTGCATTCTCTCCAAGAAGTTCCTGTGAGAGAGCACGGTTAATTCTGCTGTGACAACTTAAGCCAGCAAGCCCTTCGGGAAGGTACGCATGCAGCAGATTGAACAGAGCATCGATCGATATCTGGCGGAAATGGATTCGGCAGATTGGGCTTCGTCCGAAGTGGCTGAAGCCAAAGCAGAGCGGCTTAAAGAATAGATAGAAACACTGAAAAAGCAGATGCAGATACTCAAGGAAATGGAGGTGTAGTTCCACGAGCGTCCAGACCAACAAACCTCTCTTTCCGATCCAGATGCACGCTCAATGGCCGCGAGCGACCAAGGCACCGGACGGTTGGTCACAACGTCCAAACAGCGGCCGACGATAAGCACCATCTGATCATTGCCCACGAGGTGACGTTGGCAATGATCGTGGGCAGCTGAGCAATTTGGCGAACTAGGTGTATGAAGAAATCGAGGCGGAGTCGCTAACGGTGGTAGCCGACCGAAGCTATTGCAACGGTCTGGAAATCCTTGCCTGTGAGCAGGCTGGCATCACCACCTTCGTACCGAAACCCCTGACCTCCGGCAGCAAAGCCGAAGGCCGATTTGGTAATCAGGACTTCATCTACCTTGTTGCATCGGACGAGTATCGATGCCCTGCGGGACAGTTACTGACCCGGCGGCATTCTTCGGTGGAAGATGGCATGCTTCTGCACTGTTATTGGTTCTCGGGCTGCTAGTCCTGCGCAATGCAGAAGCAATGTGCGACGGGTAAGGTGCGCCGGGTAAAGCGCTGAGAACATAAAACTGCAGTCGAAGCGATGCGATGCGATGCCAGCTCGGCTGGAAAATGATCCAACGATGATTAGGCGTCGCCGGACCGTTGAACATCCTTTCGGAACGCTCAAATACTGGATGGGAAGTACCCACTTCCTGACCAAAACCCTGCCGCGGGTAAGCACCGGAGATGAGCCGTCATGTTCTCGCCTACAACCTCAAACGGATGATGACCATTTTCGGCACCGCAAGTCTGCTCGAAGCGAGCAGAACGTGAGTTCGCCGTCTGATCGTCCATGAGTGGTTGTTTGTGCAGCTGACGCGGCCCAAACAGCATCATGAACGCCTATGTACTTGGCTAAGGCAATTCGCGCTTTTCGCCTGCCGGTTTCACAGGTAACACCCGTAGCTCTCAGCTTTCGACGTACTCAGTGCGTTTCCATACAGCCTGGGCTGGTTGCTGCCTGTGAGAAAAGGCTGAAAACGACGGTGGGTTCAACCGCTCGACGCAACAGATTGGTTAAATCGTTTAACGGGCGTTTCGTGGTTTAGTATTTTTCGAGGCCCCCCCATTGTGGGTAGCCACCGGAGTCCGTGGTGCTCAGTAGTCTGTTGCTGATGCACGGTATACGGATCCTTGGCGAATGGAGTGGCAATGAAAAATAACGAAGAGCAAGAAAAGGACCCTGAGCGATACGCTATCGGCATGCCTCGCGTGTTGCGCGCGCACCAACCCGATCGTGAGGCGCGAGCCTTTCTGCGTCTGGCTAACCTTTCCATGGGCCTGCGTGCTGCGGAAGACTACTCGCTACACAGATTGCGCCAGGGCTGGCGATTGACGGCTCTGGCACTGGGGCGCCGCCCTCGGGTTGAGTCGGTGACCGAGCAACTGATTGACGGTCCGGGCGGCGCCATCGCCTTGCGTATCTTCAAACCTGAAGATGACGGGCAACCAAAGCCCGCGTTCATGTGGTTTTTCGGTGGCGGCTTCATCATCGGAGATCTGGACACCGCAGATGGCATCTGCCGCAGCATCACGCTGGGTGCCAACTGCATCGTCATTGCAGTACGCTATCGCCTGGCGCCTGAGCACGACTTGTCCGCCGGCCGGGCAGATGCGCTTGCGGCACTGGAATGGATGGCAAGCAATGGCGCAGGGTTGGGCATCGATACTACTCGCCTGGCGATTGGCGGTGATTCGGCGGGTGGCAATCTCTGTGCTGCCGTCGCCCAGGAAAGCCTGCGTCGCGGCGGCCCGGAGTTGAGCCTGCAAGTGCTGGTTTACCCGGCAACCGAACTGATTGAACGATTCCCTTCTTATGCGCAGAACGCATTCGGTCGAACCATGCTGACCGATCATGCTATGCAATGGATCGAGCGGACCCTGGCCCCTTCGTTCGCCACGCTGGATCTTTTCGACCCTTGGTATTCGCCACGCCGCAACCCGGACATGCGTGGTCTGGCGCCGGCAGTCCTTGTCAGTGCCGGTTTTGATCCGATTCGCGATGATGGCCTGGACTATGCCGCCCGCCTGCGCGCAGCCGACGTGCCGGTACAGCTGTTGCACTACCGGGGTCAGTTCCATGGGTTTCTCAACTTTGATTCGGTCAATTGCGCGAGTCGCGACGCGCTGCACCGTATCGGCGATGCATTAACCAACGTTTTCGCCCAACAGCCGGCGGCGAATAGGACAATCGAGATTGCCGACCGAGGACGACGCAAGCCTTCGCGCCTGCGCACCACCGCCGATGAAGTGGCCACCTCGACCCTGACCACCTGGGTTGTCACCGAGCGTTGGGGGATTGCCCTGTTGCGGTTGCTGTCGCCAAAGGCTGTCAGTGTCTGCCGCCTGTTGATCAGGCCCTGGTTGTTGCCCACCGTAATGATGCGGCGCAAAGCCATTTCCGGCCTTGACCGGCTGGCCGCACGCCAAACCTACCCGAGCGAGAAAAACTGCACTGTGAATCCTTGATCGAGGAACTTGTCATGGCATTACCTGATCCGTTCAAACTGTATCGCGATGCTATCACCCGGTTCGAAAACCGCATAAATGCCCTGGCCGCGCGCAATATTGATTCGAAGGAAGTGGGCCTTGTGATCGACCAGTACTCCAAGATCACGCTCGGATTGCAGCACCTGACGCAGACTTCGCTGGAACTGTTGTTCAGGCGTATGGACCTGCCCAGTCGGTCTGAAATCAATGTGCTTGCCGCTTGCTTGCAGCGTGTCGAGGACAAGCTCGACCAATTGGTTGCCACGCCCGCCCATGTAACCATTGCGCCGCGCCCCCCGCGCACACGACGCCCACTGGTTGAGGTACTCCCGGCGCCGCTGAATCTGGCATCCAAACGTAAGAAAAAGGTCGGAGGTGGTGATGACTCGGCCTCATGACAACAGGGACATCGGAATGTCGCTGGCCGACAGATTGCGTTCGGAGGCGAGCATGATGGTCCAGCGTGGCCTCAAGTACCTGGAGTATCTCGGCACGCCGCCGCCAGCAGTTGGCTTGTCGCCCAAGACGCTGCTGCATCGTCGTGGCACCTTGCGCCTGTACCACTATCATGCAACCAGCGACGAGATCTACCGGGTCCCCTTGTTGTTCGTCATGGCGACGACCAGCAAGGCGGCCATCTTCGATTTGACCAAGGGCCAGAGCATGATCGAGTTTCTCCTGGTACGCGGTTACGATGTGTATGTCATGGACTGGAATGCGCCGAGCCCGGAAGAGTCCCACCTTAAGCTGGAGCACTACGTGCTCGACTTCATTCCTGATTGCATCCGGCGGGTGCAGCAGGATTGCGGCGTGGACGACGTGACGCTGGTCGGCTACTGCATGGGAGGTGTCCTTTCGACGCTTTATGCAGCCCTGCATCCCAAGAGCCCGCTGAAGAATCTGGTGTGTTTCACCACGCCCATTGACTGGACAAAAATGCCATTGGCCAAGCAACGTCACTTCAACGCCGAGCGCTTGATCGATGCAACGGGCCTGGTACCGTCGCAGACCATCGTGAAGGCCATTGAACTGCATCGTCCCGCCGGCCGTATCGCCGGTCGTGCCCGGCTCTGGGACAACATGTGGAACGACGACTACGTCCGGTGCTACCGAATGATGGCGCGATTCAGTGACGAGACCTTGCCACTTCCCGGCGAGTATTTCCGTCAGATTCATCGGGAATTGGGGCAGAGAAATGCGCTGTATGAAGGGCGCTTGCGGATTGGTGGGCAAGCGGTCGAGTTGAAGAACATCCGGGTCTCGCTGCTGCACGTCATCGCACAATATGACTCTCTGGTACCACCGGAGTGCGCACAGCCTTTGGTGGCAGGTGTGAGCTCGCGGGACAAGGAAGAGGTAATGCTGCCGGGTGGCCATGTCAGCCTCGTGGCCGGGCCGGCAGCGGTCAAGCGAATGTGGCCCAAGCTCGATCAGTGGTTGGGGGAGAGATCGGTCTGACGCGTAATTGCGTGGGCAGTTTTTGGCTTGCACTGGTTAGAGGTCACTTCATTTTCGACTCGGACGCGGTCTCTTGTAGGGGCTGGCTTGCCAGCGATGGTCGTTAACGAAAACGCGTGCTAGCTGGATAAAACCGGTGCACTTGAGTCCATCGCCGGCAAGCCGGCTCCTACAGTTTCCTTGGATTGCGTGAAGACCGTTTTTTTTGGGGGGGTAAATACCCCCCCCATCGGGTGTGGGTTCGCCGTGACGCCAAGGCTCTAGTGTCTTGAGCCGCGGAGATCAACCTTCCTGACAAAAAAGAGACCCCTGAAATGCCCGGACCTTTGGCTGGTGTGAAAGTAGTTGAAATGAATGCGATCGGCCCCGCGCCGTTTGCCGCCATGATGCTGGCAGACATGGGCGCCGAGGTCATTCGCGTTGACCGTCAGGTGTCCGGATTTCTCAATGCTGATGGCAGTCTTCTAGGGCGCGGGCGTCGCAGCATTGCGATCGACCCACGCAAGCCTGGCGCCACTGACGTGCTGTTGAAACTCATCGACGGTGCCGACGTGCTGATCGAAGGTTTCCGGCCGGGTGTCATGGAACGCCTTGGCCTGGGGCCGGAAATCTGTCTTGAGCGCAATCGCAAATTGATTTATGGGCGCATGACCGGTTGGGGCCAGAGCGGGCCGTTGGCCCACGCGGCGGGGCATGACATCAATTACATCGCGCTGTCGGGTGTGCTGAATGCCATGGGCCATGCCGACCGGCCACCGACCCCACCGCTGCACCTAGTGGGTGACATGGGCGGTGGCGCGATGTTTCTGGTGACCGGCATTCTGGCGGGGCTGTTCGAGGCGCAGAAGTCGGGCCTGGGGCAGGTGGTGGATGCCGCCATCTGCGACGGCGCCACGTTGCTTGGCAGCATGTATTACGACTGGCGCCATCAGGGCCAGTGGGACGACCAGCGCCAGAACAATATGCTCGATGGCGCGGCACCGTTTTATGGTTGCTACACCTGCGCCGACGGCAAGTTCGTGTCCATTGGCGCTATCGAACCGCAGTTCTATCAACTGCTGCTGGAGTTGTGTGGCATCGACGATCCGGACTTCGAGCAGCAATGGCACAAGCGGGATTGGCCGCTGCTGCGCCAGAAGCTGAAGACGTTGTTCCTGAGCCGTACCCGCGATGCCTGGACCCGCTTACTGGAAGGCACCGATGCCTGCTTTGCCCCCGTGCTGGATTTCAGCGAAGCCATTACCCATCCGCACAACCGCGCTCGCGGCCTGTTCATGGAAACCAACGGTGTGATGCACCCGGCGCCGGCACCGCGCATGAGCCGTACTCCCGTGGAGGCGGGCGGGGTTGTGAAAAACGGCGAGCACACCCTGCAGATCCTTGAGCAGTTGGGGCTGGACGTTGGGCAGATCGACGAACTGCGCAACGTCGGCGCTATTGTTTGAGCAGCCCCCCCTTCCATGGGGGGGGAGGTCACTCTGATCAATCTTCTACCGTGGCTAGCAGTGGGTTAGTCGAACTGTCCTTGCCCACTTTCAGCCGAATGTGAGGAGTACATCAGTGGACATCCAATTCACCCCTGCCGAACAAGCCTTCCGTGAGGAAGTCCGCCAGTTTTTGCGTGAAAAACTGCCGGCCGACATCGCCGCACGCGGTCGCCATGGCAAGCGTTTCAATAAAGAAGATCAGGTCACCTGGATGCGCCTGCTCAACGAGCGGGGATGGCTGGCAGCAAGTTGGCCCGCGGAGTTCGGAGGCACCGGTTGGGGTGCGGTGGAGAAACACATTTTCGACGAAGAGTGTGCTGCTTTTGGCGCGCCATGGGTCATGCCGTTTGGCGTGAACATGGTGGCCCCGGTGATCATCAAGTTTGGTACGCCTGAACAGCAGGCGCGTTTCTTGCCCCGCATTCTCACCACTGAAGACTGGTGGTGCCAGGGTTATTCCGAGCCCGGCGCCGGTTCTGACCTGGCCGCAGTAAAAACGCGCGCCGTACGCGAGGGCGACCACTATGTGGTCAATGGCCAGAAAACCTGGACGACCTTGGCGCACTACGCCGATTGGATCTTCTGCCTGGTCCGCACCGACCCCGAGGCGCAACAACAGCGCGGCATCAGCTTCCTATTGATCGACATGAAAACCCCCGGCATCACCGTGCGCCCGATCATCACCCTCGACGGTGAACACGAAGTCAACGAAGTGTTCTTCGACAACGTGCGCGTACCGGTCGAAAACTTGGTCGGCGAGGAGAACAAGGGCTGGACGTGCGCCAAGTACCTGCTCACCCACGAGCGCACCAGCATTGCCGGCATCGGTCAGGCTAAGCAGATGCTGGGCCGCCTCAAGCATATCGCCAGTCAGGAGCAGCGAGACGGCCAACCGTTGATCGATGATATCCAGTTGCGCATGCAAATCGTCGAGTTGGAGATTCAGCTGATGGCGATCGAAATGAGCAACCTGCGCATTGTCGCCGCAGCCCAGGACGGCGGGGTGCCGGGCACTGAAAGTTCGTTCCTGAAGATCAAGGGCAGTGAAATCCGCCAGGCCATCACCTACCTGATGAGTAAGGTGCTGGGGCCGTATGCCTTGCCCTTTCTTGAAGATGAGCTGGGTTATGCCCAACAGCCGGACCTGTACCGAGACTACAGCGCTTCACCAGCCAGTCAGTACCTCGATATGCGAAAGACTTCGGTCTATGGCGGTTCCAATGAAATCCAGAAAAACATCATCGCCAAGATGATTCTAGAGCTGTAAGGGGTATATCGAATGGACTTCAAACTTTCCGATGAGCAGCAAATGCTGCAGGACACCGCAGCCCGTCTGGTGCGTGACAATTATGCGTTCGAAGCGCGTGAAAAGTTCGCCGAGAGCGAGTTGGGCTACAGCGTTGCCTTCTGGCAGCAACTGAGCGAACTGGGGCTGACCGCGGTGCCATTTGCCGAGGCCTTCGGTGGCTTTGATGGTGGCGGCGTAGAGATCCTACTGATCATGACCGAGTTGGGGCGTGGCCTGTGCCTTGAACCCTACTTGCAATCGGTGATTTTTGCCGGTGGCTTGTTGACGCAACTTGGCAGTGACGAACAATGTAACGAATTGCTGCCCGCTGTTGCCGGTGGGCATTTGCAAATGGCTGTGGCCGTCGACGAGCCGACCAGCCATTACCAATTGCACGACGTGCGCACCACTGCCAAAGCCGTCGACGGCGGCTGGATGCTCAACGGACGTAAATCCGTGGTGGTTGCCGGGCACAGTGCGGGGTTGATCCTGGTTTCTGCGCGTACTGCCGGCAGCGATCGCGATGAAACCGGCATCAGTCTGTTTTTGCTCGATCCACGGGCACCGGGCGTCAAGCGCCGCGACTATCCGACCATGGGTGGCACCAAGGCGTGCGAGCTCTACCTGGAAGATGTTTTCGTCAGTAGCGCCAGTATGCTCGGTGAACCTGCCCAGGCCCTGGCGGCGCTGCGCTACCAGCAAGGCCGCGCCATTGCGGCACAATGTGCCGAAGCGGTGGGGAGCATGGAAGCGGTGTGCGACCTGACCCTGGAATACCTCAAGACCCGCCAGCAGTTCGGCCAGGCGATCGGCCGTTTCCAGGCGCTGCAACACCGAATGGTGGACATGCGCATCGAACTGGATCAGGCCACCTCCATGGCCATTCTCGCCGCTTGCGCAGCCGATGCGCCGGACAGCGATGAGCGCAGCCGCACATTGGCCGCGGCCAAGGTGCTGATCGTGCGTGCCGGGCGATTTATCGCTGAGCAAGGCATTCAGCTGCACGGCGGCATCGGGCTAACCTGGGAATATGTGCTATCGCATCACGCCAAGCACCTGCTGATGCTTAGCCATCAGTTCGGCAATGACGACCACCACCTCATGACCTATAGCCGGCTGCTGCAGGTCTAGTAAGCAACAACCGCGATGTTCGTATTGATTTTCCCCATTGGGCCTTCGGGCCCTTTTATCAGGAAAACCATTCGTTACGGGCGATCGGTGCACCACACAAGGGGAAGACGTTGAGCCGTAGCATTTCCACGTTGACGGGCCTAGGACGCAGGCTCGATGGCGGCATCGTGTTCGGGCATACGCCGCGCGTGCAATGGGCCGACTGGATGAAGCCCGACCACAACAACACGGTAGAGCTGGGTGCGCGCGTGCTCTTGGTACAAGAGCCAGGCAAAAACGTCCTGGTCATGGCGGGTGCCGATAGTTTGCTGGTGCCCCCACCACGCACCTGTCGTTGTCAGCCGCGAATGCCGGGTTTGTTGGAATGTCTGGCGCAGCGAGGTCTGAGCGAAAACGACATAGACGCGGTGGTCATGACCCATGTACAAGCGCGTCTGTGCCGCGAAATCAGCGAGCTGATCAAGGACGGCGAGATGCCTCGTCTGTTGTTCCCGCGAGCGCGCTATGTGTGTGGTGAAAGCCATTGGCATCGCGCACGTCACCCGCACCCGCGGGATCGGGAGTTGTTCGTGTCACCCCTGGTGCATGGTCTTGAGAGCAGTGGGCGATTGATCCTGGTGAATGCCAACCGATGTGAATGGCTCGGCAAGGGCTGGAGTTTTCACACGAGTGATGGTTTTACCCCGGGCCAGTTGTTGCCAGAAATCCAGTTGCCAGGCGGGCCGGTGGTTTTTTGCGGCGACCTGATTCCGGGGACGCATTGGCTGGATCTTAAAGTGACCAGCGGCCTGGATCGCAGCGCTGAACGTGTGATCGACGAGAAGGAGCATCTGCTCGATCACCTGGTCGCCGACGGCGGGCGCCTGTTCTTTGCCCGCGACCCGGAGGTGGCGATGGTCAAGGTCATGCGCGACCGCAGATCACGCTACATACCGTTTGATCACTACAGCACGTTGAACCGTTTCGACGGATGAATCGTCCGGTTAGGGTGATCCATGAGGTTCAGCAGTCCCCGCTTGTCAGCGGGGGGGGGTATGTCAAACGTCTTATTGCTCAGCGCGGTGCCGCAACACGGTGAGGGCCTCGTAGCGGGACGAAACACCCAGCTTGGTGTAGATATTCTTGAAGTTCCACTTGATGGTTTCCTGACTGAGGTTCAGGGTTTGGGCGATGCGCTTGTTGGGCATCGACTGTTCAAGCAGGGCAATGATTTCCAACTCCCGTTTGGTAAACAACGAAGACTCGCCGATCGCCGAATTCTTCAGTGCGCGGGCCGATGTTGCGCCCGTACTCGCGCAGTTCAATGGCACGGAGGCCAATCGACTGCGGTAGCTGTCCAGCACCGGATCGTCCTGCAAGTCCAGATCAACCAGCAGGGCCAGCAGCGAGGCACCTTCATCCAGCAGCGTACGGACCAGGCCGAAGCGATAACTTTCTCCGACGACTTCACGCAATAACGCGCTGGATTCCGCCAGGTGGCCCTGGTCATTCAGCGCAATGGCACGCAGCAAGCGCGACTGGATTCTGCGTTTGCCTCGGCTGTAGCGCGTGGCGAACTGATCCATGATCTCCAGGGCGGCGATGGCGCGATCCGGTTCTTGCCTCGCCAGGCAAATACGCGCGCGTGACAGCGCCGCCAGTGCGGCGATTTCATGCGCGACTGGCGTATCGCTTGAGTGGCGATGGGTCAGTGCGTCGAGGCCCGCTCTTTGGGTTTCGCACTGCCGCCAATCGCCATTAGCCAGAAGAATGCGTACCTGTTCAGCCATGTTATGGGCGAGTGCGCGATCGAAGCCTCGAGCGCGCAATTCCCTTTCCATTTTGGTCAGGTAAGTCAGCGCACTGGCAGGCGATTCCCGCAGGCAGTTGAGGCGTGCGACGCAGAGCATCGCAGTGATGGTCACCAAGGGTGGGGCAAATCGCAGAAGATCGAGCCGATTGCTCAAGACGTCGCGCGCATCGTCGATGCGGTCCATTTCGTAATGGGCTTCGGCGACCGCGACCGCGCAGGTGCATGCGCTGACCGAGCGGCGGCCGTGGATGTTCTCCGCCTGGAGCAGGACATCAATGAGTTGCCGAGAGGCTTGGAGCACCCCCCCGCAAAGCAAAACGCCATGGGCGATGGTGGCGATAATCATCAGTGCCAGCTCGTCATGGCTGGTGCGAAGCGCTGCGCATTCAGGACCGTTAAGAAACTCCCAGGCCTGTTGCGGCTGCCCGAGGTAGACCAGGCAGTTAATGTACAGGCAAACGCGCATGCGCTCATTGAACGGGTGCGCAAAGGCGCGATCTTGCAAGCCCTGAACAAGCTCGTTGCAGCGTGCGAGGTCGTCCTGTTGCAGCGCGATCGCCGCCCTGACCAGATCGATGTGCGAACCCCAGGTGTCACGGGCCTGTGGGCTTTTTTCGAGGACTTCGATCCAGTTTTCCGCCTTGCTGGTGAGCATCGTCAGCACGCAGCCCCAGGCGCCTTGCAAGAGTACTTTGGGATGCTGCGTCAGCTGTTCCAGCGGAACACAATCGAGCCAGCGCATGAACTGGCCCAGATGACTGAAGCTATGGTACGACGGCTGTTTTCGTTCCAGCAGCCTTACCAGCTCCTCGAGGTTTTCACTGAGCACGGCATGGCGCGTCGCTTCGTTCACCAGCCCCGCCTGTTCGAACCACTGCGCGGCGCGCAGGTGCAGTGGGGGCAAGTCGGTGTTCGATGCGATCAAGCGTTGTTGCAGGAATTCTGCGAAGAGGGGATGCAACCGATACCACTGCTGTTCGCTCTCCATGTCCACCGGCAGGATAAACAGGTTGTGGGCCTCGATGCTGGCTATCAGCTCGGCCGCTGTCGGCGTCTGGCTGACATGCGCAGCGACCCGCGCATTGAAGCGTCGTAGTATCGATATCTGCTCCAGAAACCTGATGATCTCGGTCGGCAAACCGTCCACCACGTCTTCGGTCAGATAGTCCCTCAGATCGGTATTGCCCGGCAGCAGTTGATGGATCTTCGCGTTTTTTCGGGGATTGGTCTTCAGTGAGATGGACATCAATTGGAGGCCGATCGGCCAGCCGTCGGTGCTGTCGTGAATGGAGTGCGCCAGCTCCATGTCAATGGCCTCGTCCAGATAGGTCTTGAGGAAGGCCAGGGACTCGCTGAAATTGAAACCCAGGTCGGTCGCGTTGATTTCACAGAGCTCGGCCATCGCACGTAGCCTGCCGAGTTTCAGAGGGGTGCTTTGGCGCGAGGCGAGCACGATGTGAAGCTGGGCCGGGGCGCCATCCACCAGTATCTGAACCAGTCGTGAAATGCGTTGATCGGCGGCGAAATGGAAGTCATCAATCATTAAATACAGTGAAGTGCTGACCCGCGCCAAGGTGTTGATCATTACCGAAGCCAAGGCCAGCAAGCCGTCCAGCGACTCTCGCTCAATCAGCAGCAACAAGTCATTCTCAAGGGGCACGCCAGCGTGCTGGAGGGTGCAAATGAGGTTGGCACAGAAAGACTCAAGCGCGCCATCCTCCTGGCCCAGCGACAACCAGACAACGCTGTTGCCGTCCTTGATCAGGCTTTGACGCCATTGCGCCATCAGTGTGGTCTTGCCAAAGCCCGCGCTGCCATTGATCAGGGTCAGGCGGCAATCGCGGGCAGCTTGCAGGCGCACCAGCAATATTTCCCGTAACACCGCGTGGCTACTGATGCGTGGCGGCGAAAAGCGGGTGGTGATCGGCGGGGAAGTCGGAGGCATGGTTAATCCAGTCTGCTGCGGATCTGAGGAGTTACCGGGGGGACGATCCCGCGTAAAGGGGAAGGCGCCTTCCTTGGGTCATCAATCATGCGTTAGCGCATTCATCCGAATGACCCCTTCCGATCTGTCAGAGCGATGGTGTTGTTTTGGTTTGCAGGATTCTAGGCTGATTACGGCCTGTTTATGCAATGATAAATTTACTCATCGCTCAGGCGCGGATGCAGGAAAGGGTGGGGGGGCCACCCCTAAACCCCCCGTAGGGAGCGGGTACAGCCGGTAGAAGCTTGGCAAGGATGACACTTCGGTTTGTTCTGGCTATCGGGCAGCACAAGCGCGTAGCCGAAACGGGCTTAATTTCTTGGGGAGAACGTGATGTCACAGAAACCGTATGTAGCCGGGGTTGGGATGATCCCGTTCCTGAAGCCTGGTGCCAGTGGGTCTTATATCGAGATGGGCGCGCACGCGACTCGCCAGGCGTTGCAAGACGCCGGCCTGGATTACGACCTGGTTCAGCAGGCCTATGTCGGTTACGTCTATGGCGACTCCACCTGCGGCCAGTCGGCGCTCTACGAAGTGGGCATGAGCGGCGTTCCTGTGGTCAACGTCAACAACAACTGCTCTACCGGTTCTACGGCCCTGTACCTGGCCCGTCAGGCCGTTGAAAGCGGGGCGGTCGAATGCGCCTTGGCGCTGGGTTTCGAGCAGATGCAACCCGGTGCCCTGGGGGCGGTGTTTACCGATCGGCCGGCCTGCATGGGCAAGCACCTGGATGTGTCGGATCAACTGACTGCCGACGCCGGTGCCATCGGGGTGCCGATGACGCTGCGTCAGTTCGGCGGCGCCGGGCGGGAGCACATGCAACGCTACGGCACGGAACTCAGTACCTTCGCCGCGATCCGCGCCAAGGCCAGCCGGCATGCGGCCAATAACCCACTGGCCCTGTTCCGCAAAATCGTCACCACCGAGGACGTGATGAACGATCTGGTGCTCTGGCCTGGCGTGATGACGCGCCTGATGGCGTGTCCGCCGACGTGTGGGGCGGCTGCCGCGATCATTTGCAGCGAAGCGTTCGCCAAGAAGCATGGCCTGCGCACCGATGTGGTGATTTTGGCACAGTCGATGACCACAGACCGTGGGGTTTCCTTCGAGCCGGCGTCGATGATTCAGACGGTCGGTTTCGACATGACTCAGCGTGCCGCTCGCGAGGTGTACGAGAAGGCGGGCGTCGGTCCGCAGGATATCCTAGTCGCCGAGATGCATGACTGCTTTGCCCAAAATGAACTGCTGACCTATGAATCCCTGGGGCTGTGCCCGGTCGGTGGCGCTGAGAAGTTCGTCCTCGACGGCGACAACACTTACGGCGGTCGTGTGGTGACCAACCCGTCCGGCGGCCTGCTCTCCAAGGGCCACCCGCTGGGTGCCACGGGCTTGGCTCAGTGCTACGAGCTGACCCATCAGTTGCGAGGCACCGCCGACAAACGTCAGGTCGAAGGCGTGAATCTCGCCCTGCAGCACAACCTCGGTCTGGGCGGCGCCTGCGTCGTCACGTTGTACGGCCGGGCCTGACGCCGCTCGCGTGCGTCTCGTTGGGCGCACGCATTCACGCGGCTGGGCATAGCGATTCAACCGGTTGTCCCCGCTGTATTAAACTGCCGGCCTGTACTTGAAGAAGATTGTTTCTGGAATTCAGTTGATGCCCATTCCGCCCTCAGGCCCCAAGCTCCACCTGTCAGCCGACCGGGCTCTGCAACTCATCCCGGATACGAAGGTCATTCCGCCTCGCGGCGCCCGTCAACTGATGCCCCGCGCATCGCTGATGAGCCGCTTGATGGAGGCGCGCCGACAACGCTGCGTAGCCATTCAGGGGCCGGCCGGGAGTGGCAAGACCAGCACCATGCTGGCCTGGCGACGAGAACTGATCGCGATCGATTTCGACGTGGCCTGGTTGTCGCTGACGGGCGAGGACAACGAGCCCGCACGGCTGGCCAATTGCTTGTTGGCCAGTGTTGCCGAAGTCGATGCCACACTTGCTCGGGAGGCCGCACTGCTGCTCGCAGAGGGTGGCGGCGAGCTGGCGCTCGAGCACTGGATCATCGTCTTGCTCCAGGCCATCGCGGAGCACGGCACCGACTTGGTGGTGATGATCGATGACGTGCATCACCTGAATGACCCCGACATCTTCAAGGTGCTGGGCTGGCTGCTCGACTATGCACCGCCGAACCTGCATCTGGTGCTCGGCACGCGCAGCGTTTTACCCGCCACACTTCCGCTTGCCCGCCTGCGCACGCAAGGTCATCTGACCGAGTATGACTTGCGGGACTTGCGTTTTAACGTCGAAGAGTCAGAGCGCTACCTGCGCCAGTTTGGCGAAATAAGTACCCACGATGCCGAGGTCTTGCACGACTTGACCGATGGCTGGGTGGCTGGGTTGCAACTGTTTGCGATTGACTTGAAATCCAAGCAGGGCAGCAGTTTCAGTCGCATGCAGGTTCGTGGTGCGGGTGCTTTTGCGCAGTATTTTGAGCAGGAGGTGCTGGTCCATTTGCCACTCGCCGACCGGCAATTGCTGACTCACTCTTCAATCTGTAATCGCTTCACGGCACCGTTGTGTGCCCGGCTCGTCGGCAAGCCGCATGCGATTGCCGGGATGATGAGCCAGTTGACCCGACTGGACAGCGATAACCTGTTTATCACTCAGATTAAAAGCCACGACCGGGAAACCTGGTACCGCCTCCATCCGCTATTGCGCGAGGTACTGCGTGAACATCTGAGCCGTGAGCCCGAAGAAGAGCAGAAAAAACTGCATGCGGTCGCTCGGGACTGGCTCTTTGAACAAGGTCATATCGACGAGGCGGTTCGTCATGCGGTCATGGCCGGCGATTTCCAGATTGCCGCCGAGATTGTCGAAGCGTGTGCGCACGAATTGATGGCGCGTGGCTCCCTGAGCCAGCTGCCCAACCTGCTGCGCAAGTTGCCTATGGAACAAATGCGTGAGCGCTACAGCCTGCAATTGGTGATGGCCCAATTGCAGCTCCATGCGCATAACTTCGCAGAAGGACAGGCGATACTCGATCACCTGGAGGCGCATCAGGATCGGCTCAATACCCAGCAACGCCAGGGCCTGCTGGTCACCCGTGGCACGCTGGCCATGCAGCGCGACCTGACCGAGGCGGCCTGGTCCCTTGCTCCGGAACTGGAAGCGATTCCTGACGATGCCGACGATTTGATCCTGACCGGGCGCGCCTCCATTCTCGCATGGCTGTCTCTGTTCAGCGGCGATCACGAGCGAGTGCGAGCGATCATCCAGCAAAGCGACCGCCCGAACACATCGCCGCGCAGGACCCTGATCGGCCGTTGTATCTATGGCGTGAGCCTGGTGCACGAAGGACGTATCAGTGAGGCGGAAAATATCTTTCGCAACACCCTGGAAGAGGTCAAACCGCACGGCAGCAGTGCGGCGGTCGCTGGTCATGCGGCCGCGGCTTTCTTGGCCAGCCTGTTGTACGAACAGAACAACCTGGCCGAGGTCTGCCAATTGCTGGAACCGCGCCTCGACGTGCTGGAGCGGATCTCCCTGCCCAATATCGTGCTTCACAGTCTGCTGGCGCTGAGCCGGGCTTACTGGCTCAAGGGCGAGCAAACCCAGGCGCTGGTCTATCTGGGCCGTCTCAAAGAGTATGCGCAACGCTACGACCTGGAGCGTCTGCTGGCCACGGCACTGTACGTGCGGATGCGTTGGCACCTCGAAAAATACCAGACCTCACAGGCCGAAGTGCTGTTGGCGCAACTCCAGGGGCTGGCCGACAAACAGGCCGGTATCCTGCGCGGCACCCCATTGATGATCCAGTTGTTGGCCATGCGGGCCACAGTCGAGTTGAGTTTCTATCAGCGAGAATTCAGCCAGGCGATTCAGCACATCGCACCGCTGATCGAACTGTGCGAAATGGCAACACATTGGCAACTAGCGACCATTGTGCGACTGCAACTCTGTATGGCCGAGAAAGGCCAGGGAAACGATGGGCAGGCCCATCAGCACCTGATCGAGGTCCTGCGTCAGGGGCACCGGTTGGGCCTGGTTCGCAGCCTGCTCGATGTGGCGCCGCCGTTGCCGAGCATGCTGAACGACCTGCTGCAAGCCAAGGCGCTCGACCCGGTGCTCGCCTTCTATGCACAACGGCTGATTGCGGCCGCTACGCAGGCAGAGAACGCCGAGCGTAAGGTGGTTTTGCCAATGGCATCGCTGAGTGAGCGAGAGACCGAGGTCGTGCAGTTGATGGCACAAGCGATGACCAACAAGAAGATTGCCCGCACCCTTGGCGTGTCGCCGGAAACGGTGAAATGGCACGTCAAGAATCTGTTCGCCAAGCTGGGTGTGGCTGGTCGGATAGAAGCGATTGCTAAATGGCGTGATCAGAATATCGACTAGTCCCGCCAGGACGGTTAGCGTCGACAGGTCTCAGGTTTGGTTTCCGATGGCAATGGCAATAAAACATAGGCCGGCAGCAATGCCGGCCTTTTTTATTCCAGGTCAGGTCAATTGCGATTTGCCAGCCCTTGCGCTTGCGTTTTGCTGCGCCGTAACGCGGGCACTTCACATGCTTCCTATTTTTCATTCCCCCCCTTTTTCCCCCCCTCCAACGGGGGTGGCTGCCTGCGCATGACGCAATAGCCTGAGGTCTACGTTAAGGCCCTTTAGTGCACCCAGGGAGCGATCCTTGCGTGTCACGGATTCGATGAACAACTTTTCGTAAACCACAGAGAAGGTGAGCAAGTTAGATGAATAAAAATAATAAGATCTGTCATGCCAGCATCCATCGAGGTCTTCTTGCTTCGGCAATTCTGACGGGGCTGGGGATAGCCCCCGTACAGGCTTTCGAGATCGATACGGGCAGCCAGGATGTTTCGGTCCGTTTTGACAACACGGTCAAGCTTAACTACGCGCAGCGCGTGCAAAGTGCCGATTCCAAGCTGGCCAACGCCTGGAACAACAACGACGGTGATCGCAACTTCTCGTCCGGCAGTCCTGTTGCCCAGCGCGTGGACGTACTCTCCGAACTGGATGTGGCCTTCAAGAAAACGGCAGGGTTCAGGGTCAGTGCCAACAGCTGGTACGACCACGCCTATGACGATGTCGGCAGCTTCAATCCATCGACCAACCAGCTCAACGATGGCAAGCCGGACTCCCGTCACTTGAGCGGTTATGCCGAGCGTTACAACAACGGTCCTTCTTCCGAAATTCTCGATGCCTTCTTATTTGGCAATACGGAAGTCGGTGATGAGTCGCTGCTCAGTGGCCGACTGGGTAAAACCACTCAGTACTGGGGTGAAAGCGTCTTGTCCTTCACTCACGGTGTCAGCTATGGCCAGTCCGGGCTTGATATCAGCAAGGCACTGGCCGTGCCTGGTACCGAAGCGAAAGAACTGTTCATCCCGCGTACCCAGTTGTCCACCAACTTTACGATCAATCCGCAGTGGTCGATCGGGGCGCAGTATTTTCTGGACTGGAACGCCGCGCGTATCCCCGAGTCCGGTACGTATCTGGGCTTTAACGATGGCATCCAGAGTGGCGGGCACAACCTGTCGATCATCGGGGCAGCCAATCCGCTGTTCGGTGAGGCAGGGCCGCTAGGCGCCAATCAGTTCCTGCGACTCCAGAACGGTCATACCTATACACCGGACAAGACGGGCGATTTCGGGCTGATGGCCAAGTGGAGTCCTGCGTGGTTGGACGGTACCTTGGGTTTCTACTACCGCAAAACGTCCGACATCCTGCCGAACGTGGTGTTGCACCCGACCGCTGTCGGTCCCGCGCAGCTGATCTCGGGTGTGGTGGGCAGCTACAACCAGTTTTATGCCGATGACATTGATATCTACGGTATCAGCCTGTCGAAAAACATCGAGGGGGTCAGCGTCGGGCTGGATGTGAACTACCGCCACAACATGCCGCTGTCCAGTGTTGCCGCGACCGTCAGCCAGGCTGCGGCCGCTGCGGGTACACCCGGCTTCATCTCCAGCTTTAATGGCGAAAACGCCGTCGCACGCGGTAATACCGTGCATGCCGTGCTCAACGGCTTGGCAACCTTCGGCAACACGCCAGTGTGGGACAGCTCTTCGTTGCTGGTCGAACTTGCCTACAGCCGCTGGCTGTCCGTCACGGATAACGAGCAATTGTTCAAAGGCGAGGACTGGTACCACGGTATCGACAAGGTCTCCAAGGATAACTACGTCCTGGGCATGAACTTCAACCCGACCTGGTACCAGGTATTCCCCGGCATCAACATGTATATGCCGGTCTCTTATACCGTCGGTCTCAGCGGTGATTCTTCGGTACAGATGGGCGGCAACACGGGCACCGGCAGCTACTCGGTTGGCGTCGGCATGGACGTGCACGATGAGTACCGTTTCGACTTGAAGTATGTGGCCAATTTTGGCGATTTCGATATGTGTAAATCCCCCGGCAGCGTAGGCAGGCCAGGCGACGGTGCAACGCCGGGCGTCAACGGGAGTTACAGCTGTGTCGTCGGTCAACCCACCACGTTTGCGGGCTCAAGTGCCCAGATCAGTGACCGCGGCATGGTCACGGCGACGTTCAAAACCACATTCTGATCGCAGTGTTGCCTGATAACAGGAGATAACCCATGAAGTTTGCTAAAAATCTACTGACGGCTACGTTGGCGCTGGTCATCGCCGGTGCTGCCCATGCAGCGGTAACCCCAGACCAGGCCGCCAAGCTCGGCACTAGCCTGACGGCGGTTGGCGCCGATAAATCCGCTAGCGCCGATGGCAACATCCCGGCGTACACCGGTGGCCTCACCTCTATTCCTGCGGGATTCAAGGCTGGTGATACGTTCCGCCCCGACCCGTTCGAAAGCGAAAAACCACGCGTGGTGGTCAGCGGCAAAAATGCCGCCGAGTACGCGGACAAGCTGACCGCGACGACCCAGGAACTGCTCAAGCGTTATCCAAGCTTTCGGGTAGACGTTTACCCGACTCACCGCACGGTGGCCTTGCCACAGAAGGTGCTGGAGAACACGGCTGCAAACGCGTTGGCGGCGAAGACCGGCGACGACGGCCTGGCGCTGGAAAATGCCCTGCCGGGCGTGCCGTTCCCTATTCCCGGCACTGGCAATGAAGCGATGTGGAACCACCTCTTGCGGTATCAAGGGGCGGCCATGACCAACAAATATGATACGTGGGTCAATGATGCGACCGGTTCCTCCTCGCTGGCCTCTTCGGGTGTCGCCGGCATCGAATGTCCGGTCTACGATCCCAAGCGCCCGGCGGGCCCGGTGGCTCCGGATGAGACTTACTACAAACTCAAACTGACCTATACGGGGCCGGCGCGACGTGTCGGTGAAGCCATCCTGGTGCTCGATGCGGTCAACTCGCTGAAACAGCCACGCCGGGCCTGGCAGTACCTGCCGGGGCAACGTCGCGTCAAGTTGGCGCCGGATCTGGCCTATGACACGCCGAACCCGGGCACCTCGGGTGTCATGACTTACGACGACACCTTCCTGTTCAACGGCGCGATGGACCGGTTCGACTTCAAGCTGGTCGGTAAGAAAGAAATGCTCGTGCCGTACAACACCTACAAGCTGAACTACCACAAGAACCCTGCTGACATCGTCACGGCCAAGCACCTGAACCCTGATTTAGTGCGCTGGGAACAGCATCGTGTGTGGGTAGTCGAGGCGACGTTGAAGCCGGGCAAACGCCATATCTACAGCAAGCGCACCTTCTACATCGACGAAGACAGCTGGACCATTTTGGCGTCCGACGAATATGACACGCGCGGCCAACTGTACCGTGGTGGCTTTGCTCATCTGACCTACAGCTATGACGCGCAGGCGCCGGACACCCTTAACCACATGATCTATGACTTCGCGGCAGGCACTTACAGCGTGACGGGCTTATACGGTGCTTACGGCGGCATGAGCTACATCCAGCCGCAGTCCAAGGCCCAATGGTCCCCTGAATCGCTGGCGGGCACAGGCGTTCGCTAACCCGGTCTGAAGTAGGCGTACACCTCCGGGACTGTTCGTTGAGTCCCGGTGGTTTTTGAGTCGAGATGAAAATGACAATGATCAAGTGGGTTCTGCTCGCTTCGCTGACGGCAGCGTTGGCGGTGCCATTCCCCCGAACTTCGTCTGCCGGTGAATTTGTCGATGTGCTGGACACTGACGCCATGCCGAGTGCGCTCGCCAGCCACGGCATGCTCACAGGTATTACGCAGGCCGGTTCGCGTTTGTTCGCTGTGGGGCAGCGCGGCCACATTCTCTATTCCGACGACAACGGCCAGGGCTGGCAGCAGGCATACGTGCCCGTCAGTTCGCACCTGGTTGCGGTGCATTTTCCGACTGCGCAACAGGGTTGGGCCGTCGGGCATGACGGTGTGGTCCTGCACAGCAGTGACGCGGGCCAGACCTGGACCCGCCAACTCGACGGCCGGCAAGTCGGCCCGAACCTGCTCGCTTACTACCAGGAGCAACTCGCCGACCAACCCGACAATCCGGACCTGCAAGCGCGGGTTGCTGACGCTCAGCGGATGATAGAAGAGGGTGCCGACAAGCCTTTTCTGGATGTCTGGTTCGAGAGCGAACGGGTGGGGTATATCGTCGGTGCCTTCAACCTGATTTTGCGCACCGATGACGGCGGCATTCACTGGACGCCGTGGCTGGACCGTACCGATAACCCGACGGCGCTGAACCTCTACGCGATACGCCCGATCGGTGATGACCTGTTCATCGCCGGTGAACAAGGCCTGGTGCTGAAACTGGACCGTGCCCGGGGGCGCTTCGTTTCTACCCCGACGCCGTACAACGGCAGCTTCTTCGGCATCACCGGTAAACCCGGTATTGTGCTGGTATTCGGCTTGCGCGGCAATGTCTACCGCAGCACCGACAGCGGGGGTAGTTGGATCAAAGTCGACCTGGGCTTACCCCTGAGTGTCACCGCCAGCAGCGTCACGGCCGATGGCCGGATTGTACTGGTCACTCAAGCTGGTCACGTGCTGGTTAGCAGCGACGACGGCGCCAGCTTTCACCTCCAACCGAACACCGCGCTGGCACCGGTCGCCGCCGCACACGTTGCCAGCGGCGGTTCATTAGTGCTCGCGGGCACCCGTGGCCTGCGCCTGATACCCCTCGAATAGTCCGGTAGAACAAAGAGAACTCCATGATGGGTCACTACGAACTCGACACAATGCCGGTCATCCGTGAGCTGAAGGGCTTCGATGCGCGCTCCGGTAACGCCCTTGAGCGGCTGATTTTCAACAACCGCCTGTGGGTGGTATTGGCGTGTCTGCTGGTGACGGTTGCGCTCAGTTACTTTGCGATCACACGGCTGACGCTCAATGCCAGCTTCGAAAAGATGATTCCGCAGAGTCAGCCGTTCATCAAAAATTATCTGGAAAACCGCCAGTCGCTACGTGGGTTGGGCAATGCGGTGCGGGTCGTGGTGGAAAGCAGCAGTGGCGATATTTTCGCCCCGGATTACCTCAATGCGCTGAAGGAAATCAATGACGAATTGTTCGTGACCCCTGGCGTCGACCGTGCCTGGATGAAGTCTCTGTGGACGCCAGCGGTGCGCTGGACCGAAGTCACCGAGGAAGGCTTCCAGGGTGGCCCGGTGATGCCCGATTCCTATGACGGCTCAACGCAAAGCGTGCAGCAGTTGCGCCAGAATATTGCACGCTCGGGGATCGTCGGCAGCCTGATCGGTAACAACTTCAAGTCGAGCATGATCTTCGTGCCGCTGCTAGAAAAAGACCCGGTCACAGGCGAAGGAATCGACTACCACCAGTTTTCGAAAAACCTGGAAGAGAAACTGCGCGACAAGTATGAGTTTGAAGGACATGTTCGCGTCAGTGGGGAAGAGGGCAAAGGCCCGATCAAGATCCGGGTGATCGGCTTCGCCAAACTGGTCGGCGACCTGTTGGATGGCCTGATGCAAGTCATGCTGTACTTCGGTGCCGCCGCCTTGATTGCCACGGCGATTATTTTTTACTTCACCCGGTGTGTGCGCAGCACCGCACTGGTGATCCTGTGTTCGGTGGTGGCGGTCGCCTGGCAGTTGGGCCTTGTAGCGCTGTTCGGTTTTGCGCTCGATCCGTTCTCGATGTTGGTGCCGTTCCTGGTGTTTGCCATTGGCGTGTCCCATGGCGCGCAGAAGATGAACGGGATCATGCAGGACGTCGGCCGCGGCACGCACCAACTCGTCGCCGCGCGGTATACCTTCCGCCGCTTGTTTCTCGCCGGTCTGACCGCGCTGCTCGCCGATGCCGTGGGTTTTGCGGTGCTGATGCTGATCGACATCCCGGTGATCCAGGACCTGGCGATCACCGCGAGCATCGGCGTCGCGGTGCTGATTTTCACAAACCTGGTGCTGCTGCCGGTGCTGCTGTCCTATTGTGGCGTCAGCACAAAGGCCGCGGTGCGCAGTTTGCGTGCAGAAAATCAGGAGCTGCGCGGTAAGGGGGTGGGCGTGGTCTGGACCTTTCTGGACCGCTTCACTGAGCGCCGCTGGGCAACGGTTGCCGTGGGCATTGCAGGTTTGCTGGCCGTCGGCGGTCTCGTCGTCAGCAGTCACCTGAAGATTGGTGACCTTGACCCCGGTGCCCCTGAACTACGCTCGGACTCACGCTACAACCGCGACAATGCCTACATCACCGCCAACTACTCGCTGTCCAGCGATCAGTTCGCGATCATGCTCAAGACCCCCTCTGAAGGTTGCTTGAAGTACGAAACGCTGGTGGAAGCCGATCGCTTGGGCTGGTTGCTGCAGCTGCAACCGGGCGTACAAACCACGGTGTCGCTGGTGAACGCGGTTCAGCAAATCACGGCCGGTTCCTACGAGGGCAATCCGAAATGGCAGACCATCGCCCGCAACCAGAATGTGCTGAACTACGGCGCCCAGCAGGCCTCGGTCAGCAGCCCTGATTTGTTCAACAACGATTGTTCGATGATGCCGATCGTGGCCTATCTGTCGGATCACAAGGCCGAGACGCTGAACCGCGTGGTGCAGGTGGCCGAAACCTTCGCCCGTGAACACAGTACCGGTGACCGTCAGTTCATGCTCGCCGCCGGCAGTGCCGGGATCGAGGCTGCGACCAATATTGTGGTGCGCGAGGCCAACCACACCATGCTGCTGTACGTTTACGGCGCGGTGATTGTTCTGTGTTTCATTACCTTCGGCAGTTGGCGCGCGGTGGTGGTGGCCGTCGTGCCGCTGATGCTGACCTCGATCTTGTGTGAAGCGTTGATGGTCTGGCTGGGCATGGGCGTGAAGGTGGCCACGTTGCCCGTCATCGCATTGGGTGTGGGGATCGGTGTGGATTACGCCCTGTACCTGCTGAGCGTGCAATTGGCGCAGCAACGTGCTGATTTGTCGTTGACCGAGGCCTACAAGAATGCAGTGGCCTTTACCGGCAAGGTGGTTGCACTGGTCGGCATTACCCTGGCCGCGGGCGTGATCACCTGGGCCTGGTCGCCGATCAAATTTCAGGCAGACATGGGGATTTTGCTGACGTTCATGTTCATCTGGAACATGGTCGGGGCACTGGTGCTGATCCCGGCGCTGTCGCACTTTCTGTTGCGCAAAGTGCGATAAGGCCAACCAACCTATACAAACCCATATTAGGAGTCCGGCTTGCTGGCGATGGCTGACGTTAAAGACGCCATCGCCGGCCAGCCGGACTCTTGCATTTCGTTCTGTGTTGCCCCGCGAGCCTTGCGTTATCCTCGATCAAAGGCAGGCGTGTGCCTGCTCGCGATAGCGGACTGACACACGGGCCGGAGCCTTCTTCTTGCAAAAAAAAGCCCGGTCATTAACCGGGCGAATGCGTTGCTTGCTTGTCTACGAGGTCCTGGCGGCCAACAAGTTAACCCTCTGTCGCCGTGGATGCCGGTTGCTGAACACCGGCGCGAACCTCAGTTAACGTTGCTCAGACGGTTTTCCCAGAACGGTTTGCGCAGTTCGTTCTTTAGCACCTTGCCAATGCTGGACATCGGCAGCGCCTCACGGAACTCGATGCTACGTGGCAACTTGTAGCCAGCAATGAGAGCACGGCAGTGTGCGATCACTTCGATTTCAGGCACGCTGGCGCCCGGCTTGAGGACGATCACCGCGTGCACCGTTTCCCCCCACTTGTCGCAAGGGATGCCAATGACCGCCGCCTGGGCAACGGACGGATGGCTGACAATGGCGTTTTCGACTTCAGCAGTAAAGATGTTCTCGCCGCCGCTGACGATCATGTCCTTCAAGCGATCGCAGATGTAAATGAAACCGTCGGCGTCCATGTAGCCGCCGTCACCGGTATGCATCCAGCCGCCGCGTAACGCTTCGGCGGTGGCCTCCGGCTTGTTCCAGTAACCGAGCATGACGTTCGGCCCGCGCACAAGAATCTCGCCGACTGTACCACGGGGTACTTCACGGTCCTCGGCATCGGCGATGCGGATTTCCACGCAACTGATCGGCAGCCCGGCCGAATACATCTTGCCGCTGCGCTGATGTTCCTCACAGTGGTATTCGGCACCCAGCATAGTGATCCCGGGCGCCATTTCGGTCATGCCATAGCCTTGGGCGAACTGGGCCGCCGGGAAGGTCTGACGGGCGCGATTGAGCAAGACGGGGGTGATGGGCGAGGCGCCGTAGGTGATTTCCCGAAGCGAGCTCAGGTCCAGTGCTGTTCGGGGGGGATTTGCCTGGTGCCAGTCGAGGAGCATTTGCAGCATGGTCGGCGCCAAGAAGGTGTCGGTGGCTTGCTCCTGGCTGATCTGCTCGAGCACCTCTTGCGTTTTGAAGGCCGGCAGCACGATATGCATACCACCGCTGAGGAACAGCACGACAATCGCGGCCAGGTCGGCCAGATGGAACATCGGCATGGCGTGCAGGTAGCGCGTATGTGTGCCATAGCCCACACGATCCTGGTTGGCGAGGGCGGAGATACCGATGTTGTTGTGACTGAGCATGACGCCTTTGGGAAAACCGGTGGTGCCGCCGGTGTAGAAAATTCCCAGCAGGGCGTCGCCGCATCGGTGTGCGTCTTCCACCGGTTCATTTTCGGCGATCAGCGTTTCGTAATTGAGCATGCCCTCGGGTGTTTCGCCGTCACCGGCGTAGATCATCAACCGAACGCTCTTTGCCTCGACAGCTACCTGGGTACCCAGCTTTTGAAAGGCGTCGTCGACGATTAACACGCAGGTCTGCGAGTCATTCAGGGAATAGACGATTTCTGCCGCGCTCCAGCGGATATTCACCGGGTTGAGCACGGCATCGGCCCATGGCACTGCCTGGTAATACTCGATGTAGCGTTGGGAATTGAGTGAGAGCATTGCCACACGCTCACCACTGGCCACGCCTAGGCGTTTGAGCGCGCCAGCGAGCCGGGCAACGCGATCAGCCAACTGAGCGAAAGTCACACTGCGGCCTTGAAAACGGATTGCCGTGGCATTGGGGCGCTGCTGTCGATGGCGTTGCAGCCCTTGAGTCATGTACATCGAAACCTCCAATCTTATTTTTGTAAGGACTCCTTGCTTTCTCGCTGTCGCCGGCCAGGCAGCCGGGCGGAACGTCGATGTCATCGAAAGTGATTGGCAAGGTGTCCTGGATGCCACTTTTTCATTGTCCGGGCATTCTTCCAGCCTTGGGCGGGAAGAGTGCCCGGGGAGACGAACGGCCGTTTAGAGGTTGCCGTAGCCCCCGCCGCACACCAATGCTTGCCCCGTCACGTAGTTGGCTTCCGGTAGGCACAGCATCACCACCGAACCGGCGGCTTCTTGCGCCGTACCCGGGCGGCCCAGAGGAATGGCAGTGCTGGCATTATCGAGGCGTTCCTGTTGGACGCCGACCTTGATTTCACGGCCTTCGATGTTGACGGTCTTGCTCTCGTTGCCGGCCAGTGGCTGGGTCAGTCGGGTTTCAATGAAACCGAAGGCCACGGCGTTGACGTTAACTTTCAAGCGGCCCCACTCCTTGGCCAGGGTCTTGGTCATGCCGATGATGCCGGCCTTGGCGGCGGAGTAGTTGGATTGACCGGCGTTGCCACCCGCGGCAACCGAGGAAATGTTGACGACCTTGCGGAACACTTCGCGGCCTTCGGCGGCATCTTTCTTGGCCTGGGCGCTCATGATTGGCTGAGCCGCACGCAGGATGCGGAACGGCGCAGTCAGGTGGCAATCGATGATGGCGTACCACTGTTCGTCGGTCATTTTCTGGATGACGTTGTCCCAGGTGTAACCCGCGTTGTTGATGATGATGTCGATGGCGCCGTAGTTCTGTACCGCGGTCTGCACGAAACGCTCAGCGAAATCGGCGGTGGTCACGCTGCCAACACAGGCAACCGCTTCGCCACCGGCATTGCGAATTTCTGCTACCACTTCTTCGGCCGGGGCCGCGTCCAGGTCATTGACCACCACTTTGGCGCCATAAGCGGCCAGTTGCAGCGCAACGCTACGACCGATCCCACGACCGGAACCCGTGACCAGGGCGACTTTACCTTCAAGCTTTTTCATTGTGTTGTTCCTGAGAGTGTGTGGGTTGAAAAATCAAGCCAGGGCGACGATGGCTTCACCGGCCAGCTTCTCGTCGCCGTACTGGTTGGTGCAGCGAAGTGCCAGGCGCACGCGCTGTTCGCCGGCCTCCTCGAACTTCTCCGTGACCTTGCCGGTGCAGGTGGGTACATGGCCGAGCAGAGTGATGCCGGTAAAGCGGACTGACAGGCTGCGCACCTGGCTCTGCGACACCCAGGCGGTCAGCAGACGACTGAGGTACGCCGCAGACAACATGCCGTGGGCGAATACATCGTCCATCCCCGACTTGCGGGCGAAGTCGAGGTCGACGTGGATCGGGTTGTGGTCACCCGAAGCGCCGCAATAGAAGGCCAGCGTGGTGCGATTGACCGGCTGCAGCTTGAGCAGCGGGATCTCGTCACCGACCTGGATATCGGAATATTGAACGGTCATGAGGACTCCTTAGCGCTGCACAAGGGAGGAGCGGATGTCGGCGATGTGCTCGCCATGCTGATTGGTCACCCGGGCCTCCATGACCACGAACTGCAGGGCGCCACCTTTTTTTTCGTAGATGTCGGAAATGAAGCCGTCGAAGGTCAGCACATCGCCTGCAAAAGCCATCTTGTGGTAGACGAAGGACTGCTCGGCGTGAAGGACCCGACCGAGGTCGAAGCCGACCAGGTTGAGCAGTTCCACCACGTCGCGGCCTTCGCTTTCCATGCACTTGAGGAACGTCGGGGGGACCGGCAAAGCGCGGTGGCCAGCAGCCTTCGCGGCAGCTTCGTCGGTGTAGATCGGGTCGGTCTCGCCGATGGCCTTGGCGAAGAAGCGCAGGCGGCCCTTTTCGACGTCAACACTGAACACTCCAGTTCTGTGCCCGATCAGATTTTTGTCTGCCATTTCATTTGGCTCCTAGTCAAAAACGCGCCTTCATCAGGCGCGCTAGCGTGGCGATCAGTTCTTGCCAAACAGCGTGACGACGCAGGCGCCACCTAGGCCCAGGTTGTGTTGCAGGGCAATCTGCACACCGTCCACCTGGCGTTTGTCGGCGGTACCGCGCAGCTGATGGGTCAGCTCATAGCATTGGGCCAGACCGGTTGCGCCCAGCGGGTGACCCTTGGAGAGCAGACCGCCGGACGGGTTGGTCACGACCTGGCCGCCGTAGGTGTTGTCGCCATCGAGGATGAAACGTTCGGCGCCACCGATCGGGCAAAAACCCAGGGCTTCATAGGTCAGCAGTTCGTTATGGGCGAAGCAGTCATGCAACTCGACCACGCGAATGTCTTCAGGGCCGATGCCGGCTTGTTCGTAGACCTGGTTGGCCGCCGCCTGGGCCATGTGAAAACCGGCGAAGCTGATCATCGACGGTGGATCGAAAGACACCACCGAGTCCGTGGTCATCGACTGGGCGAGGATCGCCACGTCGGTGCGCAGACCGTGCTTTTTCGCAAAGGCTTCGCTGCAGACGATCGCCGCGGCGCCACCGCAGGTTGGCGGGCACGCCATCAGGCGAGTCATGACGCCGGGCCAGATGACCTTGTCGTTCATCACCTCTTCGGTGGTCACCACGTTCTTGAACAGCGCCAACGGGTTGTTGGCCGCGTGGCGGCTGGCCTTGGCGCGGATCGCGGCGAAGGCTTCCATCGAGGTGCCGTAGCGTTGCATGTGCTCGCGACCGGCGCCGCCGAAACCACGCAAGGCCTGAGGGATGTCTGCGGCATCGGCGGTGAGCGTCTCGAGTACGTGCAGGAAACGCGCGCGGGGACGCGGGCGGTCATCCCAATGCGATCTCAGCGCGCCGGCCTGCATCTGCTCGAAGCCCAACGCCAGGGCGCATTCGACCTGGCCGCTGGCCACGGCGGCACGGGCCAGAAACAGTGCGGTGGAGCCGGTGGAGCAATTGTTGTTGACGTTGACCACCGGAATACCGGTGAGGCCCACTTCGTACAGCGCGGTCTGGCCGCTGGTGGAATCGCCAAATACGTAACCGGTGAAGGCCATCTGAATTTTGTCGTAGCCAATGCCGGCATCTTTCAAGGCACGGCGCAGGGCCTCGGCGCCCATCTCGGTGTAGGTCGGGCTTGCGCCGGGTTTGCTGAACGGAATCATGCCGACGCCGGCAACAATAACTTTATCGCTCATGTCATGGGTCTCGGAAAAAGAGGAGGGGGATTACAGTTTGCGAGCGATCAAATCGCGCTGGGTTTCGTTGCTGCCGCCGAAGACGCGTGATATGCGCAAGTCGACAAAGGCGCGGGCGATCGGGTACTCGAGCATGTAGCCGTAACCGCCGTGCATCTGGACCATGTCGTCCAGGTGCTTCCACAGGGTCTCGGTGGCGAAGAGTTTGGCGATGGCGGCCTCTTCCACGGTCAACTTGCGACGCATATGCTCGCTGATGTAGTAGTCGACCATGGTGCGTACCGCGACAGAGGCGGCCTTGGCGTCGGCCAGCTTGAATTGGGTGTTCTGGAAATCCCACACCGTTCCGCCGAAGGCCTTGCGGTCCTTGACGTACTCGACGGTCAGCTCCAGCAAGCGTTCCAGGTGAATAGCGGCGTAGATGGCGATGCCCAGTCGCTCCTGTGGCAGCTCCTGCATCATGTAGGCGAAGCCTTTGCCTTCTTCACCTAACAGGTTGCTGACGGGCACGCGCACATCGTCGAAAAACATCTCTGCGGTGTCGGACGCACGCTGGCCGACTTTTTCGAGCTTGCGACCACGTCGAAAACCTTCACGGCTGGTTTCAACCATGATCAGGCTGATGCCTTTGGAACCCGCCGTCAGGTCTGTTTTACAGGCCAGCAAAACCATGTCGCAGTTGAGGCCATTGCTGATAAAGGTCTTGCTGCCATTGATGACGTAGTCGTCGCCATCGCGGACCGCGGTGGTACGCGCAGCTTTCAGATCGCTGCCGCTACCTGGCTCTGTCATTCCGAGGGCGAGGATGGTTTGGCCACTGCAGATACTCGGCAGCCAGCGATGCTTTTGCTCCTCGGTACCAAAGCGCACGATATACATCGCAATGATGTCCGAGTGCAGGCCGAAACTGACGCCGGAAACGCCAGCGCGGTGCATTTCCTCGTTGATGACCGTCGAGTGGCCGAAGTCGCCACCGCCGCCACCGTATTCTTCCGGAATCATGGTGCACAACAAACCTTCTCGACCGGCCTTCAACCAGGTCTCGCGGTCGACTTTACCGGCCTCGTCCCATTGGGCTTGACGCGGAACACACTCACGCTCAAAGAAGCGGCGGGCGGTTTCGCGGAGCATTTCATGGTCTTCGCGGAAGATGGATCTTTGAATGTGCATTACGTACTCCAGTGTCTGAAAAAATCGGCAAACGGCTCAACAGGGGAAGCCATGTGCTCGCAGGGACTGGAGGAATGCTGCCGGGGCGTCTGTCGTAGCATCCCTCCCCACGGTGGGGGGGAAGATTTTGAGGGTGGCAAGGGCAGTGCTTTGCCGGACTTCCCTGGTGACCTACTCATCATGGGGGGGGGGTGAATCAGAGGGGCTTAGTAGGCTCTGTGGGTTGGTGTTGATCCCGCGCCGTGAGCGCCCGGGCACCGAGTCATTCCTTCAAGGAGTTTCCACCATGAGAAGCATAACAATCACAAAACCTCGCTTCGTGAAGTTGAGCGCGGGCCTGACGTTGGCAGCCTTGTCCGTTGCGGCCGCTGCCCAGGCTGCACCACCGCCGATGAACCCTTATCTGGCCAACACCTATAACAATCAGGCGCATTGGAACAGCGCGCAGACTGACAGCACCGAGATTGCGGTGCCGCATGGTTCCTACGAATTGACCCCGGAGTCGGTGACCTACTTCCCGAGTGAAGCAGGCGGTATGCCGCACTTCGACGACAAGGTCGCCGACGTTGACGTGACGTGGTGGTGGTCCGGCCTGGGCCTGCGCAAATACCAGAAAATCGATGGCAAGCTGGTTGAGGTGGCGCGTGTCGATATGCCACTTAATTTGCCCAGCTTTCAGAAACTTGGCGACGAGGAGCGTCTCAAGCAGACCCAGGACGTCAAACGGTTCCTGGATGCCAAGGACGAGAAAGGCCTGCTCGATTACATGCGCGCACAGCCCAACCGGATGCTCACCAGCATCACTGACCAGCTTCGTGGCGGGGCGCTCTATTCGGTGTTGACCCGTGAGGATGCTTTCATTGGTGCCGGTGGCCGGCAGATTTTCCGCATTGATCAAGTCGATTGGAAAAAACCAGGATCGGGCATGGTCGCTCCATTGGTCAAGGTGCTGCCGGAGACACTGTACGACAACGAAAAAGTTAAGCGTGGCACTGACTTCCCTGCCGACTTCAATTTCGGCATGGGCATGACCTTCAACGGCTTTCTGGTCCTTAATACCGTTGGCGGCAAGGTGATCACCCTCAATCCGAAAACCCTGGAGGTGGTCGACACCTATGCCGTCGAGGGGCAGGACGAGTTGTTTCTCAACGCCTTTGCCAGCGGTGATGAGGCGGGCGGCGGCGCGGTCTATGTCGCGTCGAATCAGAACATGTACCGGTTGGTGGTGGACGCCAACGGCAAGATTCACAGCGATGAAGCCAGTGGTGCCTGGAAAGCCGCCTATGACCGAGGCATTCGCGTCTCGGCCCCGAAAATCGCCGATGGCACGGGCTCCACTCCCACGTTGATGGGCTTCGGGCCTGACGAAGACAAGCTGGTAGTCATCACCGACGGCGCGCAAAAAATGCGCATGGTGGCTTTCTGGCGCGACCAGATGCCTGCTGACTGGAAGCAGAAGCCCGGAACGCTGTCGGCACGCATTGCTGATCAGCGGGAGGTGAACATGGGCCCGGACAGCAAGATCGTGCAGTCCGAGCAGTCGGTGTCCGCGTATGGCGACTATGCCTTCGTAGTGAATAACCTGGTCAGCAAGGATGCGCCGTATCTGGCGCGTGATCATTTCTACGTGAGCATCCTGAACGGTGCCACCCGTCCAGGGCCCAAAGGCGTCGCCATGTTGAAGTGGGACCACAAGACCGATACGTGGAAACAGTTGTGGATGCGCAACGACGTATCGTCGATCTCGTCCGTGCCGATGATCAGTGGCGGCGGCCGTATGGCGATCATTGACGGTTACTTCACGCGCAACTGGAACGACCGTTATCACATCGGGATGGACCTCGACACGGGTAAAACCGTATTGACGGTCCACACCGGCAGCGACCCTCGCTTCAATGGCATGTACTCGTCCGTCAAAGTCAACGAAGACGGTGCCATTGAGTACGGCATGGCCTTCGGCCTGGTGCGTCTGGATACCACCAAAATGAAGAAAGTCGATTTCAACGACAGCGGCGTGCAGTCAGTGTCCAGCGCCGACCTGAAGGGTCGTAACGACCCACAATGAGAAGGTAAATCCTCCAATGAGCAAGATTGAACTACCCGAAGTGGTGCGACTGCGCGAAATCCTCGCTAGGCAGCGCACGGCTTACCTGTCCAACGACATCTGGACCGCCGAACAACGCTGCGAATTGTTCAACCGCCTTATCGGCATGCTGGTTGAGTACAAACAGGAAATCGTTGAAGCCACTGCGGCCGACTTCGGCCATCGCAGCCACGACCTGACGCGCATCATCGACGTGTTGGGCCCACTCTCGTCACTGAAGAAAACCAGGGCCAGAATTGCCGAGTGGATGCAGCCCGAGCAACGCGTTGCCGACCGTGGCGAGGCCTGGATTCAGTACCAGCCGCTAGGCGTGGTGGGCATCGTGACTGCCTGGAATTTTCCGGTGGGCATGGTGATCCAGGGGCTGGCCAGCGCCTTGTCGGCCGGTAACCGGGCGATGGTCAAGGTCTCTGAGTTGAATCCCAAGTGTGCCGAACTGATGCAGCGTATGTTCAGCGCCACCTTCGCCGAGGATGAAATCGCCATCGTCACCGGGGATGCCGAAGTCGGTCAGGCGTTCTGCAGCCTGCCATTCGACCATCTGCTGTTCACCGGTGCGAGCAGCATTGGCAAGAATGTGATGCGCGCCGCTGCCGAGAACCTGGTGCCGGTCACCCTGGAGCTGGGTGGCAAGTCGCCCACCATCGTGTCGCGCTCCGCCGATCTGAAGGCTGCCGCGAGCAAGATCATGGCCGGCAAGCTGTTGAATGCCGGGCAGGTCTGCCTGGCACCGGATCATGTGTTTGTTCCCGAGGAGTCGATGGAGGCGTTCATTGTGCACGCCAAAGCGGCGGTCGCGAGACTTTACCCGAGCCTCAAGGACAATCCGGACTACACCTGCGTGATCAACGCCCGTCACTTCGCACGCCTGCAGGGTTATCTGGATGAGGCCCGTACGGCTGGCGTCGAGTTGATCGAAGTGAATCCGGCGGATGAAGATTTCTCCGACCAGCCTCATCACAAGATGATCCCGACCTTGCTGTGTAATCCGGGTGATGAACTGAAGATCATGCAGGACGAAATCTTCGGTCCGCTGTTGCCGATCAAGCCTTACAAGGACATGCGCGAGGTGGTGGGATACATCAACGCTCATCCGCGTCCGCTGGGCCTGTACTACTTTGGCAGCGATGTGGTCGAGGAGCAGTTTGTCCTCGAACGCACGGTCTCGGGTGGGGTGACAATCAATAACGTGGCGCTTCACGCCAGTGTCGACAGCCTGCCGTTTGGCGGGGTTGGCAACAGTGGCATGGGCAGCTATCTGGGGCACCAGGGTTTTATTACATTCAGCCATCCCAAGCCAATACTGCGTGCAGCAGAGGGGCCGGACATCACCCGTCCACCCTTCACCGAGCAAGTGCGGCAGATGATTGATGCGATGATCAAGCGATAAGCCTTGAAGGAATAGCGCTCACCGGTGAGAACCGGTGGGCGTTTTTTATAGCCCAGAATTAATCGCTGGGCAGGGTTAGCAGGGTCTCGATCAGTCTGCGCAGTTGCTTGTGCACCCGTGCCGGGTCCGCCGTCGATGGATCGAGTAACAGCTGGAGCATCATGCCGCGCATCGTTCCAATCAACAGCGTGGCGGCTGCCAGCGGATCGGTGCCAACATGGATTTCGCCGTTGGCGATGCCGATGTTCACCTGCTTTGCCAGGGTCATTCGTACCGAGTTGTTGTACTCGGCCAGTATCGCCCCAGATTCCGATTCGAGCGTCACGCCCTCGGCCATAAGCGCCAGCAAGGCACGGGCGTTGGTCCATTCGGCGTCGTCACGCAGGAAGTACGCATCGATGTACCCAAGCAAGGTGCCCAGCCCGGGTTGACGCTGGGGCGCCTTGTCATCGATGACTTCCATGAACCGGGTATTCACGAACCCGGCCAACGCACGTAACAGCCTGGCTTTGGTGCCGAAGTGATGCGCCGCCAGTCCGCGGCTGTAACCCGCCTGTAGACCGACCTCGGCCAGGGTGATGCCGATCCAGCCCTTGCGGGCGACGATCTGGCGTGCGGCTTCCAGCATTCTTTGTTCGGCTTCGGCGCGTCGTTCCACTTGGGTTCGACGGGGGCTGTTGGGTGTGCTTGGGTCGGGAGTGTCCATAGACGAAATATCAGTCACCGGTGAATTCAGGATCGCGACGCTCGCGCATCGCCTTGTTGCCCTCGGCAAAGTCGCTGGTGAGGACTTGCCACTCTTGTTCGCTGGCCTCGCGATCGATGATTGCCTCCACTGAATAGGCGAGGCCGGCACGCAGTGTTTGGCGACTCGACATGACGGCAAGCGGTGCACTCATGGCGATTTCTTCAGCCAGGGCACGAGCCGCCTGGCGCTCCTGGCCCGGCTCGGCGAGCACGTCCGCCAAGCCAATACGTACCGCTTGCGCGCCGTCGATACGGCGGCCGGTGGCGATCAACAGTGAGGCCATCTGGATGCCGACGACGCGCGGCAGCGTAACAGAAATGCCGAACCCCTGGTGCATGCCCAGGCGGTTGAAATTTGCCGAGAAACGGGCCTTCTCGCTGGTGACACGGTAGTCGCCCACCAGTGCCAAACCCAGGCCTCCGCCGACGGCGGCGCCTTCCACCACGACAATCAGTGGCTTGGCCGTGCGAAACAGGCGCACGGCGTGTGTGTACAGCTGACGAGGGCGAATTTTTTCCCCGTTCTCCGCCAGTCCCGTGAAGTCTGCGCCCGCGCAGAACGTCTTGCCTTCGGCCTGCAGGATAACGACGCGGCAGGCCGGCAATTGATCCAGATGCGCCAATGCCGCCAGCAGATCCATGATCAGTTCCTGATCGAAGAAGTTCAGCGGCGGTCGGCTGAACTCAAGTGTGGCGACATGCCCTTGCAGTTCCAGGGTCAAGCCGCGGCCGGGAGTAAAGGGGGCGAGGGTAGTCATCTGAGGCTCCGTAGGAGAAGGGAAATTGACTGGATCGATGGCGCTTGATCCTGTGACGAGAATGCTGGTAGCTTATTTACTTATTGGCTGACCAGCAAGTGTGTTGGTCGACCGTAACTCAACACCAAATGAGCAGACCCCCCATGCAGGCACTCGATATCAAGCCCTGTAGGCTAGACGCCAAGGCGCAAGCGTTACGCGCAGAGGTTCGTGCGTTTCTCGCCGAAGAGTTGAAGCACTATTCACCGGCCGAGCGTGCCAAAGGTCTCGTCGGCCTTGTTCCGGAATTCACCCGCAAGCTCGGTGAGCGCGGCTGGCTGGGCATGACCTGGCCCGCGCGCTATGGCGGTCACGAACGCAGTGCGCTGGAGCGCTACGTGGTTCTGGAAGAACTGCTGGCGGCAGGCGCACCGGTTGGGGCGCACTGGGTCGCCGAACGTCAGAGCGGTCCGTTGCTGATCAAGTTTTCTCCGGAAGTTTTGGCACCGCAGATCGTTCCCGGCATCACCTGCGGCGAGATACTTATGGCAATCGGCATGAGCGAGCCCGACGTCGGTTCCGACCTGGCGTCGGTGCGCACCCGTGCGGAAAAAACCGAAGGTGGCTGGATCGTCAACGGCAGCAAAGTCTGGACATCAGGCGCCCACCTGGCCCACTACATGATTACGCTGCTGCGGACCGGACCGAAGGAGGAGAGCAATCGGCGCGCGGGGCTGTCGCAATTGCTGATCGACCTCAAGGCTCCCGGTGTGACCGTGCGCCCGATCTACAACATGCTCGGCGAGCATGACTTCAACGAAGTGTTCCTGGAAAACGTCTTCGTTCCCGATGATTTCGTCATTGGGCAGTTGGGCAATGGCTGGCAGCAGGTCACCGCGGAGCTTGCGTTGGAACGCAGCGGTCCGGAGCGTTACCTGAGCAGCACCCAGTTGTATCTCGCCATGCTGGACGAGGCCGACCCGCAAGATAGCCGGCACGCAGTCGGCCTGGGTCGTCTGGCAGCGCGTTACGCGACGTTGCGGCAGATGTCGCTGGGCGTCGCCGGCATGCTCGCCCGTGGCGAAAACCCGGCCATCCCGGCGACGGTGGTCAAGGACCAAGGGGCCTTGCTCGAACAGGCGATTCCTGACGTCGCTCACGACCTGTTCGGCGATCAGCGCGAGCCAGGCTCCGACCTCGACCAAGCGATGCGATTCCTGACTCAGAGTGCACCGTCCTTCTCCTTGCGTGGCGGCACTCGTGAAATTCTGCGCGGCATTATTGCCGGGGGTCTTGGACTGCGATGAACACAGCAATCAATAACCAGGGTGCGGACGATGGCACCCCTTCGGATTTGCAAACCATGATCGCCGACAGCGTCGAGCGTCTGTTTGCCAAACACGTCACCCGTGAATTGCTCGAGCGCTTCGATGCTGGCCACCGCGCAGATGCGTTATGGCAGCAGGTCGTCGACAACGGTCTGCCCGGTGCGCTGGTACCGGAAAGCGCTGGGGGGAGTGGTGCCAACTGGCTCGACGCCAGCCCGGTTTTGCGCGCCATTGGTTACTGGCAGGCGCCCCTGCCACTGGCGGAAACCATGCTCGCGGCAGCACTGCTGGCGCACGCCGGGATGGAAGTGCCAGAAGGTTCGATCACCCTGATTCAAGCCGGCCGACTGGGCGATCTACGACTTGATCAAGAGGGGGGGCACCTCGAGGGCCGAGCCGTCAACGTGCCCTGGGCCCGTACATGTCGCTGGGCGGTTGTTGCCGATGGCCAACGCCTGGCGCTGGTTGACCTGCGCCAGGCAGCCGTGACCCTGGCAGCCGGTAGCAATTTTGCCGATGAAGAGCGCGACACCCTGGTGTTCGCCAACGCCAGCAGTCAGGCTACCGGTCATCTGCAACTGGCCGATCTGCCCGAGCCGATATGGCATCTCGGTGCATTGGTGCGCGCTTGCACGCTGGTGGGCACGCTTGAAGCCGCCGTCGATAAGGCCGTGTTGTACGCCAATGAACGCGTGCAATTTGGCAAGCCGATCAGCAAGCAACAGGTCCTCCAGCAATACCTGGCTCAAATGGCCGGTGCCACAGGCGCGGCGCGGATGGCGGTGCAAGTTGCCTTGCGTAGCGCGAGCGATCTGTTCCTCGGGGCCGCCGGCAATCACAGCACCCTGGCATTCGACATCGCGGTGGCCAAGGTGTGTGCCGGCGAAGCCGCAACGCTGGCCGCGTCCGTGGCCCATCAGGTGCACGGCGCTATCGGTTTTACCCATGAACACACACTGCATTTTGCGACGCGTCGCCTGTGGGCCTGGCGTGACGAGTTCGGCAGCGATGCCCATTGGGCCAAGGTGCTCGGCAAGGCGGCGATTGCCGCGGGTTCCGAGGGGTTCTGGGTAGGGTTGACCGATCGAAGTTTGTGAAGTGCCGGCTTATTCAGTCATCGCGTGAATGGACTGACCATTCACGCCCACAAAACAATAATGTTTACCGAGGTACATCATGAAAGCTGCCGTTTTCCATACACCGGGCTCCCCTTTGACGATCGAGGACGTCGGAATCAGCAAGCCGGGTCCGCGTGAAGTGCTGGTCCGCACGGTCGCTGTCGGTGTCTGTCACTCAGACCTGCACGTCGTCGACGGGATGTACCCACATCCCGCACCGGTGGTTCTCGGCCACGAGGCTGCCGGTATCGTCGAACAGGTGGGCTCGGACGTGCGCACCGTCAAACCTGGGGATCATGTGGTCACGTGCCTGTCAGTCTATTGCGGCCACTGCGCGCATTGCGTCACCGGCCACTTGTCGCTGTGCGTATCGCCGGAAACACGTCGCGGCAAAGGTGATGAGCCACGCCTGACGTACGTGCAAAAACCCATGCCGCAATTTGCCAACCTGTCCGCCTATGCCGAACAGATGTTGGTTCACGAGCATGCGCTGGTTGCCATTCGCCGTGACATGCCGCTGGACCGCGCCGCACTGCTCGGCTGCGCCGTGACCACTGGGACCGGTGCAGTGTTCAACACCGCCAAAGTACGTCCCGGCGAAACCGTGGCGGTGCTGGGCTGCGGCGGCATCGGCCTGGCCGCGATCAATGGCGCGGTGCTGGCCGGTGCCGGTCGCATCATCGCCATCGACATGGTGGACTCCAAGCTGGAATTGGCCCGGCAGTTTGGCGCTACCGATGTCATCAACGCCAAGCAGGGCGAAACGGTCCAGCAGGTGGTGGAGCTGACCCGGGGCGGTGTGGATCATTCGTTCGAATGCATCGGCCTCAAGCAGACCGCGGAGCAGGCGTTCGGCATGCTCAAACGCGGCGGTTGCGCCACGATCATTGGCATGATGAAACCTGGCATCAAGCTCGAAATCGACCCTTTCCAGCTCCTGCAAGCGCGCCGCATCCAAGGGTCGATCATGGGCTCTAACCGCTTTCCGGTCGATCTGCCGAGCTTGACCGATTTCTACATGCAGGGCCGACTCAAACTCGACGAGATGATTTCGCAGCGCATCAAACTGGAGGATATCAATGTTGCCTTCGACGAAATGCGTCGTGGCGAGTTGGCGCGTTCGGTGATCGTCTTCGATCAATGAGATTTGGCTGAGTGGTCGGGGCAGGGCGCGTAGACGCGGTTACCGCCCGACTCCGACTAGCAAACCAAAAACGGACGAGAGAAGAGGATACCCATGCTTGGCGACATTAAAATTGTAGAAATCTGCGGCATCGGTCCCGGACCGTTTTGTGCCATGCATCTGGCAGATCTCGGGGCGCAAGTCATCGCCGTTGAGCGTGGCGAAACTACCTATGTTACAGGCGAGAAGAAAGCCTCGACGAATACGATGAATCGTGGCAAGCGCTCTGTCGTAGTCGATCTGAAAACGCTCGAGGGGCGTGAGACTGTGCTGAAGTTGATCGAAAATGCGGACGCGTTAATCGAAGGGATGCGCCCCGGGGTGATGGAGCGTCTAGGGCTTGGTCCAGAGGTGTTGCTGGCCCGTAATCCGAGGTTGGTTTACGGGCGTATGACAGGCTGGGGGCAGAGTGGCCCGATGGCTCATGCGGCAGGCCACGACAACAACTATATCTCGCTGTCCGGAGCGATGTATTACTGCGGAACAGAGGGAGAAGCGCCGTCTTCCCCTATCACGCTAATCGGCGACATCGGTGGCGGGGCACTCTATCTCGCGGTGGGTCTACTGGCCGGCATCCTCAATGCGCGCACTACAGGAAACGGCACAGTGGTGGATGCCGCGATCGTCGACGGATCGGCGCACATGATGCAGTTGCTGATGTCGATGGCTTCCCGTGGTGGTATCCAGGAGCAGCGAGGCAAGAGCATGCACGATGGCTCCCATTTCTACGCTACTTATCGTTGCGCCGACAACCACTACATTACCCTGGGGGCGATGGAACCCCAGTTTTATGCACTATTACTGGAAAAACTAGGCCTGGTCGATGACCCTCGCTTCGCCAAACAATGGGATAAAGGGCACTGGAGCGAAATGCGCTCGGCGTTCGAACAAATCTTTATTGGCCGTACTCGCGAGCACTGGTGCGAGCTGTTCGAAGGCACAGACGTATGTTTTGCTCCGGTACTCGGCCCGCATGAGTCTGTCGAGCATCCGCACATGGTCGCGCGAGGTGTGTATTTCGAGCGTGATGGCATGTTGCAGGCCCACCCCGCACCACGCTTTGATAGCCAAGTGGTGACGCCGGGCCCTACACCGACCCGTGGCGAAAATACAGAACAAGTCAAAGCGGCACTCGATGCGAATGGCGAGGGGCTTTGGTCTTGAAGCCTCAAAAGCAGCCAACCATCGATTAAAAAAGCTGGAAACCTCAATTGGTCTACCGTGAATCATGGTGGCTGTAGGGCACCTGTCTGGTCGCATTGACCCTAATGATTTTTAGTTAGTGCTGCCATACAGGGTTGGTGGTTAACCTCGACTAAGGCGTATGGGAGCAGTCAATATGACCCGCAAACACAAATGGCTACCGCGATTGGCCTTGGTGGCAATCTCGGTGATGGCGATTTCGGCTACTGCCGGAGCCGCTGAAAAACCCAACATCCTCGTGATCTTCGGTGATGACATCGGCCAGACCAACATCAGCGCCTACTCCATGGGCGTGGTCGGCTACAAGACTCCGAATATCGACCGTATCGCCAAAGAAGGCATGCTGTTCACTGATTACTACGCGGAGAACAGTTGCACCGCTGGACGTTCTTCGTTCATTACCGGTCAGACGCCGCTGCGTACAGGCCTATCCAAAGTGGGCATGCCAGGTGCGCCTGTGGGCCTGCAAAAACGTGACATCACCATTGCCCAAGCCCTTAAATCCCAAGGTTATGCGACTGGCCAATTCGGCAAGAACCACCTAGGTGACCGGGACGAATACTTGCCCACCGCCCACGGGTTCGACGAGTTTTTCGGCAACCTGTACCACCTCAATGCCGAAGAAGAACCCGAACGCCCCTACTGGCCAAAAGACGATCCTGATTTCCTCAAGAGTTACGCGCCGCGCGGTGTGATCCATAGCTTCGCCGACGGCAAGATTGAAGACACTGGAGCCCTCACCGCTAAGCGCATGGAGACTATCGACGACGAAACCACCGCAGCGGCGCAAGCGTTCATCGAGAAACAGGTGAAGGCGGACAAACCGTTCTTTGTCTGGATGAACACCACCCGGATGCACGCATTCACCCATGTGCGCGATTCGATGAGAGGCCAAAGCGGAATGCCCGGTAATGAGTACGCCGACGGCATGGTTGAGCATGACAATGATGTTGGCAAGCTGCTGAAAACCCTCGACGATCTGAAAATTGCTGACAACACCGTCGTGGTTTACACCACCGACAACGGCCCGAATCAGTTTTCATGGCCAGACGCGGCGACCACGCCGTTTCGCAACGAGAAGGACTCCAACTGGGAAGGCGCATTTCGGGTGCCTGCGATGATCCGCTGGCCGGGCAAGATCAAGGCCGGTGAGGTGTCTAATGATATGTTCTCGGGCATGGACTGGTTTCCGACCTTGTTGGCGGCCGCTGGCGACGCAGACGTCAAGGACAAGCTACTCAAGGGGTGGGCTCCGACTGCCGGTGGAGCCAGCTTCAAGGTGCACCTCGACGGTTATAATCAACTACCGTACCTGACCAGCCAGCAACCAACCGGCGCACGGCACGAGTTCTACTACTTCAACGATGACGGGGTGCTGGTGTCCATGCGCTTCGACAATTGGAAAGTGGTGTTCTGTGAGCAACAACAGCCAGGCGGTTTCCGGGTCTGGAGCGAGCCCTTCGTCTGCCTGCGGGTACCGAAGATTCTCAACCTGCGCATGGACCCCTACGAGCGTGCAGATGTGGTGTCCGACCAGTATTACGATTGGTCGAGCAAGAACATTTATCTCGCTGCGGTAGCGGTGAGCAAAGCCGCGAAGTTCCTGCAAACTTTCATCGACTATCCGCCAAGTCAAAAACCGGCCAGTTTCAGCATTGACCAGATTCGTGCTGCCGTGGATGCGAAAATTGCCGAGAAGATGAAGAATCAACCTGCACAGTAAGTCCGCCCGACCGCCGCTCGTTTCACCGGCGAGCGGCACCCGGTCCACGTCCCCAAGCTGCTTCCAGCTAGCCCAGTAACTCTGTGAAAGAACATTGGGCCTTTAATGCATAACGGCTTTAGGGCATTTAAAGCTCAAATGATTGATTCGCCGTCAAATATCGAATAAGCAATCTGCCAGGCGCGAGGAGGCGAGCAGTTCAGTTTTACTGGGTTGCGCGGGCGATGAGGATAGATTATGACGGTACCCATTAGCGATTCGTCGTGTCTGAACGTACCTCTATCGACCGCATTCGGCCGTGTCTTCGATCTGATGTATTCAACTCAGACGAATTAACTGAATAGGGTGTTTTTTGCTTATTGCGACGGGCAAAAAAAGATCAAAAGCACTCTTTCGAAATCGGATTTTTTTTTCGAACCTATTGGGAGCGACTCAGCTTGGGATGACGTCACGACGCTAGAAAACCTTCAGCGAGAAACAGAGTCGCGTCGCTGGCCCCTCAGCCCCAATGTTAGAATTTTGTTTTGAAAAAGGAGTTTCATCTGTGGAGGCTGGAAAAAAGAGTTGCCCCATTGCGCGGAAGTCATCATGACTGATGCCATCTTATGCAAACACTGCCAATTGGACCTCAGGCAAAAAACACGAATCTCACCTGGGTGGCCACGACCAACAGAAAAAAGTTTTGGCCTGTGCAGCAAGATCGCTGCAGGCATCTTATCGCCATCGCCTTGTACGTGGCGTTCGGTTTTTATGTCAGTAACACATCGGAAAACAAGGAAAGAATACAGGCCCGAGAAGCCGCCGAACGATGCCGCGAGGCAGTCGACAGCTACTCAGGTCCGGAAGTCGGGAAAAATATCGTCGCAGACGTGTGTCGAAAGCTGGAGGACGAATTGCGCGAGAGTTTGAACCACGCGCCATAAGAAAAGTCGATTACGAAGCCCGCCATTGAGCGGGCTTTTGGCCTTTTGGCCTTTTGGCATCAGACAGAAATCGGCCAAAAACAGACACCCTGCTTCGACCCACTTCCCGGTAAACAGAGCCAAACGAACAGCCCGCCCCATAAAAACCGCGCCCAATAGCTGATTGAGTCTTTTGGCAATGTTGGCATTGCTTGCCAGCTTACTCCCGACCTTGCTGGCCAAGAGAATCACTGCAACATTCACGATCAGTCCTATGGCATTTAAAATGGTCGCAAATGCCCACATTTGTACGACAGCGAGCCTTTAGTCGGGTCCACAAATTGTGGAAACAAGGCCAGTACAAACAGCGCCATTTTTGGGTTCAACAGATTCGTCACCAGGCTTTGTCGAAAAATGCGCAACAGCGGCGTGGGCGGCAAGGCTTCATCGGGTGCCAGGGGTGATGAGCTGCTGGTAAGAGCTTTCCAGGCAAGAAATGCCAGGTACGCCGCACCGGCAAATCTGACGAGGTCGTAAGCCGCAGGTACAGCGGTCATCAACTGCGACAGTCCGAGTGCTGCGGCTAATGCGTGGCAATAAGTGCCTGCCTGAATACCTGCAAGTGAAACAAAACCCGACGCTCGACCTTGGTTCAGACTCCGCGAAGCGATCAACAGCATGTCAGGGCCAGGCGTCAGTGTGAGCGCAACGCAAGCGCTTGCGAAAGTAATGCTACAGAAACGTCAATCATAAAATGCCTCAGGCTCTTATTGTTAAAGTCACCTTGCAGGCGAATGACTACATTCTACAGAAGGTTCACAACAGCCCATAACCGTAGGCATGCTACTTTCAACGAATTGCGGTCGCTAGCGAAAGGCATCAATGGTCTAGGCTGTGTGAAAACGCCATTGATTGTCTAACCTTCAGATCGTCGAAATCGTATCGGGGGCGATCATTAAGCGATTCATCGAAGGTGGAGGCTCGGACACAAGTGACGTTGCTGCCTGAGTGCCTGGACGATTACGTTGCTGAGGAAAAACCAGTGCGAGTGGTCGACGTTTTCGTCGATAAACTCGCCCTGGGTGCACTTGGGTTTTGAAGGTATTGATCCTGCTGCAACGGGGCGTCCGGCCTACCATCCCGCGATGTTGCTGAAAATCTATATCTACGGCTATCTCAATCGGATTCAGTCCAGTCACAGGCTTGCACGTGAGGCTCAGCGCAACGTCGAGTTGATGTGGCTGACGGGGCGCTTGGCTCCTGACTTCAAAACCATCGCCGACTTTCCCAAAGACAACGGCAAAGCCATTCGCAGCGTCTGCCGTCAGTTCGTAGTGCTTTATCGCAACCTCAATCTTTTCTCTGCATCGCTCATCGCCATCGATGGCAGCAAGTTCAAAGCAGACAACAATCGTGACCGTACCTTCACCCAGGGCAAAGTGAAGGCACGCATGCATGCAGCAGATCGAACAGAGCATTGACCGGTATCTGGCGGCGATGGATTCGGCGGATCGGGCAACGCCCGAAGTGGCCGAGGCCAAGGCCGAGCGGCTGAAAGAAAAAATCGAAACGCTGAAAAAGCAGATGCAGAAACTCAAGGATATCGAGGCACAGCTCCACGACAGTCCAGACCTGCAAATCTCCCTCACAGACCCAGATGAACGCTCAATGGCCTCGAGCGGACGAGGCACCGGAACGGTTGGCTATAACGTCCAAACAGCTGTCGACGACAAGCACCATTTGATCGTTGCCCATGAGGTGACCAATGTTAGTAATGATCGTGGGCAACTGTGCAATATGGCGAACCAGGCGCGTGATGAAATCGAGGCTGAATCGCTAACGGTGGTGGCCGACCGAGGCTATTCACACAGCCTGAACCCCTAGCACACGCTGGCAGAATCAGAAGTCGTATTTTACACCCAGCATGCCCTCGTAGCTGTGGCTGTCGCCATCGAAGGACTTCTGATAGCCCGCGGAGATATAGAAAGTGACTTTCTTGTCCGCCTGGTAATCAACGCCCAGGTTGGCCTCCCACCAGCTCCCCCCAATATCCGCCTCGAAGGGCACGAAGCCGTTGGCCGATGAAAATTCGGTCTTGGGTTGTCCCTTGAACTCATGCCAGACGCTGGGACGTAGCCAGCCATTGGTACGCAGTGCCTCGCCCTTGTCGTTCTCGCGGAACCAGTCCTTGGCCAGACGCACGCCAAGTCGGCCGATCAGCGAGTCGACGTCCCTGAAACGCACGTCGGCAGCGATGTCATCGCTGTTGTCGAGATCGATGTGGGAATAGATCACTTGGGCTTGTGGCTCGAGGTACAGGTTTTCATTCTTGTGTTCTTCATCGCCCTCATCGACCAGAAACGGGTAACCGGTTTCCAGTGATGCGGAGTAGCCCCAGCCTTGGGTGTCCAGTTCATCGATGTCGCCCGGCTTGGCCTCGATGTCGAAGCGGTGCAGTTGCAACACGCCGTCCACATAGCCACCGTCGGGCCCAAAGTGCGTCCAGTAGCCACCCAGGCTGTAAGCACGCAGTTCGTTATCACCGGCGCCAATCCCGCTGTAGTGATCAACTCCCCCCGAGATGTTGCCGACCGCCAGCGATACCCCGGCCTGGTCATGGCTGCCGTCGGTGTCCTCGCCGCGATAAAGGTCCAGACCGACCTGGAAGGCCTGCATGTCATAGTTGTAGCCTGGGGAGTTACCAAACGGGCCGTTGTGACCGCTTTCTCGTTCGCCATTGCGAAAGATCATCCGCCCCCAGCCGAGCGACGGGCCGTAGGTTTCTTCATGCTCCTTGGGCAACGGGTCGGTGGGCATCCGGCGTTCTTCAGCAACCCGCTCGTGCAAGGTGTCGATCATGCCGCGGGTATAAACCAGCGCCATGGCCGGGATGGCTCCGTACAACGAGGTTTCCGGGCGGAAGTTCGGCACGGACGGAGTAGGGGGCGTGGGCGTATCAGGCGTATCAGGCGGAACCGGTGGGGTTGGATCGGCGCTGGAACGCAGGTACCACGCTTCACCGTTGGTTGCATCCACGCTCGCCCGATGCAAAGTGTATTCGTAGGGGCCGGCGATCGCCCGATTGCCCAGGCGGAAAGCATTGGCGGCGGTGGTGCCGCCGTTCTGCGTATCCACCACGAGGATGCCGTTGCCGGTGGTCAGGGCACCTCGCCCAAGGACGCCGCTGGCATCCCGGGCGTTACGGACCAGCAACGCCGTGTTGCCGGTGGCCAGCGCCGTTGCGGTGCCCCCGTCGATCACCAGTCTGTCGGAAGGCGAGCCGTCGCCCTCCAGGAATGTATGGAGCGCAATGGTGCCATCGCCGCTGTAATTGTTGACGGTGAGAGTCTTGAAGACACCGCCTGTGGGCGCGGAGAAATCGATCAGGCTGGGGTCATTGACCAGGTTGGTCAGATTGGAATCTCCCGTCATGCGCCAGACACTGTTATTGGTCAGCGTCAGGTTGGAAACGCTGCCGGGCGCCGTGAAGGCCGAACCGACCACCGTCGATCCGGAGAGGTTGATATTGGCCAGGCCAGGCACTACGGGCGGGGCAGGGGCTGTGATCGGGGGAGATTGCAACGGAGGCAAGGCGCCGGTGACTTCATCCGGGAAATCCGCCGGGCCGGTCAGGGGTGGAGGCGAAGCGGTCAGCAAGGGGAAGTCACTGAGCGTACCCACGCGCAGCCACTCACTGGCACCCGTCGCGGTCGAGTTGGTCAGGGTGATGTTGGCATCGCCGGCAACACCAATAATCGGCCCGCTGCTGTTGGTCAGCGTGCTGCGGGTGAAGTCGGCCGAGGAGACCGCCGCCGGTATGCCCAAGGCGTAGAGCGCCATGGAGTTGGCGCCGCTGGCCACCACCGTCGAGTCAGTGCCGACGATACGCCCGCCGATGACCGCGACCGCGCCATGGGCGGTCGCGCCGATGGTGTGGATCGAGCTCTGGTTGATCGTCACCGAAGTAGGACTATCGCGGGAAAATGCACCATGCGCGCCGACGCCCTGAGTGAGCACCGTGGTGCGATTGGCAACTACATCGGCTTGCCCGCGACCGGTGGGTGTCGAACCGTAGTTCTCGAGCACTGCACGAAGGCCTGCGGCACCGGTTCCCTGCGTCGTGATCGACGTGTCGTTCAGGGTCACCGTGGCGACATCAACCGGCTGGTCATTGCGCGATTGCGCCTGTGCACCGTAGGCATTGAGGCCGGTGGTTTGCACGGTGGTGCGGTTGGTCGTGGTATTGGCACTGAATTGAGAACCCACCTGTTCCGCTATCGCAAATACCCCGACACCCAACTCGCCTGAGGTGGTGATCCTGACGTCATTGAGGGTCGAATGACCGCCATCGTCGGACCAGGCACCCATGGCGGAAAGCCCGGAAGTGTTGACCACCGTACCGTTGGCAGTCAGGGTGCCGCCGGGATTGCGTGCGCCAAGGCCATGGGCGAATGACGATGGCCTGACCTGGTTACCGCTGGTGGTGATCGTGCCACCGTTGAGCATCATCGTGCCGTTGAGGTCGGCAATCGCCCCCATGGCGTTATCGTCGCCGGTAGTGTTGATCGTCACATTGTTCGCCGTCACCGTGCCGGGTATGCCCGTCAGACTGCTGGCGGTCAGCCCCGCGGAGTTCGGGCCTGTCGTCGTGATCGAGCTATTGCTGATGATGAGGTTTGCGCCATCCCGGGCCGTCACGCCCACGGCGATGGTGGGGGTCGTGGTGCTGATGCTGCTATTGGTCAGCGTCAAGGTCGAGCCCACGCCCTCTACCTGTACTGCGGGTGAGAAAGGTCCGGTGACACCGTTGAGCGCAACGCTGCTGTTGTTCACCTGCGCACTACCACCGGCCTTGATGGAAATCCCGAATGCGCGGCTGCCCGACAACTGGATGGCCGTGTCCGCCACTTGCGCCTGCGAACCGGCGCCCTCCACAGAAAGGCCAAAGCCGCGCACGCCCGTAGTGGATATCGCACTGCCGCTTCCGCTCATCACGATCTTGCCGCCGTTGACTGCCCGCACCCCGGCATTGGGAGTGCTGTCTATGTTGGCGGCCCCCGAGTTGGTGAACGAGCTACTGGTCAAGACCAAGGTGCCACCGGCGTCGGCCAGCGCCGCTGACGCATTGAGGCCGGACGCGCTCGCCATGATGCCCGTGGCATTGATCTGGCTGCCGGCACCGGTGGCGTACAGGGCATGGCTGCCTGCTAGCGTGGTCGCGTTCGTTGTACCGGCAGAAGTGATCTGCGCTCCGTTTGATAAATTGACCCCCCCACCGTTCTCGGCCAACACCCCAAAGGCCCCCCGGGAATTGGTGTTGACAGAGCCCCCGCTGAAGTTGACCTGGCTTCCCGCCCCGGTCGCCACCAAACCATAGTTGCCCGTGCCATTGGCACCACCAGTGACCAGCACGGTAGTGTTGCTCAACGTCAGCGCACCGCCATGATCGGCCCCAGCACCGACCATGTTCAGCGAGGTGCCTGAGGCGGGTGTCAGGTCGAGCGTGGCGCCGGTCGCCGAGACAGTGCTGCCTGCGCCAGCCGCACGTAATCCGATTTGTCCGTTGGCGGCAGCCCCGACGGAGGTGGTAGTCACAGTGCTGGCATTAAAACTGATGGCGGCGCCTTGCAGCGCTATTGCGCCGGTAGTGGTGGCGGCCGCCAGATTGACGGTAATGCCGTCACCGATGATTTGCCCCAACAGACCGCTGTCGTTCAAGCCAACGGCATTGACGGCGTTGACTGTCACGGTTGTGCCGGCCGGTACTGTGCAGGTGGTGTTATTGGCCACCACCGGTGAAGGGCAGTTCGCGGCCCACGTTGGCGACTCCATTCCGGCCAAAAGCGCTACCGTGGCTGCTGTGTGCAGCCGCAGTCGCCATACGTGATTGATACCTAGAGACGAGACTTTTGCGAGAAAAGGTAGGGGATACGTTGTGCTTCCTTTCATTGCCCGCATGCGATGAATGAACAACCCGGACGAGTTCAAGTGCTGAGCCATTGCGATCAACTCCCTCTGTGAATCCTCGAAATACCCTGTCGAGATCCCCCCTCAGAAGCGTCGCTTCACCCGTGATTTACGCGCGATTCGGATGGCGAACAGGCCGACGCTTGAGACTGCTTGGGGTATGTCTGGTGTTAGGTGTAGTCCAACCTGTGATTTTTTGCCGCTTGCCTCGTCTGATTTCGGATCCAATAAACCAATAGTGTAAGAAGAGGACTCCAAACTTATGACTTAACCTTACGTCATACATAACGGGGTGGCCGTTTTTGGCCGTTTTACCCCTCTGGCCAAGAGCAGAAATCAGCCAGAAGTGGCCCTCGAAGGTGTCTATGAATCTAGGGCCGCTTCACGCTTGGAAAAACAGCGCACGCCTAATCCTGATCGATGGCCATGCCTGAGAGCAGCTCGGCAATGACTGGCACTTCCATGTCAGCGACTGCTACACCGGGACAGTTGTTACCGAAAATCCAGCTGCTCGTTGGCCCGGTTGTTTTTGTGGGCGATCTGATCCCGGGAACTCACTTTCTGAGTCTGAACATCAACAGTGCTTATGATCGGAATCCGGAATGCGTGGCAGGCGATAAAGCACGTCTGCTCGATCATTTGGTGACGATGCGCGGACGTCTGTTTTTCTCACGGGACCCAGACTTTGTCATGGTCAAAGTCATGCGTGACCGGCAGTCACGATACATACCCTTTGATCCTTACACCTCTTTCAAACGCTTCGATCACTGAGACGTCAGCGTTAATGCGACAGTACAAAGAAATGATTGGCCGTGACGTCCTTTGAGAGCCCTCTCAACACCTCGGCCTCGTTGACCAGCAGGTCAATGATGCCGAGGACGTTCCTGGTTTCCTCTGCCGACAACCGGTGAAGAATAGCCAGCAGATCTATGGCACAGTTTTCATTGACTGAGGCCGACTTTAGGAATTTTAGCTGAAGCTGTTGAATATGAAACACGGCGTCCATCGATTCATCTCTCGTTAAAAGTACAAACACACAAAAAGCGTTTTTCAGTAGCAACCGGTTGCTGAGCTTCACCTTCTCCTATCAGGCATGCAGCATTGATTCCGGCTGGACGCAGACTGGCTGTGCAGTTGCATGATCCAGGCGAGGTTTTCTCCTTCTTGTACTTCCAGGGCTTCGAGAAGCGCAGCGGTGTGGTTACGGGTGAAGGCGAAGTTCGGCGCGTGGTGTGTAACCAACACCCGGGCTTTGTTCCAGATCACACGAAAATGACGGTTCATGAGGGTTCTCCTTGGAGACAGGGCCCATCGGTTATGGACCTGTTGGCCCATAACCGGTGGGTGTCATTGCTAGAACAATTTGAGGAAGTTGATGTAGAGGCGAGGCTCCTTGCCGTTGCGGTCTTCTAGCTCTTCGGCGCTGACCGAACGGGTTAGGGGGAAGGCCACTTCCGGCGAAATGAACAGATCCTTGCCAACTTGCACGTGAGCACCCACGCCGGCGGAAGACAGACTTTCCGAGCCTGTATAGGCTGGCTGTTCGCTCCACACCTTGCCGATGTCCCAATAGCCGTAGTACTGGGTCGGTACGACGAAATCCTTGATCTGGTGCTGACGGTTGTACTGCAACTCGACTTTGCCGGCGGCGCCTTTGTCGCCGGTAATTTCCGAGGGGTCATAGCCTCGACCGAACTGGCTACCACCCACGCCGAACTGTTCAGGGGTGAGTAAACGGTTGCCGAAGTTGGTCTGCCCGGTCACGGCCAAGTATAGGTCAAGACCGGGGGTAATGGCGCTGAGGTCCTGGATACGTTGGGCATCGACTTGCAGCTTGGTGAAGTCAGTCTCACCACCTTCGCGCGATGGATTGGTACGGTTTTTCGAGCTGGCACCCATCACGTTCAAGCCACGGCTCAATTCGCCTTTGAGCAGGTTGCGGCCGCCATGGTGGTCGGTGAAGTCCCAACTGGCGCCCAGGCGCACGGCACGAATGCGGTCATCGCTCGAAGGGGGCAGGTCCGGGTCGTTGAGGTACTCGGATTGACCATTGAACCAGGTGAAGGCGGCCGAGGTCTTGACGGTCTGCGCACGTGTGCGAATCCATGGATGGATCACCCTGACGGCAACGGTATCGCCTGAACTGTTGGCATTGAGAATGGAAGCCACATCGGGTTTGCCGTCGTTGTGTTGTGCCAGAACACTGAGCATCGTGCCCTGGCTTCCGACCGGCATCTCATACTGGCCTTCGTAGAACGACATTTTGTCGCTCTCCAGCGAGCGTCCATAACGCAGGGAAATTTGATCGCCGATCTCGAAGGGATCATTCAGCGCCACTCCACCGTAAGCTTGCCAAGGGCCGAAGTAGCGGCTGTCGCGGTTGTCTGCACCGACGAATCCTTCCCAGCGCCGAAGTTCGGTCTGCAAGTTCAGGTCGCTGCCTTCACGTACTGGCGAGGCCGACAGCACGCCTCGGGCTTCGTAGCCAGGCAGGTCGTTAATCAGCAGCAGATTGCGCTCCAGGGTTTCGCCTTTGAGCGGCACTTCATCATTGATATTTTTCGCGTAGTGGTTGATCGCACGGTTGCTGGTGCCATCGACCTTGACGCTGTTGACGCGTCCCTCAATGACTTGCAGATGCAACTCACCTTTATCGATGTGCTGCGCAGGAACGAAGGTGCGGACCAGAATGAAACCGGCGGCACGATAACGCTGGGTAATGGCATCCGCGACCACGTTGACCTGTGCCAGCGTTATTTCGTGTCCTTCCAGTTGGCTCAGCAGTGGCTTGAAGGTGGCGGCGGGGTAGCTGTGGATGCCATCGAGAATCACCTTGTTCACCTTGAACGGCACATTGCTACTCATCACCGGTGTCTGGGCTTGTTGGTCCTCGACCAGTTTTTCTTGAGGGCTGATGGTTGTGGCAGGCAGTTCCAGTGAGCCCGGCATGTTGTTGGGTGATGTACGCAGGCCTTGCTCGTTGGGAAACTCGACCCGACCTGGATCGAGTGGTTTCAAGGGCACAGGCGTGGCGGCAAAGCCAGTCGAGGCGAACGATGCGCTGGCCAGGCATACGCACAGTGCGATGGCCAAGGGACGCAGAGTAAATGGGGTTGAAGTTTTCATAATATTCACAGGCCTCCCTTGGCGTGTTGGTCAATGGTTCTGGGCATCACGCTGCGGTTCCATTCGGGAAATGGATAAGTGCCGCGGTCAATCAGGCGATTGGCGTAGTCCAGCAACTCGGCTTTATCTGGCAGTTGCTGTTGTGCGGAACCGTGGGAACGGGGTTTGCAGATCAGTTGCACGCTGTAAGTACGTACGATTGCAGGGCTCGCGGTATGGTTGGCGATGACCGCCGATGGCGATTCCAGCGGGGTGCAGCGTTCGTCGCCAGGAACCTGTGCAACGGCTGCCGGGTCGGCGCGATTGATGAACGTTTGCACTGGCCCGGTTTCGGGGATTGGAATGGGTTGGCCGGGCACTTGCGGAACATCCGGAACCGGTGTGATCGGGTCTTCAGCGACCGGGCCGTTGATGGTCAACACACCGTTGATGAAGGTCACTTCATAGTTGGCGCTGACCAGTCGCTGCCCGTCTTTTTCGAAAATGCTGTAGTTGCCGGGTTTTTCGCCAGGGGCTCGATCAAGGTTGAAAGGCTGTTCGTCATCAGCGAATTTCCAGCCTTTACCGTCATAGGTCAGGGCCGGGTCTTGCTGGCCGACTTCCTTGGCCTGATCGTTCGCCGTCACCACCAGTGGCACAGGTTTGATCACCAGTTTGCCGGCGTGGGTGTCGAGGACATAACGCTTGCTGACGTACTCATCGGCCGTCAGTTGACCGTTGATGGCGTAGCTGCCGACGTTGGAACGCTCGTTCGCCGCAGTGCTATAACTGACGCCGGGGATGAAGCGGTCTTGCGCCAGTTGCCGGTCGACGAAGCTGTCTACGTCCTTTACCTGTGCAGCATTTTGCTGGGCAATCAGACCTGAGTGACTGAATGCCGAATTGGCGTCGCCATACTGCCGCGACTGATCATTGATGTTAAGGTCGAGATTGGCCTGTTGCGCCTGCAAGACGATGGCCGACTCCGGCGCTTGTTGGGTCTGCAGAAAATGCACTCGCGCACGTTCGAGCAGCGGCCGCTTCGGCGCATCCCCAATGGGTTGCGCCCAATCCTGGTCATTCATCAGCCAACCGAACAGCACATTGGCAGAGGTGACTTTGTCGCCAAGACCGATCACCAACTGTTCAGAAGACCCGTTCTGGCTGCTGTGTTGAATTTCGTCAGGGTTCATCGGCCCGGCGATGTTGTAATCGGCGACCCCCCAACCAGCGTTGGGCGCGTAGTCAGGATTGGCGACAACGACCATGCCTTTGTTGGCATCAAAGCTGAAACCGACCGGCAGCTCGCTGACCACCTGACCATCACGGATGACGGTGGTCAGATTGCTGTTCGCCGCGTTGGGTTTGAGTTCCCATTTCACACCGGCGCTGTCGGTGAACTTCAAGCCGCTGACCAGATAGTCGGAACTGTCCAGGTAGTGCAGCAGTTCACTGGCAGGAATTTCATTGCCTTGCGCATCGACAAAACCGGTGGCTTCAAACACCAGGTAGTCGAAGGCCTGGCCGTTCTGCCCAAGAACCACTTCCTTGTACATGTTGCTGTCGGCTACTACGTCTTGAGAGCCGATGTACTTGATCTGCTGAGCCGTCACACCGCTCAAGGATTCGCCGGAGTAGGGTGCGCTGACCGTACCCACGTTGGTGCCGCCGGCATTGGTTTGATTGAAGGTGAAAATGCCGTTGGTAGCTTTACCGGCCAGGGTCCCGGCATGGTTCAACGGGCTATCGAGACGCACGCTGGCGCCTTGCACGGCCACCTGTGAACCGATCAGTGCGGTATTGGCGTCTTGAGTGACTGAGGCGGTATTGGACGTCTTGATCCAGACGATACCTTTGCCGACATCGATGATCGCGCGACGATCCCACGCGGCATCACCGGTCTGGCCAGCGAGCGCGTCATCGATCAGTTTGACGTCACCGGTGGCGCTGATGAACAGGTTGCCGTCCTTGAGTAGGATCGGTGCCTTGATGTACACCGAACCGCTGTCATTGTTTTTGTCGGTGCCTTCATAGGTGCTGACCTGGCCCACGTTACCGCTGGCGATCAGCGCCAGGCTTTTGCCGGCGGCCACGTCTTTGGCGACGATAGGGGCATTGACGTTGATGCGTTCGCTGGCCTCGATGCGTACGTCGTTGTTGGCCAGGCTGTCGACGATGGTCTGGGCACTGATGTCCGTGCCGTTGTCGATATTGGAGATGGTCGCTGCCACAGGGTCGAGCAGCCAGAGGCCGGCCTGTTTGCCACCGGAGGCGTTGATGCTGGCGTCTTTGCTGATGCTCAGGATCTTGCCGGAGGTCTCGATGATGCCGCCCTTGTCGCCGCCTTTGGCGCTGGTCTGGCCGGCAAAATGGGTAGTGCCGTCGGACCACACCACCACTTGGCCGCCGTCGCGGGCACCATCGGCCACCAGTTTGGCGCCTTTTTCAATCGTGGTGCGGGTGGAAGAGGGTGCATTGCCTTTACCCTGGAAACTGCCGCCCACAGCGATCGAACCGCCTTTGCCTTGGCTGCCGGAGGCATTCAGGTCGGCGGTCGAGGACAGGGTCACTTGCTTGCCCGAAACGCTGATATTGCCGCCATCGCTGCCTTTGGCAGAAAGCTTGCCGCTGACCACGGTGCGATCGGCATTGCCCAGCACGATGCTGCCGCCTTGTTGGCTAACCGAGTCGGCAATCACTGCGCCGCCGACCCCGATCACCGAATCCAGGTGTTTGGCCGCACGTTGCGCACTCATTGCCACAACACCTTCACCGACCTCGATGTGCCCGTTGTTCTGGACACCGCCGGTCAGTGACGGATCAACCGAATTGTCGTCACCAGGCGTACCGCCAATGGCCAGGCTGATAAGGCCGTCACCTTGAAAATCGAGCGATGCCTGTGGGCCGGTGGCCAGGGTTACCTGGCCTTTACGGGCCTGAATCACACCGTTGTTTTCGACCTGCGCGCCGAGCAATGCCACGATGCCGTTGTCGTGGACGGAAATCTGGCCGTCATTGCGTACAAGACCTTTGAGCTGAATGTCGAGTTTGCCGATGTCGGCGAATGCCTTGAGTTGTTCATCGGTGATCACGCCGGCGCCGGCGATCAGCGCACTGGCAGAGATCTGCGAGTTGGGCGCGAACCAGATACCCGCCGGGTTGAGCAGGATCAGCTTGCCGTTGGCGGTGAGCATCCCGTAGATATTGGAAGGGTCGCCGCCGGTGACCCGGTTCAAAGTCACGGAGCTGCCGTCGGGTTGCTGAAAGTGCACCTTGTTGTCAGGCCCGATGGAGAATTTCTGCCAGTTGATAGCGGTACGGGGCGTCTGGGTCTGGATATGCAGACTGTTGCCGTCTTGGGAGATTTTCGCCGCGCCGGAAATCACTTCACCTTGTTGGGGCAAGGCGTCTAGGGCAAAAGTGACGGGGCAACTCAGGCCCAGGCTGGCAATGCCCAAGGCGATCACGATGGCCTGGCTGAGGCGTTTGACCGAAAAATCGGGGTGTTGAAAGGGGGCGTGTCCCTTGGCGTTTTTCATATCCGTGTGTCCTCGAAGAAAGTGGCGCAATGCGTTGCGGCCGATGCAGTCATTCTTGCGAGGAGGGCAGTACGGGTACGATCAGGGAATCATGAGAACGCTGTAGTGCAATCACTACAGGTCAAGGTTGGCGGCACTAAAGTGTTTGGGAGAATCGTAGGCTTAAGACGGCCAGTGGCCCGTCGGCTGAAGGGGGTTCGAGCAACAGTTCACCGCTCATCAGGACGATCAAGCGGGTACAGAGCGCCAGTTGCGGGCTGATTTCATTTTGTGTGAGGTATTCGGCCAGGCCTTCGGCCCGCGACACTGGCCCGGGTGCGACGTTCAGTTGCCAGAGCAGCTCCGCCCGGGGAGACGGCGTCACTTGAGCGTGCAATGTGATGTCCGGCAGTCCCAGGTCCAGGCAATACATGAACATCGAACGCAACATTTGCCGGAACCGATCCGGGTCAACCCACACGTTGACGGGCACAGGATCGCCATTCAGCTCAATCGCCTCGTGTGCGCCAGGATGCCTTCGGTTGAAGTCCGCAACCTCATGACCGATCAGCTTATTCAGCTCATTGGCACGAGGCATCAAAACGAGGATTCCTCGTTCAATTCGCACCACATCCAGCAGCACCTGAATATGTTCCTGCACAGTCAGAATTGCGGACTGGAGGGTGATCAAATGCTCGTTGCCCGGTTGTTGGTGACAGGCCCGATGGACTGATTTGACGATATCGCCCAACTGCTCCATGAGTTGCTCGCCGGCATCATGCAGGAACAACGTGCGGGTGCGGGTCAAGGACCGGCGCTGCTCCCTGGCGCGGGTCAAGAACGAAATCTGCTGGTCCTGCTCTGTGATATCCACCGAAGAACAGAGCATCCCTGTCAGGTTTCCTTGAGCGTCGTGGAAAGGCACGCCCCAACTGCGCACCGTCATTTGACGGTCCCGGTAGCGCAAAACCTGCTGGAGACTAAAAGGCTGGCCAAGTGTGACGGCTTGCAGGTAATCCTGGTGCAGCTTCAAGGCTTCTTCCGGGGTGAGCACGCTGCTGTCGATAATGCGCATACCTACGGCCTGTTCCTGAGTGACGCCGTGAAACTCGAGGTACTGACGATTGCACGCCAGCAGATAACCTTGAGTATCTCGCAGGGAAACCGGCATGGGCATCGCGTCGAATATCTGGTGGAAGCGTTCCTGCTTGGAATTGTCCGCTCCGCTGCCCTCGGCGACCGGATCGATGCTGGCGATCATGCCCTGACGCCAGGCGATTTCCAGAACCTCGGCCAGCGAATCGACATTGAGTTTGCGCTGCAGGCGCGCCTTGTAGGTACTTACCGTGCGATCACTGAGCGCCAATTCATCGGCGATATCTTTATTGCTGTGGCCGTTGGCAAGGTAGCGCAGCACGGTTAATTCTCGCGCCGAAAGGCTGCCCAGTTGCGCTTCTTCAGCCTTCAAACCGATCTGTGGTGCGACATTGCCTACCAGATGACTGGGAAAATAGCTGTGCCCGTGCAGCAATGTGCGCACGGCTTCGCCAAAATCGTGTAAGTCATCCTGTTTACTGACGAACCCCGTGCTGCCGGCTTGCAGACTGAGACCTGCAAAGTGCTCGCTGCTTTGTGCGGTCAGTACCAGGATCGGTATCTTGCAGGCCTGTCGGCGCAGGCGACGGATGACTTCCAGGCCGCCGAGGCGTGGAAGCGCAAGATCCAGAATCAGCAACGACGGTTTCACCTGAAGTGTCTGGCGCAAGGCGTCGGCCCCGTCATCCAGTTCTGCGATGACGGAATGGCCCTCTGCTTCGAGTACCTGGCGTATGCCAAGACGAAAAAGTGGTTGTTCGTCGGCGATCAAAATTTGGCTCATTCCGGGCTGTCCTGGCTGGAAGTCCGGTCAGTTTAGTCGCATCTAATCTCTCGGCTCAGGCCGAAAGAAAATGTCATTGATCGATTCGATCATCATTGAGTGTGAACGTCCGCTATGGCCGGTTCTGTTGAAAAAGTCGGCCATGGTTTTCGCAGCTGAAGAATACACGTCCGAGATTGAAATCTTTACTTTCGGCAAAGGTTTGCAGGCGCAGATTTCACGCAGCTTAGACGTTTTTGCCCTGGTACCAGGTCGGGAAGGTGTCGATCTCGAGTTCGCGGGCCAGGTCGAAGATGGCCGTCTGGCCAGGGCCGATCCACTCGCCACCGGCTTCCGACACAACGCCTTTGCCCAGGTCGTGGTTGTAGGTGCGCCCACCGACACGGTCCCGGGCCTCGAGTACGACGAAGGACTCGCAGCCAGCGCGGCGCAGGTCCCGCGCCGAAGTCAGGCCGGCGAGTCCTGCCCCGATGATGGCTACGTCAAGGACGTCGTCCTGGCCAGCACGTGGCACCTGAGCCGTGGCCCGCCCGCTCAGTGCGATCCCTCCGATCAAGGTGACGCTTCCAATCGCCTGAAGCAGCAAGCGTCGCTGGCGCGCCGGCAGCGACAATTCATCGTTATCTGAATCCATCTTCGCCTCTGTCATATCTATTGTATGTATTACATAACAGCTGTTGTGTAAAAATACAGCACATTTGAAACCGTGCAAAGCAGAATAGAAGGGCGTTTGGTGTTGAGGAGGGGGACGACGACGCAGGCCTTGGCGCCGGTGGAGTGGGCCGCGGCATGATAAGGGCAGGTGTCCTGCTGGATAGGGCGGTCAGAACAAAGCAGCCGGTGCCATTTAATGGTCATGGCAAGAAAGCGCGGTGCGCAGCGCCACGACCTGATGATCCTGGAGAAGCGCGCTGCCCGTGAAAGCCAACTCAGCTGCGCGCAACAATTGCTTTACTTAGCGACTGCTTTTCTCTTGGGAGATGGTTTTTGCGGTTGGGGTGGAGTGATCAAGGTCATGAGGGCATCGAGAAGGGATTGACCTCGGCTCGAACCGAACCGTTCAGGTTCGATCGGCAACATCATCATCCATCCATCGCTGATCGCGCTGAGCTGATCGGCGAGAAGCTCGGCGAGGATATCGTCGCGGATTATGCCTTGGCTTTGCCCTCTCTCCAGTACCGATGTAAACACCTGGCGGAACCTTGCATATCGTTGCTTGATGACGCCGGCGAAAGCCGGTTCGTGCCTTGCGTAGCCAAGCAATTGGAGCCATGCGAGCCATGCGTCCGGCTCGTCGGTGTTCGTCCAATCGAGCCATTGTTCGATGAGAGCCTTGATATCGATCCGCTCCTGGTTGATCTCCAGCAAAGTGTCGATCTGGTCGAACAGGCTCTGTGCGACAGCGGTGATCATCTCCTCCTTGTTTGCGAAGTAGTAGGTCACCGCTCCCGTCGTGCACCCGGCGTGCTGCGCCACTTTGCGCATCGAAGCTCCGGCATAGCCCTCGCATGCGATCACCGCGATCGCCGCCGCCAGCAACTCGGCCCGTTTCGCCTTGTGGTCGCCTACGGGCCGACCCCGGCGGGAGACCGGTTCGGATTCGCTATCACTCGCTCGAGAGCTATTGTTCATGGGAGTCTGGGGTCGTGAATCAGGCATAGGAAAGGGGTAATTTTCGCTGGCTCTATTGATCGGAGTAACAGTTGCAGTGAAAAAGCTGCAACTTGCTATTTGCGGCTCAGCATATGGAATTTATTTGAAGAAAGCACCCTTGCAAGACTCGACGCAGAAGCTGGTCCGCTATGCCAGGGCTCTCCCGAAGGGCGCATCAGCGGCCTTCGGGCAGCCGTGCGATTCGTCAGTCGTCCGCGCGGAAAATCACCGGAGCGATATTGGTGAAGTTCGCCACGTCGCCGAGAACCTCAGCCGTCCTGGGGGAGGTGAGCGCGGCATCGATTCCGGCTTGATTGTTGAAGCGCAGAATCACCAGGCCCGCGAGGGGCTGCGGACCGACGGCCGGGAACAGGGCCTCCGCCGATTGCAGTCCAGACTCACCCCATGCGGAGCGCGCGAGCGGGATGTGAGTGGAAAGGTAGTACTCCCGGTCGAATCTTGCACCTTCGGTTAAGGGGTAGCTCACGATAAGGGTAGCCATGGGTAGTCCTTGCTCTTGTTGTGATGGGGCACTGAGGGCATCACGCGCGGGTCGGCAACCTGAAGAGCGATGTTTTTGTGAAATCAGGCTTCGCCGCAACCCACGACCGCAACGGCGCGAATTTCCACGCGAAGCCCGGGAAGGGCCAGTTGCGAGATGCCGATGGCGGTCCAGGACGGGTAGCGGTCGAGGAAGTACTGGTGCCTGACCTGCATGAATGCGTGCGTATCAGCTTGAAGCTCAGTATGAAATGTCATCAGCTCGACAACATCCGCCAGGGTCGCGCCCGCCGCCTCAAGGGCGATTTTCAAGCCTTGGAAGGTTAAGTGCGCCTGCTCTTCGATACCATTGCCCGGTGTCATTGTGGCGTCGATTCCGATCTGGCCGGAAACCCAGATCATGTCCCCGACACGCGTCGCTTGCGGAAAGTGATAGTTATCGTAGAGCACTTGGGATTGGGGAGGGGTGATGGTTTGCCGTTTCAGGTTCTGGGTACTCATTGCTTGATCTCCGATCATACGAGCTGGCGGTAGGTGGGGTGACGGAAGGGATCTCCCGGCTTCAAGGTCATCAATTCTTCGGTGAAGAGAACGCCTTCCTTCGGATAACCCGCATCGCTGTGCTCCGGCAGGGGATTGAAGGTTGCATCGTCACCAAAGAAGCGGAAAACAAAGGTGTGGCGATCCGGGAAGGCTTCGTCGACCGGTGCGCCGCCGTGTAGCGAGCCGGGATGGAGCACGACCACATCCCCGGGTTCCGTTGCCCACGACAGAATTTCGTACGCATCGGGTGCCTGCTCGCGCTCAGCCTCGATATCGGGAAGGCGAGGCAGCATCCCGCCTCCATGCAAGGGTTGGGTTGGGTCGTTCGGGTCGAGGAAGGTGGTGCCATCAAAACGCGTTCCGCGGTGCGAGCCCCGGATGATCTCCAAAGCATTCTGCTTGGGAACGGATTCGAAGCTGATCCATGCATTTCCCCAATGCATGCCGGCCCAGGGCAAATAAGAGGTGTCCTGATGCCAGAGTGTGCGCGAACCACGTCCGCCGACCTTGAGGAACACTTCCTCGGCGAAATACCAGACGTTTTCGGAACCCCAGAGGTGTGCGAATAACTGGCCAAAGGGGAGGGAAGAGACCAATTCCTCCAGGCGCTCCTTGGCGAGCGGATTGGCGTTGTCGACATGCGACTGTTGCAAGGTCCCATCGAACATTCGAAATGCGTTGGGGCCGTGGTTCTGGACTGCCCAGTCGTAGGCAGTCCGACATCGAGCCAGCTGCTTCTCGTTTAAAAGTCCTTTGATCAGGACTGCTCCGTCTTCCAGGAATGCCTTGCGCAGAGAGTCTTGTATAGCGGCTTTCTCCCACGAAATGTTACTAAGGTGAGATTGATCCTAGCAGCCAGGCTTATTTAGCGCAACGAACGTTATGTTAATTATGGCTGGCACCGAATGTGCCAATTTCTTTGATGTGATGGCGCCGGCTATAGGTCCTTGTTAAAACGGCGCTGCAACTCGGCATTGCCGTCTTTGCGTGCCATGCCATTCAATAGCCACGCCTTGACCAGATTCTGGACGGTCAGCGTTTGCACCTTCGTCGTTTTTACTTGTCGGTGGAAACCGGTAGCAACGCTCAATACCGAGTCTGCTCGCAGACTGAGGGTACACATAGAGGTAGAAAATTTTTCGAACTCAAAATTTCCATTTATTTTCAATAACAAAGAGATGCGTACGATTCCGGCTTCGGCACCATGAATATCAAGGGATTGCGTGAGAAATCTCATGCAAGCCCTTATTTTTTTGCTCCGCAAAAACCAATCTCTACTCCGCAATTCGCTACAGCTGGTCATTTCGTAGGAGTGACCTTCATGCCTTTGTGCATCCGAATGTACTGTTCGGTCATGCCCACAGTGGTATGCCCTGGTTGATCTCGTGCTACGCGTATATTCCCTGTCAATTCCTCCTTGTCCGTCGCCGTCTTTGCCCGTCAGTCGCGCATCTGAAAGTCAGCTTTCGGAATGCTGGCGTCCTCCCGTGCATCATCAAATCGTTTCCTGAGCATTCCGGTCGTCATCGGCTGACCGTTTTCCATGACGACTGTAATCAGCAAAACAGAGTTTATGGCACGGAGTAGCGGGGCTAAATCAGGGGCATAACGCTACGGTACTCATTACTCCGCAGCGAGCGCGGCGTGCCCCCTCACCGGTTGGGTGTCAGCGTCCATCTGGCGCCCCACGTTGAACCATGCGGCGTACAACGCCGGGACGAAGAAGATCGTCAGTAGCGTTGCCACGGTAAGGCCGCCCATGATCGCAATTGCCATTGGCCCCCAAAACACACTGCGCGTCAGCGGGATCATTGCAAGTACGGTGGCCAGCGCCGTCAGCATCACCGGTCGGGCCCGGTAAATGGCCGCATCCAGCACAGCATTCCACGGGTCGCGCCCCCCGGCGATCTCGATTTGTACCTGATCGATCAGGATCACCGCGTTCCGCATGATCATGCCACCCAGAGCGATGATGCCCAGGATCGCGACGAAGCCCAGCGGTGACTGAAACACCAGCAGCGCGGGTACAACACCAATCAGGCCCAGCGGTGCGGTTAGCATCACCATCCACATGCGGGAAAAGTTCTGCAATTGCAGCATGAGTAACAGCAGGATGGTGATCAGCATCAGCGGTGCCACCGCGAGTAGTGCCTTGTTGGCCTTGTCGCTTTCCTCAACCGCTCCACCCGTGTCGATGCGGTAGCCCGACGGCAGTTTCGCTTCGATGCCCTTAAGCAGTGGCTGGATTTCCTGCGTCACCGATACACCTTGCTCTCCATCCTTCACGTCGGCACGCACAGTGATCGCCATGTCGCGATTGCGGCGCCACAGTACCGGTTCTTCCAATTCAGAACGCACCTGTGCGACTTGCGACAGAGGCACCACGGTGCCCTGGCGTGTGTAAAGGTTGATGTTTTTCAGTGTGTCGAGATTCAAGCGTTCCTCTGGCACGGCACGGGCCACGATGTCGATCAGGTCCTCGCGCTCACGCAGCTGTGACAGGGTTGCGCCGTTCATCACGGTCTGGGTCGCCAGCGACACGTCGGCCGGCGTGAGGCCCAGCGCGCTCGCCTTGTCCTGATCAAGTTCCACCTTCATCGTGCGCACAGGGTCGTTCCAGTCGAGCTGGAGGTCGCGCACCTTCGGGTTGGACGCAACTACCTTCTCCACGTCGCGGGCGATCTGGCGCACCACCTGGGTATCGGGGCCTACCACGCGGAATTGCACCGGGTAGCCGACAGGTGGCCCCAACTCGAGCCGGGTCACGCGCACCCACGCCTGCGGGAATTGTTGGTCGGCCGAGGCCACCAGCCGCGCACGTACCCGCTCGCGTGCATCCAGATCCTTGGTCATCACAACGAACTGGGCAAAGCCCGGGTTCGGCAGCTCGGGGTTGAGCGAGAGATAGAAGCGCGGCGCGCCAGCGCCGGTGTAGGCAGTATAGAAACGCACGTCCTCGTCCTTCGCCAGGATCTCCTCCATGTGCTTGACCTGCTCTGTCGTTGCGGCGAACGAGGCGCCTTCCTTGACGCGTAAATCAATGACCAGCTCAGGGCGCGAACTGTTGGGGAAGAATTGCTGCGGCACCAACTTGATGCAAGCGAGGGCTAGCACCAGAGCGCCCACCGTCGCACCGATGACCACCCAGCGGCGCTCGATGGCGGCGTCGATCAGGCGGCGCAGGCAGCGGTAGAACTTGGTGTCGTGCGGATCAGCATGCTGGTGCGTGCCCAAGTCGTTGGGCAGCATCTTGACCGCCAGGTACGGCGTGAAGATGCCGGAACAGATCCACGAGAACAGCACCGCGGCACCGACGATCCAGAAAATGCCGCCCGCGTACTCGCCGGTGGTGGACTTCGAGAGGCCGATTGGCAGGAAGCCCACGACGGTGATGAGTGCGCCGGTCAGGCGCGGCATGGCGGTGGACTGATAGGAGAAGGCCGCCGCTTTCACGCGGTCCATGCCGGTTTCCATCTTCGCCACCATCATCTCGATGGCGATGATGGCGTCATCCACCAGCAGTCCCAACGCGATAATCAGTGACCCGAGCGAGATGCGTTCGAGGTTCCAGCCCATCGCCAGCATCACCAGCGCCACACCGCCCAGCACCAGCGGCACCGTGGCCGCGACCACGAGGCCGGCACGCCAGCCCAGGCTGGCCAGGCTCACCGCGATCACGATGATCAGCGCCTCGGCCAACGCGCGCCCGAAGTCCAGGATTGCATCTTTCACCGTGGTGGGCTGGTCAGCCACCAGCTCCAGCTCCACGCCGTGCGGAAGTTCTGACTGGATCTTCGCGACGGCCGTGTCCATCGCCTTGCCGAGGTCGACGATGTTGCCATCGCTGGTCATGGTGATACCGAGCATCAGCACGGGTTGGCCGTTGTGGCGGACCGTGTAGGTCGGCGGATCTTCGAAGCCACGTGTAACGGTCGCGATGTCACCGAGCTTGATCAGGCGGCCGCCCGCGGAGATGGGCACGTTGCGGATAGCCTCATCGCTGGTGAACTGGCCACTCACGCGCACCATGACGCGGTCGCCGCGGGTGTCAATCTGGCCAGCGGGCAACATCGCGTTCTGGCTCTTGAGGCTTTCGGCGATGGCCAGCGGTGTAATGCCCAGCGCTGCGAGGCGCTCGTGCGAGAACTCGACGTAGATACGCTTGGCCTGCTTGCCGATGACATCGATCTTCTTGACCATCGGCACCTTCAGCATCTGGCGCTTGATGTCCTCGGCCGCGTCCGTCAGGTCGGCGTGGCCGACGCCGTCGCCCTTGACTGCGTACATCAGGCCATACACGTCGCCGTACTCGTCGTTCAGGATCGGGCCGATCACGCCGTCAGGCATCTCCAGGCTCAGGTCGTTGAGTTTCTTGCGCGCCTGGTACCAGGCCTCGCGCTGGTCAGCCTTGGAAGTGCCGCCGCGCACGGTGAGTGTCATGCCGGCGTAGCCTTGCCGCGCGTAGGTGACCACCTTCTCGAAGTTATCGATCTGCTCGAATTTTTTCTCCATGCGGTTGAGGACCTGGTCCTGCAACTGCTGGGCGGTAGCGCCCGGCCAGATGACCATGGCGGTCATGGAGGGTACGGAAAAATTTGGATCTTCGAGCTGGCCGAGGCGGGTGAAGCTGAACGCGCCAGCCGCAGCGACAATGAGGAGCATGAACAGAACGATGGCGCGATGGCGCAGCGCCCAGTCGGTGAGGTTGAAATTGTTCATCGGGCGGCCTGCTGCGTGGTGTTCGTGTCAACAATCGCCGTGCCGGGAAGCGCGACCTTCAGTCCGGATGCCATCTTCTGCACCCCGGCGGTGACGACCAATGCGCCGGCCTGTGGCCCGGAGACGAGCACTTCATCGTTGCGATAGCCCAATACCGCCACAGGCACCAGCTCGACAGTGCCCTGCGGATTCTTGCCCTCGGGCGTGACCACCCACAGCGATGGCTGGCCACCGCTTTGCGTCAGTGCCGTGGCGGGCACCGCCGCGACCGAGACACTGGTCATCTCGCGCTCGGCCATGACCGTGGCCGTGGCGCCCAGCGGCAGCGCCTGCACCGGCTTGAGCCGGGCGCGATAGGTGCGCGTCTGCGTGGCGGCCTGCGGCGACAGCTCGCGCAGGGTGACATCGAAGGTCTCGTTCGGCGCGCTGGCCAGCGAGGCTTTGAAGTGCGCCTCCTTGAAGGTGGACAGCTGATCTTCGGGCACATCGATGACGATCTCGGATTCGTCCGGATTCGCCACCGAGATCACTGGCTGACCCTCCGCCACGACCTGTCCCGCTTCGATGCGTACCGCCGTGACTACGCCGCTACGGGAGGCGCGCAGTACGGTGTACTTGAGTCGGTTACGTGCGAGTTCAAGCTTTCGCGCCTCGGCCTCGGCAGTGGCGCGCGTGGTCTGGGCGTTGGTGTGCGCACGCTCATCGTCAGCCGCGCTGACTGAGCCATCAGCCTTCAGGGCCGTCAGGCGCTGGCGATCCGATTCCGCCTGACGCGTTTGCTCCACGGCAGCCGCCCACTGCTGTTGCGAGGCTTCCTCCGCGAGGCGGTAGTCGCTGTCGTCCAGCACAGCCAATATGTCACCTTCGTGCACCAACTGACCGACATCAACCTTGCGTTGGGCCACCTTGCCGCCGACCCGAAAGGACTGCTCGACTTCGTGCCGCGACTGCACGGTGCCCACGTAGCGACTGACGTCGCGGGCATTGTCGTAGTTGATTTCAACGGTACGTACCGCTCTGGGGGCCGGCACGGACGGCTGGTCCGGGCTGCACGCGCAAAGCATCACGGCGACGGCCAGGGCGCCGACCGCAGTAAGGGAATTCTTCAAGACGGTTCCTCTTTGGAAAACGACAAAAACTCAGGAAAGTGGTGGTCGGTCGGTTTTAGCGGACGCGGACGCGGTCGGGTTGGCAGGGTGTTCGAACACCTGCCAGCCCCCGCCCAGTGCTTTGTAAAGCTGCACGCTGTCGAGCAGCAGTCGGGTGTTGCTTTCGTTGGCACTCAGGCGTGCAGTCAGGCGCGCACGCTGCGAATCCAGCAGGGGCAACAGGTCGATCTGCCCGCGGGTGTAGAGCGACTGAGCGCGATTCTGTGCCGTCTCCGCAGACGCGGCGGCCAGTTGCAGTGACCCGGAACGGCGACGTTCCTGCGCCAGCGTGACCAGGGCGTTTTCCACATCCTCGAGCGCCCGCACGATGCCGTCTTCGGCGCGCAACAGCGCTTCTTGTTGAGCGCTTTCAGCCGCATCGTTGATTGCTTGTGTGCGCCCCGCATTGAAGAGCGGCATCGCCAGCAGGCCCGCGACGTTGGTGAAGCGCGCAGCGCCGAGATCGGCACCGTTCAGGTTGAGACCCTGGCGGCCGAAGGACGCGCCGAGGAAGAGTTGCGGGAACCACTCCGCTTTCGCTTGCTGGCGACGGGCATTGGCGGCGTCGAGCTGTGCCATCAGCGCCAGTACGTCCGGTCGGCGTTGCAGCAACTCGGCGGGCTGACCGGGCTTGGCCTCGGGTACATCGGCCAGGTCTGCGCCCGGAGGCTGGATGCTTGTGGTGTTGAAAGACTGGTCGGCGATCAGCACCGCGATACGGTGACGTGCCACCGCCACTTGGGTTTCCAGCGGCGGAATCTGCGCCCGCGCCGACAAGGCGTCGGTTTGTGCACGCTCGACGTCGAAGGCGGATGCCAGCCCCACCTGTTGACGCGCGGAGACCAGACGCAGCGTCTCATCCTGCATGGCCGAAATTGCGCGGAGCGTCGCGACCTGGCGCTGTGCTCCGACCAGTGTGAAATAGTTGCTGACGACATCGCTCATCACCAGCAGGCGTACGCCTCGCATGCTGTGTTCGGCGGCCAGTGCATCGGCGTCTGCCGCCGCTGCACCGGCTCGTAGTCGGCCGCTCAGGTCGATTTCCCACGAGACATCCAGACCCGCACTGGCGGTCCTGGTATCCGGATAGCCCTGTTTTACCGCCGAGTTGAAGCCGCTGCTGCGGTCGCTGCCGGAGACCGATGCACCGACACTCGGGAGCAGCCAGGATTGGCTGACCGTTTCTCCGGCTCGCGCTGCACGCAAGCGTTCGGCGGCCATCTTGACGTCGCGGTTCTCACGCGCGGCGCGGCGCACCAGATCCGACAGTAAGGGGTCGTGGTAGACCTCCCACCACGCCGCCTCGGGCTCCATTTCGGAGGCCGTACTCGCGGCGAAGTGGCTCGGCACGTCTACTGATGGCTTGACGACCGGCGTGGAGCAACCGGAAAGGGCGAGGGCAATCGAAGTGACAAGGGTTGCCGCCATGGCGAACCCAGTCGAGCATGGGGTCCGTTGCAAGGTTATCCCACCGGTATGGCGAGGCAGCGGAGGGAGGGTGGAAAGTCGCAGCATTAGAAATGGACTCGTGTAGTTCGAGGTGGCGTCAGCGTAGGGGCCTCTGTGCGCGAAGTAGTCAGCGAAACGTCGCCGTTCGGTCGCCATGCACACGTGATGTCGATGTCGGAACGGTCATTCGCCGTCCCTTTCTATCGCCTGTTCACGGTCTGCTGACGCCAGATCAGAGCCAATTGACTCCAGCAACTCTTCGGCGGACGAGAACTCGCGCTGACGCCCGGTGACCAGGTTCTCGAGGCGGCCCATCAGGGCCTTCGGTCCGGCATCACTGCGCAATTTGACGACGTAGGAGCGTCGGCTCGGGTATTTGGATTCAGGGTTAAGGCTCATCGCAGACCTGGGGATCGAGAAAGTTCGACGCCAGCGTAAGCCGCCCCTTGGGAGGAGTCGTAAGCGAAAGGTCAGGGTTTGGTCGGATAACGTCTGTCTGCCACAACAGTCGTCACCTATCGTTCCCCAAACTGACTCATGACGCTACAGGGATCTCTTTTCGAACATTGAATTTCGACGGATCATGGCGTTGAGGCCCGTTCATTCACACGGCATTACCAGGAGCATCAGGGAATGAATTTTTTTGATTTCATCCGATCAGTTCCAGATGTTGTCTGGTCTGGCTTGTTAGCGTCGGGTCTGACACTCGGGGGTGTTCTTATTTCCAACAGGAGCAATAAATCGCGGTTGGAAATGCAACTTAATCATGATGCGACCATAAAGTCTCAAGAGCGTACCGCGTCGCTAAGGCGAGATGTTTATCTGGATGCGGCGAAAAAAATGCCGAAAGCGTTGAGTTCATTAATCGAGCCTTCCGATAGGGATGAGTCATTCACCGTTAGCCCTGGTTTAAGCGATTTCTTTTCCGTTGCCGCGCAGATTCAGCTAGTGGCGGAGCCTGTGACGGCATCGTTAGTCGGTGAGCTGGTATCAAAATATAACGATCTTTTGATGAAGTCCGCCTTCAGTAGAGCGGTACTTGGTAAGGCTATCAGTGACAGAAATGGCTGGGAAAGAAAGTGCGAACGCGCAGTTTCAGAGTCCGAGCGAGTGCTGCTTGAGCTCAACAGGTTGAAAGAAGTGCCACCTACAGATTCGAAAATGATTGACGCGGTGATGGGGTCTTATGAACGTTATTTTAACGAGGCGGAAGAGGCAAGGCTGGCGCTGAACGGTGCTGAAACACGGGTGAGAGTAGAGCGTCTTAATTTGTTGAAGCGCTTGTTGCCAAACGTCAAGGACATTGCTGAGTTTCAGGTTTCAGTTCTCATTGGTATCCGGAACGATCTGGGTTTGACTTCGGATGTTGAGTTGTTGGAACTTCAAGCTAAAAAAGAATTAACGATTATGGAGAATACAATTAGTTCTTTAGAGGAATTGGTTGATCTGTATAGCGGTGACAAATTTTAGGGGCTGAAAATAATGAGGCCGCGCGCACGTTTTACCAATTCAGTCCCATGCGTTTCGGGCAATTGGTCAATCAGCCTCACCAATGCCTGGTGATCTTCAGTGGTAGCGTCGTGTTGCTCACACAGCTCGACCCTTGCGAGCAGCTCCAGCCACGATGCTTCCTGGGCGCGTGCCTCCTCAATCGCATGCCGCACCGCCACGCTGCTGGCATCTGATCGACCCTGAACTCGCGCGATCGCGGCCTCCAGCAGCAACAGCTGCGGCAGGTATACGCGTTCGCCCAGTTCCTCTCCCACCCGGAAGGCTTCCTGCAATTCAACGTGCGCTGCGTCGTAATCGCCTGCCAGTAGCCGCGCTTCGGCGGCGTAGCCGAGTACTTCGCTGGCACCGGAGCGCATGCCGAGTCCGGTATGTTCCTCGTAGGCCTCGCGGATATTTCGGTAGCCGTCGCGGGGTGCACCGTTGCGTGCGTCGGCCCAGCCGCGCCACCAGCGGCAAGCCGTGCGCCCGAGTGCGAGGGAATTTTCATCGACGAGCTTCTGCATGTCGTCAGCCAACACTGTCACACGTTCAGGGTTTCCCAGTCGTACCTCGATCAACACCTCCTGCCATGCAGCGACCAGCCATGTCATGGGTTGTCGAAGCGCATGTGCGCGGGTTCGTGCCCGCTGCATATGGGTTCGTCCTTGCTCAATCAGGCCAGAACGCACCAGCTCGATGGCCAGCATACCGTGCAGCATGACTTGGGGATCCGCTGCAAAGATCTCGTTGGTCCCGATGTCCAGCGGCTCGGCGATCGCGAGGGCGCGCTCTAACCAGCGGCGAGTCGTTTTCGTACGACCCTGGAGGTGATGCACCTCGCCCTGAACGATGCATGCTGCCAGCATGAGCACTTGATCGTTTGCGTTCCGGGACAGCGCTTCAGCACGCACTGCCACTTCCAAAGCCTGCGAATAATCGCCGCGCAAACCGAGCAGATAGCCGAATCCGTGCAGAAGGCGCCCGCGCATAGGGTGCTCGGGTACATCCGCTAGCAGTGTGTACGCACGTTCGAAAGCCCCCTTGGCTTCGCTGCCGACACCGAACATGTGGAAGGCCGAAACCCCCTGCAACGTGGCCAAGGTAATTTCGAGCGTATCGCGCTCCACCCCTTTGGGTGCATGCATAAGCAGGATCAGGGCGCGCTCAGTGAGGCCGATGCACAAGTCCGGGCTGAAGTGCTGTAGCGCGGCTTCTGCGGCCTCGGCGTAGTAGCGCAGCGCGATCATCGGCAGCCGAGCACGGTCGAAGTGCATCGCCAGTTCCGAGGCCGCAACCGACACACCGGCCGAGCGCTCGCGTTCGAGGGCAGTGCCCACCTGGCCATGGAGATCGATGCGCAACGAACGCGGCGTGCGGTCATACAGCACTTGGCGAAACAGGGCGTGCCGGAACGAGTAAGGAGGCTCTACCGCCTCGTCAACATCGGGAGCCCGCGAATGTGAGAGCCATACCTGCTCACGCATCAGTTCTTCACAGGCGCCGATCACTGAAGAGAGATTGCGCCCCAGGGCTAGCGAAACCGTCTCAACCCGGAAGCCGGCCCCGCACACCGCAGCCGCCGAAAGGAGTGCACGTTGCTCCGGACCCAGCTTGGCGATGTAGTGATCAATGATGGCGGCCAGGTTGTCGGGAACCGCCAGATCCGTCAGTCGAGCTTCGATGGTGGTTTCGTCTTCTTTTGCATCCATCACTTCACTGATGATCGAGGAAACGAACAACGGCACGCCGTCGGTCCGTTCGTGCAGGGCGCGCACGAAGGCTTCATCGCGTGCCAGTGAGGCTGAACGCAGCGCCACATAGTCGGCGACCTCGGTTTCCGAAAAAGGGTCGAGCACCACTTCCTCGCACAAGCGTTGCAGTCGCAGTTCGTGTCGCAATGAGCTGAGCGGATGGTCGAGCGCTACCACTTCGGCAAGGCGGAAGCTCGACAGCCACATGAGCCGGGCGGGGCCTCGTCGTCGCGCCATGTAGTTGATGAGCTGGACCGTCGCCCGGTCGCTCCAGTGCAGGTCTTCGGTGACCAGCAAGAGAGGGCGCAGCTCTGTGTAGCGGTCCAATAGTTCACCGAATTCCCTCAGCATGCGCTCCGGGCCGACACCGGCCAGCTCGCGCCGCAATGCGTCTCGCTCCTGCGTGCTACTCAACCACGGCAATTGCAGCAGCCAGGTGGGTGCCACATCGCGCAACAACGCCGGCAGGCTCGGGTCGTTGCGGCACAGATCGGCTAATGCCTCCAGCACCGGCAGGTATGGCTCGCCGGTGCCGAAGTGCTCCATGCAATGGCCGCGTGCGCAGGCGATGCCGCCAAGGCCGGCGAGGAAATGTTCGATCAATGTGGTTTTGCCGATCCCCGGTTCTCCAGCAAGCCAGACCACGGCACGCTGGCCAACACCGGCTCGCTCCCACGCCCGCTTCAGCCTCGAGGCCTCGTCAATGCGACCGATGAATGGCGGAAACGGATGTGTGTCGGTCGCCGTAACTGCCATGGAAGTAGGCGGTATCGAAGCAGCAGGGGGCGATACGGCGATGAAGCGATAGCCACGCCGCGACACCGTCTCGATAAAACGAGGGTGCTTGGGGTCATCGCGCAACACTTTGCGCAGATCGCTGATGGCCGTCTTCAGGACAGAATCGCTGACAAACCGATGCCCCCACACGGCATCCAGCAAGGCGTCTTTGGATACCAACGACCCCGGCTGGCGGGCGAGCACGCATAACAACAGAAAGGGGGTCGGCGCCAACGCCACCGCTTGCCCATCACGCAACAGGCAAGCGTTAGTCTCGTTGAGTTCGAACTCGCCAAAGTCAAGCAGGGCAGGGGACGGATGGGGCTGCGGACGCGCCACGGTTGATTCCTAAAGACTTGAAACAGGGTAGTGCGTTGAAGTTTCGCACGGGATTCAGCGTTGAAAAAAATGTTCCTGCCGTCCTGGTCCATTGCTGACATGACAACGCTGATCGGCTCTGAAGCCAAGCGTCGTCGGTCGGAAACTGGCACACGTGCAACTTCACGCCACGCGCCTTAACGCGGCCACTGACGCCTTTATCTCAGCTCGTCCGGTCGGTCACATCACGGTTTTTCAATGATCTCAAAAATTAATGACAAAAACATCAATATTGAAATATCTCTCAATATTGCATACCTTGAGTCTGCCTGACGATGAGACCTGCGCGCCTCACGACTTCAATCACAACAAGGGCTCGAAATGAACAACAACAAGAAAGATTCCGAATTGCCTCCCTCCGCCGTTGACGTGCTGGTCGTCGGATACGGTCCGGTTGGTGCAACAATCGCGGCGCTGCTCGGCCGCTACGGGGTTACGACCCTGGTGCTGGATAAGCTCCATGAAATCGTACTGATGCCTCGTGCCATTGCCCTGGACAACGAGGCGCTACGCATCCTGCAACTCGCAGGTTTGTCGGAAGACGCTTTCGAGAAGATCGTCATCCCTGAAGTGAAGATGCACTCACCGGTACTCGGGCAATTCGGTCGAGCCAATACCGAGGGGTGTATCGACGGCCATCCCAAGCTTGTGACGTTCTATCAACCCGACCTCGAACGAGCGATGCGTGGCCAGGTTTCCCGGCTGAAATCAGTGACCAGCCTGGGTGGTTTCGAGCTGGAGAGTCTGGTCGAAGAAGCGCAGGGCGTGGTCGCCACCGTACGGGATCAAAATGGGCACTCGCATACTGTCCGCGTCCAGTACCTGATCGGTGCGGACGGCGCCAGTTCCAGGGTCAGAGCGCTGATTGGTCAGGAGTTCGAAGGACAGACCTATGCGGAGGATTGGCTGATTGTCGACGTCAAGAACCGGCATAAGTCAGCGATTGATCACATTGAGTTTCTTTGTAATCCGCTGCGCCCAACGCCGCACATGCCGGCACCCGGCGGCAGGGAGCGTTGGGAGTTCATGCTGCAATCCGGCGAGTCCCGGGAAGAGCTGGAAAGCCCGGAAAGCATAGCCCGGCTGATCGCGCCATGGATCAACCCGCAAGAACTGGAAATCGAGCGCAAGGCGGTGTATCGATTCCACGCTCGCTGCTGCAACAGATTCAGCCAGGGGCGCGTTTTTCTCGCCGGCGACGCCGCGCACATCACGCCCCCTTTTGTCGGGCAAGGTCTCGTCGCGGGACTTCGGGATGGCTCCAACCTTGCCTGGAAACTGGCTTGGGTCCTTCGCGGCCATGCCACGCCTGCAATACTTGAGACCTACGACGTAGAACGCCGTCCCCACGCCCAGGCGATGATCAATCTGGCGAAACTCATGGGGCGCCTGGTGATGCCCAAGAACAAGATCGCCGCATTCTTTATCCACGGCCTGATGCGTACGCTGGCGTTGACTCCCGCTACCAGGAGGTACTTCGAACAGTTGGACATCAAGCCGAAGAACACCTTCAAGCACGGCCTGTTCGTACAGCATCGCCGGGGCGATAAACTGGTGCGCGGCAGCTTGTTTCCCCAGACCTGGATACGCAACCTGCAAAAGCAGATCAAACTGAGCGACGATGCGCTTGGAGACAACCTGACCCTGGTTGGATTCGGTGTTGACCCGTTGTCACTGCTGACCCCTGATCAGATCGTTTCCTGGGAAAAAATGGGAGGTCACTTTTTAGAGGTCAGAGCTCGCGGCCAACGCTCCGGCGGCAGCTGTGACTTCATCGAAGACATGAACCATGAGATCCTGCCGCTGGCTGCCAAGGGAACGCTCGTCGCGGTTCGCCCCGACCGTATCATCATGCACCACGCCCCTGGCGCAGAGGCAGGCAATCTCCTTCAGGACTGCAGGCGCTTGCTGGCCGGCAAAGACGCCACTCCGGACAGCGTTTCCATTACCATCAACCAGCCCATTAGATTGCGAGCTTGATAATGCATTCCCCCACTCTTCCTTTAGAATCTGACGCGCCAGAACCTCTAACGAGAGGTCACAAGAAACGTGAGCGCACCCGTCGCGGTCTCGTGGACGCGGCATTACGCCTTATCGCACGTAAGGAAGTGGGGGAGATCGCATTGCTCGAGGTCGCCGCGGAAGCAGCGGTATCCAACGGCACCATCTACAATTATTTTCGAACTCGCGACGAGGTATTGGAGGCGGTGGGCATCGCCATGGCCGCCGAGTTCTCCGATGCCATTTCCGCCATGAGCAGGGACGTGCACTGCGGCGCACAGAGGCTTTCGATCGGCGTGCGCATGTTTGTATGCCGGGCCGCGGCCGACCAGCAATGGGCGAATGCGCTGCTGCGCATCATCCATTTCGACCAGGCAATGCGCTCGCGTCTGGCTGACCATGTACTGGGCGATCTGCGTGAGGGACAGCGAGCGGGCACGTTTGCTTACGAGGACGAAGGTGTCGCTCTGGATATTGTCTTGTCGTGCACAACCGGAGCCATGCGCTCGGTTGTCGAGGGGCGGGCGGTGGCTGAGCACGATCTGCGGGTTGCCGAAATGGTTCTCCAGGCTCTGGGCGTCACGCCTGCCAGAGCCAGGAAGATTGCCGGCAAGCCGCTACCGGTCTGAACGGATGTCATCCTTTTGCCAGGCTTGATCAATCCATCGCCGATAGCTCTTCGCCTGGCGACGAGCCTTCAACTGATTGCCGATCAACGCCATGAGTGGCGACGTCGCGGGGTTTGTCCGTTTTCCTTGGCTCAGCAAGCCGAGTTGCTTCTTGATCACCGACGCCACGGCAAGTGACGCCAACGTCTTGTTCTTCCATCGGACGACGATGGGCTCCACTTTAATGTCGCGACCCGCCATCCACTGTTTCGGCAGGGCTGGCTCGATTGCCAACGCAGTAGCAAGTCCGACCATCGACACCGAGCCGCTCACCACTCGCTCGGCGACCTCCTTTCTACGCACGCCGCCGGTGACCATCAGCGGCATGCACGCTATTTCTCCTATTTTCTCCGCGAACTCAAGAAAATAGGCTTCTCGCGCCAAGCGGCTGCCATCGCGGGTCTGTCCCTGCATGGCCGGGCTTTCGTAGCTGCCACCCGACAATTCGACCAGGTCGACCGCCTTCTCGTTAAGCATTTCCACCACGCGAGCCGCGTCCTCGGCATTGAACCCGCCACGCTGAAAGTCCGCGGAGTTGAGCTTCACGGCGACGCAAAAGATCGGTGCCACTCGCTGACGTATTGCGTCGATGGTTTTCAATACAATTTGCGCGCGGTTTTCCAGGCTACCGCCCCAGCGGTCTTCGCGCCGATTGGTCAAGGGCGAAAGGAATTGGCTGAACAGGTAGCCATGCGCTGCATGAACCTCCACGCCGGTGAATCCGGCGCGCTCGGCCAGCACCGCCGCTTGGGTATAGCGCTCGATCAGTTCTTCGATCTCCTGCTCCTCTAAAGCCCTGGGCGGCACAAACGCTTTTGAAAGTCCGGGGATATCGACCGCCACTGCGGAAGGCCCCCTTGCCGATTGCCCCATTGAAGCCAACAGCTGCCGTCCGGGATGATTGATTTGCATCCAGGCCTGGGCCCCACGGCTGCGGCAAGCCTCGGCCCAAAGCTTGAATTTGCCCAGGTTCCGATCATCCTCAAGCACTACACCAGCGGGGCCGGTCAAGGCGTGACGGTCAACCATGACGTTGCCGGTGATGATCAGACCGGCACCACCCTCCGCCCAACTCCGATAGAGCTTGACCAGCGCTTCCCCTGGAGCGTGATCCTCATTGGCAAGGTTCTCCTCCATGGCAGCCTTGGCGATCCGGTTTGGAATCACCGTGCCGTTGGGCAATCGAAGCGGTTTGAAGAGATTTGAGCCGGTCATGTTCTGTCCTTCAGCTGATAAAGAGTCAGTCAACATAATTGAACATGCGTGTTCAGTTGTGTCAATGTGCAGCACTTTTTCTGACCCGGCATCATCGATCAAGACAATCGGATTATATAGGTTTAAGCCCATTATTCAGACAGAGAAACCAACATGCTAAAAAATATGGTTGACGTAAAATGAACACGAGTGTTCAATCAACCCATAAGGTAATCCTGGAGAGAGAACCGTGGAATCCCTGAATCCAACACAACGCCGCATTCATCAAGCCGCCTTTCGCCTGTTCGCTGAAAAAGGCACCTCACAAGTGAATATTCTCGACCTCGCACAAGAGGCAGGCGTGGCGCGCGGAACGGTCTATAGCAACATCGACAGCATGGAAAGCCTGTTCGAGGCGGTTGCCAGTCATCTCGCGAGGGAGATGCATGAACGCGTCAACAAGAGCTTCAATTCCCTCACGGATCCTGCTCATCGCCTGGCCAATGGCATTCGATTCTTCATTCGCCGAGCGCACGAAGACTCCCAGTGGGGCGCGTTCATCCATAAATTTGCCATGAGCAATTCTGCGTTGCGCGAAATGTTCAGCAGCCAGGCGACCAGGGATCTCCTGAGCGGGCTTACCACTGGGCGCTACACGTTTGCGCAGGAGCAATTGCTCTCGGTACTGACGCTGATATCGAGCAGCGTACTCGGCTCGATTTTCCTGGTACTGGAAGGTCACCGGACGTGGCGCGAGGCGGGCTCTGATACCGCCGAGCTGGTACTGCGGGCATTGGGTGTGCCGTCAGAGGAGGCGCGTGCGTTGGCGACCATGGAGTTGCCGGCACTTTCATCTCTCGACTAAATCCGTAACTGACTTGACTGGATAAACCCCTGAATTTTCAGGGGTTCGGGACAGCTTTGCCCTAAAAAACCGGAAAACAAGAACAATGAACAATAAAATCGAATTGCATCGGTTGGCGACGCAACAGCCCGCCCGGCATCCTCAGCCGACGGTCAAGGCCCGGGATCTGACGCACCTGATCTTCCAGCGGCCGGACTTGGATGAGGCGGCGCGGTTCCTGACTGACTTCGGCCTGGCGGTAAGTCGGCAGGAGGCCGATACGCTCTATATGCGGGCCACTGACGCCACTGCATATTGTTACCGTGTCCAACGGGCCGAACATGCACGTTTCATCGGGTTCGGACTTGCCGTGCAGTCTCTGGACGAACTGGAAAAGCTCACTCGAATCCCGGGTGCGTCATCGGTCGAGAAATCGGAACATCCTGGTAAAGGGTATTACGTCAGACTGACGGATCCTTCTGGGTTCATTGTGGAAGCCGTCTGCGACCAGACGCCATGCAAGACGCTGGCCCATAGAACTCCTCTCAACTGGAATCTGGCGACGGAACAACCGCGAATCAACGCCACGCAGCGCCCGCCGATTGCTCCCCCTGAAGTCCTCAAGCTTGGCCACATCGTCATTGAAGTGGCCGACTATCAAGCAACCTGTGCCTGGTATACGCAGCATTTCGGGTTTATTCCCAGCGATGTGCAGGTACTTCCCGATGGCACACCTATCGTCGCCTTCATGCGCCTTGACCTCGGTGACATCCCCGCAGCTCACCATACGCTCGCGATTGCCCAAGGGTTCATGGCTACCTACAGCCATAGCGCCTATGAAGTCGTCGATGCAGACGCCGTGGGTATGGGGCAGCGCGTTTTGCGCGACCGCGGCTGGGAGCACTCATGGGGTATCGGCCGACACATTCTGGGCAGTCAGATCTTCGATTACTGGCAAGACCCTTGGGGTGACAAGCACGAGCACTACTGCGACGGGGATCTTTTCACGGCCACTCGGCCTACGGGCATTCATCCGGTCAGCCCCGAGGCAATGGCGCAGTGGGGGCAGCGCATGCCCAAGAGTTTTACCAAACCCAAGATGAGCCTGGCCAATCTGCTACTGCTGATCCGCAACCTGCGACGCAGCCCGGACCTGACCATTCGAAAGTTGGTAACACTCATGCGGATGTTCGGGTAGAGCTGTCGCCATGTCAGGCCGTTCAATCAGATATGGCCGGCGCGATGTGCTCAAAGCCGGCGCTGTGATCGCCGGCGTCTCGATGGTTTACAGCGTTACCAGCCCGCCCTCAGAACAACACCAGAATTCTCGTGCCATCGAGCACGGGGAAAACACCGCTCCAGGAGTGCCTTCAATGTCTGCAGTACACGTAGTCCGCTTTGAATTTCAGAATGGTATCCATTGGGGCGTGCTACGCCAGGGCCGTATCACAGTTGTTCCCGGTGTCTTTGAAACCACCGGCGACTTCATTCGCCAGAACAGTATCGACGACCTCGCTCAACTGAAAGGTTCGGAGTTGGAGGAGGGTGAAGTAAAACTGCTGTCTCCGGTAACCCGTAACCAGCAGTTCGTCTGCCAGGGTGCCAATTACCGCCAGCACATGATCGAGTCGGGCATGGACCCGGATGCGAAGAAATTCAATATGATCTTCACCAAGGCGACGAGTTGCCTGGTGGCGGCTGACAGCGACCTCATCAAACCGCGCCACGTGCGCTTCCTTGACTACGAGATCGAACTGGGTCTTGTGATGAAGCGCTCAATCACCGGCGCTATTGCTGTCACAGACGCCAATCTGCATGAGTTCATAGCAGGCGTCGTCATTGTCAACGACTACTCGGCTCGTGACATTCAGATTCCCCAGATGCAGTTTTACAAAGGCAAGAGCTACCGCACTTTCGGCCCGGTCGGCCCGTACCTCTGCCTTCTGGATGCCAAGAGCATGCATTACCTGAAAGCACTGCAGCTACGCCTGACAGTCAACGACCAGGTGCGACAGAACGACAGCACGGCCAATCTGGTTTACGGCCCCGCTGAAACCTTGACTGAACTCTCCGCCTTGCAAAATCTCGCCGTTGGAGACCTGATCGCCACCGGTACGCCTGCCGGCTGTGCCCTGACGATCCCTTCGCCTGCCAAAATGCGCATTGCAGCCCTGCTGCCCGAAGCCACCAAGTGGAAGCTTTTCCTCAAGGCGCAGGAAGGCCGGACGCAGTATCTCAAGGTCGGTGACGTGGTCGAGGCGCGCATTCGCAGCGCCGACGGTGTGATCGACCTCGGCGTACAACGCAACCGCGTCGTGGGGGAAGCCTGATGGTAGTGCAGACCCTGGATGACATCGAAAGCCTCGAACGCGTCCCCTTGTCGGAGCGTGGCCTGGCTAGCAGCACTTATGAAGTTCTGCGTCAGGCGGCCGAGCGCTCCCCCGAGGCACCAGCGCTCAGTTTCTTCGCCGATGCCGCCGATTTCAAACGCACCTACAAGTGGAACTACTCCCATCTTTTCGCGGATATCACCCGCGCGGCAAATGCCTTCCATGACCTGGGCATAAAACCGGGCGAGGTGATTGCCTTCATCCTGCCCAACCTGCCGGAAACCCACTTCACTCTATGGGGCGGGGAGGCGGCGGGGATTGCCATGGCGATCAATCCTCTGCTTGAAGCCAAGCAGTTGGCTGGCTTGTTGAATGCCGCGAAGGCATCCGTGGTGGTGACGCTCGCGCCGATGGCGGGCAGTGACCTGTGGCCCAAATTGGCGTCGCAGCTGAATCAGTTGCCCACGGTCAAGTCTGTTGTCTGGGTCAGCATGGAGCCCTATGTCGCGCAACCTGTACGTGGAGCTCTGAAAGCCGTGGCGCTGAAGGAACGAGACTTACACAGCGGCATCGCGATCCACGATTGGCAATCGCTGATGAACACTCAGCCGCACACACACCTGAAGAGCGGTCGACAAATTCGTCAGGATGAGTGCGCCTCCTACATCTGTACGGGCGGCACTACCGGGCTCCCCAAGATCGCCGCGCGTACTCATGGCTCGGAAGTATTCAACGCATGGGCCGTAGCGGCTCACTTGCAGCCACGCAGTGGTGGCCAGGTTGTTTTTTGTGGCCTGCCGCTGTTTCATGTCAATGGCCAACTGGTGACTGGGCTGATGCCTTGGACTCAAGGCGACCATGTGATCCTCGGGACGCCTCAGGGGTATCGGGGCGAGGGGGTGATCCCACGATTCTGGGAGATGGTCGAGCACTTCGGCATCAACCTCTTTTCCGGCGTGCCAACTGTCTATGCCGCACTTCTGCAAAATGAATGGCAGGGCCGGGATCTGTCCAGTCTTCGCTTTGCCATGTGTGGCGCCGCACCGATGCCGGCTGAGCTTTTCCGGGAGTTCGAGCGCCGCACCGGGGTGAGGATCCTTGAAGGTTACGGTCTTACCGAGGGTGCCTGCGTCTCTTCAATCAATCCACCCCATGGCGAGCGCCATATCGGCTCCATCGGGATGCGGATCGCCTACCAGAATATGCGCGCGGTCCTGCTCAATGATTCGGGAGAGTACCTGCGCGACGCCAACGTGGATGAGATCGGCCTCATCACGATCAGTGGTCCGAACCTCTTCGAGGGTTATCTGGAGGAGCGTCATAATCAGGGCCTCTGGATCGATATCGACGGTCAGCGCTGGCTGAATACAGGCGATCTGGGTCGCCAGGATGCGCAAGGTTACTTCTGGCTGACCGGACGCAAGAAGGAACTGATCATCCGTGGTGGCCACAACATCGATCCCAAGCAAATCGAGGAGGCTCTTCAGACGCATCCCGCCGTCGCCTTGGCCGCTGCAATCGGCAGCCCCGATGCCTACTCGGGCGAGGTGCCGGTTGCGTACGTTCAACTACGCCCCGGACAAGTGTGCAACGCCGAAGAGCTCCAGATATTCGCACATCACAACATCAGCGAGCGGGCAGCAGTTCCCAAGCGCATTGAAATCCTCAACGCGCTGCCACTGACGGCCGTGGGCAAGATATTCAAGCCGGCTTTGCAGCAGCGGGAGATTGCCAAAGTAGTCCTGCAGGAAGTCGAACGTCTGGGGCTTTTGGATATTGCTGTTGAAGTCGTGCAGGACAATCGTCGTGGGCAGGTTGCCTGCGTCAGGGCCGGCACCGACCAGGAAGTCCTGGCTCCGCTTTTGGGGCGTTACAGCTTTCAAGTCGAGTGGATTAATTGAGTTCCTGATTCGCAATCTGCAAGTCCAGCAGTTATGCCCTGGCGCTGTTCAGTCGGGGTGTTTTACACACCATCGATCAACTCCAGCCGGCACTGAAAAGTGCACAGGACGGCGAAGCCTTGCCTGCGTGCAATCAACAAAAACAATAAACAAGAGGTGGAAAATGAAACTGAATAGCCGCGTGATCCCGTGTCTCTCTGCTCAGCGTAAGTGTGCTGTCTGGATTAAATTCAGCAGCGCCATCGCACTACTCAGTGCCTCCACTATTGCCAGCGCCAATGGCATTGCCTTAAACGAACAAAGTGCAAGCAGTGCGGGAACTGCTTATGCGGGAAGGTCATCTTCCGCGCTGGACGCCAGCACCATCTATGGAAATCCCGCAGGTTTGACCAAGTTGAAGCGCACTGAGATTTCCGGTGGTGCGGCGGTCGTTTCGGTGAGCGACGACATCAGTGATGCACAGAGCAGTGCCACAGGAACGAATAAAGGGGACTCCGTGCCGTTGGGAGTTGTGCCCTTCGCTTATATGTCGACGCCACTTGACGATCGTTTTTCGATTGGCCTGGGTCTCTATGCTCCGAGTGGTCTGATCAATGATTACGAGAGCACTTTTCAAGGCCGCTACCATGGTTCCTATAGCACGACAAAGGAGATTACCCTTCAGCCCACCATTGCCTGGCGGATCAATGATTACGTGTCCATTGGTGGCGGACCGACCATAAACCACTTCAATGCAAAGCTTCAAAACTACCTGGCCACCGGCGCTCTGAACAACGGCGAGGACACACTGGTCACCATCAAAGGCGATGACACAGCACTCGGCTACAACGTAGGCATCTTGGTTGACTTTACTGAGGCAACCCGTTGGGGGATCAACTATCACTCGAAGGTGGACTATGAACTCGAAGGGCATACTGAGGTTTCTGGCTCCCCGAGCGTGATCCTTCTGGACGGAAAGTATGACAACAAGATTGACCTCACTATGCCCGAATCCGTGGACACGTCTATCACCCATCATTTCAATAGTCGCTGGACGGGCTATCTGGGGACCACTTGGAAACGTTGGAGCCGGATCCAGAAGGTCGAGGCAATCAACAGCGGTCTTTCCCCCGTGGGTCAGGCGGCTGGCCTGGGAAGTGTGATCGAAGAAATGAACTGGCGCGACACGTGGAGCACTGCAGTTGGCGCCTCCTATCAATTGAACCAACAATGGCTGTTGCGCGCAGGCTACGCCTATGACCCGTCGCCAATCAGAAATGCCGATCGCAGCGTGCGCATTCCGGTTGGGAATCGCCAAGCCGTGACTTTGGGGGGGGCTTACTCACCGAATTCCGATCTGACGATAGACTTCGCTTATGGTTATCTCTGGGATTCCAAAGTTTCCGTAAAGCAGCCGAACAACTCCGGTGTTCAACCTGAATACAGTGCCAACTACGACAACAGTGCGAATGGAGTTTCAGTGCAGGCTACCTATCGGTACTAAGCGACCTGACCTAAGAGTCCTCAACCTTCGCGCTGCGTTATTGCGTTGCGTCCGTAGGCATCACCAGTGGCGTCGCGAAATTTAACGCAATCATGTACACCGAGCCTCTGCCCGGCTCGGTCAGCCCGGCGTGTGTGCAAATGAAGTCGAACACCGTCTCGGCCTGGGCTTCATCCACCACCACGTTGACCACCCGGGAGAGAACCGCCTCCGGCACCTCGTTGCGGGGGGCTTTGGCGGCCTGCAGTACGGCCACGCCGCGGCAACTCACGCTGTCCGCGCGCGTAATGCCATGCGCCTCTTGCAACAGCAGTAGCAGCCTGCGTTCCGTACCATCGTCGGGCAACACGCAGGTAATGAGTTTTGCCGCGCCGCCCGGAATACCCGCAACCGCCACGCTCATGAGGCACTCCCTTGTTCCAGCATTTCGCGGGGAATGTAGGTGGCGACTTTTTCCACGGGTGTCGCATAGATCATGCCCGCACCGGGAACATCCAGGTTGGCCGCGTGGTAGATGGCCTCGAGTACTGCGTCTTGATAGTCGGCCGCGACCAGCAGACTGACCACTTCTTTCTCCGCATCGATGGCGATGCTGAGCAGGCCGTGCCGCTCACGGGGGCCAAGACCGTGGGCGTGGTAGACAATGGCGCCTGGTGCGCCCATGCCCTGCGCCGCACGGATCACCAGGTCGGCACGCCCGACGGGGACAATGCAGGTGATCAGTGCAACGTCAGTCAGGTAGGTAATCCCTTCAGCTTTCATCCCGCTTCTCCGGTGTTCAATAATTGATTTGCAGGCTGTTGTGTGGCGGCCTTTGTCTGTCTCCACAGCTGGAAACGGGCCCACTGTCCGAGCAGCATGACGCTGATGACAGGACCGACGGATGCCATACAAAGAATGCCGAAACCCTCGACTGCGTTAGTGGCATTGCCCAGCCCCAGCCCCATGGCCAGAACGAGCGGCACGGTGATGGGCCCCGTGGTGACACCGGCGCTATCCCAGGCCACATTGACGAACTCTTCGGTCGAAAAAACCGTCAGTACCACAGCGATTAAATAGGGCGGCACCACCAGCCAGACCAGTGGCAGGCCGAACACCAGTTTGGCCACACCTACGGCAATACCGCAGGCGACGCCTATCGATACAGCACGTATCAGGCTGCGCTTGCGGATAAAACCGTTGGTAAGGGTTTCGGCGGTGACGCCGAGCGCATTCAGCGCAGGCTCGGCGACGGTTGCCCCGTACCCGAGCACCCAGGCGAACGCCAAGGCCAGCACCAGTCCCACTTGATAGATATAGAGAGGGGAGTTGTCCGCGCCGGGTGTCTGCATGAAGGCCGCCGGAATCAGCGACCCCGCGCTTCCTCCCAGCTTCGACAGACCGTAGGTCAACCCGAGATTGAACACGCACATGCCCACCACGGTGAGTGCGATACCGAGAAGGATCTCGCCGCGCCGCGGCAGGTTCTGGCGCAACAGCAGTTTCAGCACAACCATCAGGAATATCACCAAAGGCACGATGGCCCGCAGTCCCGAAACAATCTCCAGTCCGGGGCTGACTTCGTGCCAGGGTGCCGCCAGTTGTCCGGCCTCGGTAGCGGCTTGCGCGGCGGCGACGATTTCCGCCGGCGAGGAGATAGCCGCCACGTACAGGCCCAGCAGCATTACCCCGATGACGGGAAACAGCGAAGCCAAGGTGACAATACCGAACCCGGACAGCCCGGAACCGCCCTTGCCGGCGGCAGCCGCGATGCCGATGCCCAGCGCCAGCACCAGCGGTACAGTGACCGGCCCGGTGGTGACCGCGCCAGCATCCCAAGCCAAGCCGATAACTTTCGCAAGCTCAGGGTCACTGGACATGTACACCGTCAGCAACAGCACGGGCGCCAGCGATAAATAGATCAACGGCTTCAAGCTCCAGCCGTAGAGGAAGCGCAGCGTACCGGTTACAGCGGCCAGACCGACGCTGGCCCCCACAACCAGGACCAGTTCGCTGGTCCATTGGTTGAGTATCGCCCAGAGGTAGGGGGCGCGCTGCGCAGAAACGTTCTGCCCAGCGGCGCGCAGCGCGCCGATAGCGGGTTCGGCGAAAGTCACCCCGATACCCAGCAGCAGGGTAACCAGCAACACCACAGGCAGGGATAACTTGCGCGGAAGGTTGCTGCCGATTATTTCGCCGAAAGGCATCAGGCCGAGTTTCAGCCCTTCCATAAACAACATCAGCCCGACGATCACGGCGAACAAGCCGCCCGTGACAAGCAGCGAATCCTCCACCAACTGGCGCAAGATGATGATCTGAAACAGCACCAGGTACAGGGCCAAGGGCACCACGGCGCGAACCTGCTCCATCAGCCGGACATTGAGATAAGGCTTGAGGATGGCGGCGATCTCGCCAGCTCGTAATTTCGCCGTTTTGTGGGGCGCGGCCTGCCAGCGGCCATCGGCATCGCGAACGGGGGCGGACACCAGTTCACGCATGGGGATTTCGCGGCGACCGGCTCCGATCATATGCATGTAGTCGGCGTAGCGAATGGAGTCTTTCATAGGCTCATCTGTTCAGGTTGATCTACCGGTGTACGACTAACAGGTGCTCTCGTATTGTCGCGGCGCGGGTTAACAGCCGATGTGCTATTCCGGCCGCGAACAATTTTGCCTACGCTGAGCAGGTGAAGTTTTGACTTCGGTCAAGGTGCTGATTGCGCATTTGTGTCCGGGTGTTGCGAGCTGTGTCGTCAAGGTCGGCATGACCGAACAGGTATTGAGCTCATGTTGAGTGCGCAGCGAATGTGTTGCTCATCCTTCATTCGCCCAAACACCCGTCGCTGCGGTGCGCCGAACATAATCGGTAAAGTCACGTGCCGGACGGCCAAGTGCGCGCTGGACGCCGTCGGCAAGGGGGGTATTGCGCCCGTCGAGCACGGTGGTGAAGAGGTACAGCACCAGGTCAATTAACCCGGCGGGAAGTTGTTCCTGTTCCAAGGCCTCTTTATAGGCTCGCGGCGGCACGGCGAGGAAGCGGATATCGCGACCGGTCGCTTGAGCGATCTGATCGACCGCCTCGGCGAACGTCAGCGCCCGTGGGCCCGTCAGTTCATACAGCTGGCGTGAGTGTCCAGGTTGGGTCAGCGCCTGGACAGCAATCTCGGCAATATCCTCCACGTCGACAAAGGGCTCCGCGATATTGCCGACGGGTAGGGCGAGTTCGCCCTGAAGAATGGGCTCCAGAAAATGCGCTTCGCTGAAGTTCTGGAAGAACCAGCTGGCTCTCAAGATCGTCCAGTCGACACCGCTGTTTTGTATGACGCGTTCGGCTTGTTCAGCTTCGGCTTCTCCGCGCCCGGACAACAGCACCAGTTTGCTCACGCCACGTTTGACGGCCAGGTCGGTAAACGCCTGGACCGTTTCGACGGCGCCAGGAACGGCGAGGTCCGGCTGAAAGGAGATGTAAACGGCATCAACGCCATCAAGCTCCGCATCCCAGGTGATTCGATCCTCCCAGTCAAAGGGCGGATTTGCACCACGAGAACCCGAGCGCACCGGGCGTCCAGCCGATTGCAATTGCTGGAGGATTCGCCGGCCTGTTTTCCCCGTGCCACCGAGAATGAGGATGGTTTTTTGGGTGGTGTTCATCGCATTCATCTCCGTCGATTTAATGTGAGCAATACTCACGTTAAAAAGATGATAGATGCTCATGTTCTGCCGTCAACCAACGTCAGAACGGAAACCGACGTATGGCCATCTCCTTGGGTGTGTGGATAGGCGGTGCTAAGGTGAGTGCTTGTCACGTTATTAATCGAGAATCACGCCAGTGCCGAAGAAAGCCACCACCGGGCTCGAGAAAACCATTTCAGAGCCAGCGCGACGTAATCCCACGCAACAACGTAGTCGCGAGCGGCTGGAGCGAATCCTTGCCGTGGCAACGCAGCTGATCGCGACCAAGGGCAGCGATTCGTTAAAGATGAGTGAAATTGCCGAGCGCTCGGAGATATCGATCGGGTCGCTTTATCAGTATTTTCCAGACAAGAGCTCGGTGATCCGCACACTGGCCGAGCGCTATAACGCCGAGAGTCGCCGGTGTATCGAAGCCGCACTGGCAGCGGTTCAGGACGCGGCAGGGTTGCGCGAGGCCTATGCGAACCTGCTCGATCAATACTTCGACATTGTTCAGGCAGAGCCCGCGATGCGTGATATCTGGTCGGGGATGCAGGCCGACAAGCAATTGGTGGCGCTGGAGTTGGAAGAGAGTCGTGTGGCGGGCCGGCTACTGACCGATGCGATGCTGCGGGTATTTCCAGGCAGTGATGTGCAGCGCGTTGCGGATGCCGCTTTTTTAATCTGGCAACTGGGTGAAGCGACCATGCGGTTGGCCATCACCTGCGAACCTGAAGAGGGGCGGCGACTGGTGGATGCGTTCAAACGCATGTCGCTCGCGGAAATCATGGCACCCGCAAGCGATGCTTTGGGCAGCACCGGGTCGAGCGAAGTCGACCCTGCTGTCAACTGAGCCTGTTAAACAAAAGGTTGGCCGGCAAAACCACGAGGCAGTCTTTGCAACCCGGCCATGGCGGAGAGCCGTTCGACCCAGGCGGCACGCCAATCATTGGCGGTGTGAGTGGCTTTGGTCTTGCGTGCGGCACGGCGTGCTGCATTGCGCTGGGCCTTGCGCGCTTCCTTGTACGCATCGGTGTTTCGGCAGCTTCGGCATTTCACCCGATTCAATTCCTGGGTGGAAGTGAGGTTGCTGCCCTTGTGACCGCAGGCCAGATGCCCGCTGACTTTGAAGTGGGTGACCATGGTACGTCTCCTTCGCGACGTGTGATGGTTTGACCCCTGGCGAACGACAGCGTTCGATCGCTGTGTTGCGAGCAAAAAAAGCCCAGCGCAAGGCCGGGTTGGGGGAGCGGCAGATACTCAGGCAGGGGCGAACACGGTGACGATGAGGTCGCCGTTCATGTGCCCTGAAACAGGCCCTGTTCTCGCGTCGCGTGTCCGGATCGAATCATCTGAACCGTGGGAGGGGCGGGTCGACAGGTTTCAACGACGACAGCGTGTTTCGAATCAGAGGCGTGTCTTTTTCGATGTCGTTCAGCCGGTCACGAATTCTGAGGGCTGTAGGGTGCCCTCCTTGATGATCGACCCAGTCGGCAATTTCCTTGCACGCGGCAGCAAGGCGAGCCTGGCGGGAGTCAAGCAGGGTGAGGAGGGTGGTGATGGACTCTTTTTCGGACATGGCAAACACCTCCGTTGAAGAACCTGGCAATTGGCAGCAAAAAGCCCGCTGGGTGCGAGCTGTCTGCCGATGGGGTCACTGATCCTTCAGCTATTTCTCAGTATAGTCCCGCAGCAGACGGGTGAATGGTCATCAACCTTGACGGACCATCAGTTGCGACGTGGCATTGAGCCGTTGGCATTCTTTTCTGGCATCCGCTTCAGAATCGTAGCCATCGCCGATGAAACCCTGGGTGCGAGTGTCGGCGATGCGATACCAGACGGCAGCGTCGGGTGGCGGGTGACCCGCTTCTCCGGCTCGGCGACCATGAATGATGATCTTGTTGCATCGCTTCACAACGAAAATGTCTTCCATGGCGTCACCGTAGCTAATTCTTGTTCAGATCAACTATAGAAGTTCTTTGTGATCGTGCAAAAAATAGACAGGTCAGTTCGTCGCTTCAGCAGTGGCGATCATTCGCTCAAGGAACATTGCCAGCCCGACTTCCTCTGGCCTGAGCCCTTTACGCAACCTGGGTCGGGGCAGTTCAGCCAAGGCTCCTAGCCAAAAGGCGTCGAACACTGCCGGATGGATATAGCATTTTCGGCACACCGCAGGCGTGTTGCCCAGTTGCCTGGCGACGTTTTTGACCATCTCCACGACTTGCCGTTTCGCTTCCGACTCCGGTTCCCACGGCATGTCGCGCAACACGGACAACGCCAGCACACTGCCCGCCCAGGTGCGGTAGTCCTTGGCAGTGAAATCGGCGCCCGTGAGGGTTTGCAGGTAGGCGTTGACGTCGGCGGAACTGATGGTGTGCCGCTCGCCGTTTTCATCCAGATACTGAAACAGGTTTTGCCCGGGAATGTCCTGACAGCGCTTGATGATGCGTGCCAGGCGCCGGTCTTTCACTGTGATCTGGTGCTCGACACCGCTCTTGCCGCGAAACTGGAACCGGATCGCACTGCCGTTGACTTCAACGTGACGGCTGCGCAGGGTGGTCAGGCCATAGGAGCGATTGTCCCGGGCGTATTGCGTGTTTCCGACCCGGATCAATGTCGCATCGAGCAAGGTGATGACAGTGGCCATGACTTTGTCTCGGCTGAAGCCGGGCGCCGCCAGCAACGTTTCGAGCTGTTTACGCAAGGTTGGCAACGCCTGGCCAAAGTCCCGCAGGCGCGAGTATTTATCGGCATCACGCACTTCACGCCAGCGCGGGTGGTAGCGGTATTGCTTGCGACCGCGAGCGTCGCGACCGGTGGCTTGCAGATGGCCGCGTGGGTCGGCGCAAATCCACACCTCCGTATACGCCGGCGGCACGGCAAGGGCATTGAGGCGTTTGATTTCGTCCGGGTCTGTAATGCGTTGAGCGGAAGGGTCGAAGTAGCTGAATTTTCCACGCAATAGTTTGCGGGTGATTCCGGGCTGCGTGTCATCGACATAGTGCAGGTCGGGTGGCAATACATCTGGCAGCGCGGTATCGGCCATGGCGCGTCATCCTCGACGACAAATCAGGGGGGCAATACAGCCATTGACCGCACCCATTCGCCGTCGTGCCAGCGGATTCAAGCCAGGACAGCCACCGCTTTGATTTGTGCCCAGAGCTGCTGTCCGGGATGCACCCCCAACTGGTCGCGAGAATAGCGGGTGATGCGTGACAGCAAAGGCGTGCCCGCGGCGTTCAGGCGGATCAGCACGTGGGCGGCATTATCGGCACCGATTTCACTGATGACTGTTACCGGCAAGCGATTGAGGATGCTGCTTTGCTCGATGCCATGCAGGCTCAGGCTGACATCGCGCGCTTGAACTTTGCAACGCAGTGCCTGGCCAAGCGGCATAGGTGCATGGGCTACGCGAATGCCCAGGTCGGTATCAGGCAACTGCAAGGTCAACAACTGATAGTGGGCGTCATACGCGCTCACGTGCCCCTCGATCACCACACCCGCGTCGTCGCCCAACGCCATTGGCAGGTCGAGGCGCGCGAGGGTTTCTCCGATGGGGCCGCTGGCCAGTGCCTTGCCCTCGCTGAGCAGGACGATATGGTCGGCCAGTCGGGCCACCTCATCCTGCGAGTGACTGACGTACAGCACCGGGATTTCCAGTTCATCGTGCAGGCGTTGCAGGTACGGCAGGATTTCGTTTTTTCGCTGACTGTCGAGCGCTGCCAGCGGTTCGTCCATCAGCAACAGTTGCGGGCTGGTGAGCAGCGCACGGGCGATGCCGACTCGCTGCCGTTCGCCACCGGAAAGGTGCTGCGGGTGACGCTCCAACAGATGGCCGATTCCCAGCAGTTCCGTGGCATGACCCATGTCGACCCGACGCTGTTGTTTCGGGATGCGCTTGAGGCCAAATTCCAGATTCGCCAACACCGACAGATGCGAAAACAGGCTGGCTTCCTGGAAGACATAACCCAGAGCGCGCTTATGCGGCGGGACAAAAATCTTCTTTTCGCTGTCCTGCCAGACCTCATCGTTGACCCGGATGAAACCCTGTTGGGCTCGCTCCAGGCCCGCGATACAGCGCAGGCAAGTGGTCTTTCCCGAGCCCGAGTGTCCGTAAAGTGCCGTCACTCCACGACCGGGCACTTGCAAGTCCACGTCCAGGGCGAACCCCGAATAGCTGAGTTTCAGACGCATATCGATCATCGATCAGCTCCAGCCCGCTTTGGTTTTACGGCTGGAGTACAGCGCCAGCAATACTGCAAAGGAGAACACCAGCATCGCCCCGGCCAGCCAATGGGCCTGGGTGTATTCCATGGCTTCAACGTGATCGTAGATTTGCACTGAAACCACGCGGGTCTTGTCCGGAATGTTGCCGCCGATCATCAGCACCACACCGAACTCGCCGACGGTGTGGGCGAATCCGAGAATCGCCGCGGTGATAAAACCGGGTCGCGCCAGCGGCAGGATCACGCTGAAGAAGGTGTCCCACGGATTGGCACGTAAGGTTGCGGCGACTTCCAGCGGACGAGTGCCGATGGCGGAGAACGCGTTTTGCAGCGGCTGAATCACGAACGGCATTGAATAAAGCACCGAGCCGACGACCAGCCCCGCAAAACTGAATGTCAGGGTGCCGAGCCCCAGCGATTGAGTGAACTGGCCAACAACGCCGTGAGGCCCTAGCACCAGTAACAAATAAAAACCAATCACCGTGGGCGGCAGGACCAGGGGCAGGGCGACGATCGCCCCGACCGGGCCGCGCAACCAGGAGCGGGTGCGCGACAGCCATAACGCAATCGGAGTGCCGATGACTAGCAGAATGGCTGTCGTCAGGGACGCCAGTTTGAGGGTCAGCCAGATGGCGGCGAAGTCGGCACTCGTCAGCGTCATTTAGAGTTGGTAACCGTAGGATTTGATGACAGCGGCAGCTTTCGGCCCCTTGAGGTAATCAACCAGCGCCTTGGCAGCCGGGTTGTCCTTGCCTTTGTTGAGGATCACCGCGTCTTGTTTGATCGGGTCATGCATGTCGGCGGGTACGATCCACGCCGAACCGCTGGTGACTTTGCCGTCTTTGTAGATCTGCGACAAGGCTACAAAGCCAAGTTCGGCGTTGCCGGTGGAAACGAACTGATAAGCCTGGGTGATGTTCTGGCCTTCAACGATCTTGTCCTTGACCTTGTCGGTCAGGCCCAGCTTGGCCAGTACTTGAGTGGCGGCCAGGCCGTAAGGCGCGGCTTTGGGGTTGGCGATGGACAGGTGTGCGTATTCGTTCTTTTTCAGCACGTCGCCCTTGGCATCGACGTAGCCATCTTTGGCCGACCACAACGCCAGGGTGCCAATGGCGTAAGTGAAGCGGGAACCCTTGACCGTGTCGCCTTCGGTTTCGAGTTTTTGCGGTGTGGTGTCATCTGCCGAGAGGAACACTTCGAACGGCGCGCCATTCTTGATCTGGGTGTAGAACTGGCCAGTTGCACCGTACGCGGCGACCAGTTTGTGCCCGGTGTCTTTCTCGAAATCGGCAGCGATGGCCTGGATCGGGGCAGTAAAGTTGGCAGCAACGGCGACCTGGACTTCGTCCGCGTGGGCGGAGCCGAAAGCAAAGACTGCGATCAGGCTGGCGAGGCAGGAAGGGGCAAAACGTGAGGCACGACTGGTCATCAAATGGCTCCGTGGTAGGCGAGTGCAGCAATGGGGGTAATCGCTATATAAAAGAATATATAGCGAAATGCCTTTAAACGGAACGTGTTGGTTTGTCGCATAAACCTGTGCCGCTGCCGCAACCTTTGGCGGCGGCTACAGGGCTGGTCTTATAGACGGGTCAGCTTGGCCAATGCTTCTTCTGCCAGGCGTCGGGTCAATTCTGCTGTCGTCATTTCAGCGCTCAATCGGAACGCCTGGCCAGCCCACAGGTTGCTGAAGTCTGCCTCGTCCTTGGCTCGCAACGGCATCAGCGCGCCGCCGGCGAGCGGGAAGGTCGGCGCTTTATCGCTGATCGGCCCGAGTTCGCGCATCACCCGGTTGAGAATTCCTCGGGCGGGGCGCCCTGTGAAAATGTTGGTGACGGCAGTCTCGCTTTCTTTTGCCGTGCGCAACGCTGTGTAGTGAGACTTGCTGACCTTGGCTTCTGGCGTGAACAAGTAAGCAGTGCCCACCTGTACCGCCGAAGCGCCCAGCATGAAGGCGGCCGCAACGCCTCGCGCATCACTGATCCCGCCGGCAGCAATCACCGGTACTTTCACGGCATCAACGATCTGAGGCACCAAGGCGAACGTCCCCACCTGGCTGCTCAGATCCTCGCTGAGGAACATCCCGCGATGACCACCGGCCTCGTAACCCATGGCGATGATGGCGTCGCAGCCATGCTGTTCCAGCCAGACAGCTTCTTCGACGGTAGTGGCTGAGGAAAGTATTTTCGCGCCGGTGGCTTTTACCCGATCCAGCAAGGATTTTTCCGGGAGGCCGAAGTGAAAGCTCACGACTTCAGGGCGAAACTCTTCGACCAACTCACAGGCGGCGGCATCGAACGGCGCTCGATTTGAAACGGGCGTCGGTGCTTCGAAATCGACGCCCAGCTCCCGGTAGTAAGGTTCCAGCAGTTGCTTCCAGTCCCGGGCGCGCTGCTCATCAGGCGCCGGAGGTTGATGGCAGAAATAGTTGATGTTGAATGGGCGCTGGCAGTGTTGGCGAATCGTCTTCAGCTCCTCGCGCAGTTGCTCGATGCTCAGCATGGCCGCAGGCATCGAGCCCAGACCGCCGGCGTTACTCGCTGCGATGACCATTGCCGATCCATTGGCGCCGGCCATGGGGGCCTGGATGATTGGCACGTCGATACCAAGCAGGTCAAGAATGCGGGTGTCTGGCCATTGGCTCATTGGAATGATTCTCCGACATCAAAACAGGGCAGGGACGGTAGAACAGGTTTTTACCAGCAATGACTGGCGCAGGGCCAGCCGACTTTTGGCCGGCTGGCTGGAAAACAGCGCTTAACGTCGATGCAGGCCACCGCCGCCCCCAAACGAATGACTCATGAACTGAGAGGAGCTGTGGTAGTTGTTAAAACGTTGGTTGCCGAAGTCGCGGGCGGCAGACTCCCGATCCAGGCTTTGCATTTGCGTGGTGTTCACCGGGTTGACTCGAGTTTCGCCGCCCCTGACCATCGACTGCCAGCCATCATCGGTTTTTCTGTAGACGTTGCCATCATGCCCGGCGTAGACGCTGTCACCGACATGACCTACGCCTGAGTTACGTCCGCTGATGCCGCCGTACTGGGTGGTATTTCCGGTGTTGGGGTTGTAAACGGCACCACGGTTGGCATCGACCTGCGTCCCGTAACGAGCATTGCCGACTGTTACATGCTGCCCCGCGATCGCGCCGCCATCAGGCCCTACAGCAACGCCACTGCGCCCCGCCGCATAATTGCCGGTGTAGACGTTGTGCACCGCGCCGCGTTGACCGGCTGCCGCGACACCGGTCCGTGAGTTGTAGGAAGAGTCAACCTCACCCGCCCAGCGATTGCCGGTCCAGGCGTTGTAGCCGGCACCGTATCGACTGACTGACGCTCGATCACCCCATTGGCGGTAGATGTTGCCAGTTGTACCGGCCCAGCCACCGGGGCCCCAGGCAACAGCGCCACCGTGATAGCCATAGGCGCCGCCGGCCCAAGGCAATGGCGCCGGATAAAGGTGAGGGCCCCAGGCATACCCCCAGCCGTAATTTCCCCACCAGGGATAGGCGCCCCAACCCCAACCCATGGCCACGGTGCTGCCACCCCAACTCCAGCCGAAACCAAAGCCGAATGTCCAGCCGGTCCAAGGGGTGTAGCGCATGGCGACGCCAAATCCGTAGGTTACGGGTGGCCCGTACCAGACGCTGCCCACCCACGGTGTATAGGGATAACCCGTGCCATAAACCACCACGCCGCTGTCCGGATCAATTGTGGTGCCCTGATACCCCGGCGTATAACCCACCACCACGGTGTCGCCATTGGCCTCGTAGACTTTGACGTAAGTGATGTAGTGCATCGGTGAGTTCGGTGGAATCGAGTAGATCACCGACGGCACGGAAGTGGCGACCAGCCATGGGCCTTGAACCGAGCTGGCGTTGAACCAGATGCCGTTCTCGACTGCATACCAGCTGTTGGCGTCGACCATGATGATTGGCGTTGCTGTGTTCACCACGTATTGCAGCGGCGTGCCGCTGATGGCCTTGAGTTGCGGTTCTCCGTCGAACTGCGGCGTACTCATTTTGACCGCGCTTTTGTTGATCGCCGAGGTTTGCGGGATGGTGGCCGCAATGGCGGCTTCCTTGGCCTGTGGCGTGCCGGCGACGGAGGCCTTCACGTTCTCCTTGGCGCTGTCATCGGGAATGTTGGCGAAGTCGGTGGGCAGTTTGTCGGCGGGGACGAACGTCCATGGCCCCTTCATGTCAGTTGCCTTGAACCAGCGTCCGGAGATCAGCACATAACTGTCCTGGTCACCGATTTCCTTGAAGAGGTGTCCGGTAGTGTTGGTGACATAAAGCAGTTGGGTGCCTTGAATCGGTTGCCACTGGGGCGCATGGTCGGTGACGATCAGCTCGGTCGGCGCGGTGGCGATATGGATCTGCGGGATCGGTGGCTTGGCCAGGGTCGGTATCTTGTCCTTTGGATCACTCTGATCGGTCAGCAGGTCGACCTGACGGCTCTGGATCGCAGCTTTCCTGGCTGTCTCCAGTTCGGCCGAGGGCGATGGCACCGGCGTGTATTGGCCGCCCAACTGATCCGCGATCATCCAGCCATCAAATACATGCAGGTAGTGTTTGCCTTGAGCATCCTTGAGCATCCTTGAGCAGCAGCGGGCGGGTGTTGATGACCCGCTCCAGCGAAGTGCCGTCTACCGGGCGATAAGCCGGTTCCCCGTCGATGTACACCAGGATCGCCGGTACATCAGAGGTGATGATTGCCGGCGGCGCGTTCTCGATAGGTTCGCCACTGGACTTTTTCTCGGCGGCAAGCACCCCCACAGCGGCTTCCAGTTGATCGAGGGAAATGGTTTTCTTGCGATCGGTCGCGTCTTTTTGCAGAGCCGCGACCCAAGTGTCAGATTGCGCAGCGCTGGATGGAAAATCGGCTTTGATGAGGGTGTATTGATCGAGCGCAACCCAGCGGGTGGCTTTGTCGACCAGTGTATGGGCGCTGAATTGCACAATTGCGTAGGTGGATTTTCCATCGGCGCCGGTGGCCTCGACCGCTGCCCGCGCCTGCAAGGTGTAACCGTCCCAACTGTCGAGCTGTGGCTGGTAAACGGTTAGCCTGGTATCCCCGCTGGTCAGAACTTGAGGCCAGGTCGGCGCCGACGGTGCCTCGTTGGCAGGGGCCCCGGAATGGGTCGTCGGTGCGGCCTGCACCGAGGTAAAAAACAACAGGCAGAGCATCAGCAGAACGATACGGAAGCGGGGGTGAGGCATTGTCAGCTCCATTGACGAGACAGCTTTTCGGGTATTTCAGTACCGCGAAAAACAGCATAGTCGCACCGCTTGGAAACGCTCGGCACTTAGACGCTTTAGCTTAAAGTCTTGTACGGCGAGATGTTTCTTTGTGGTATTTCAAGGGTCCACCTGATTGACTCCATTGAGAGGCAGTGATGTTCAAAGGCATTTTGATCGACAAAGACGACAGCGGCTACCGGGCCACACTGCAAGAGATCAATGACGATCAACTGCCCGAGGGCGATGTAACGGTACGCGTGGCGTACAGCACGCTGAACTTCAAGGATGGATTGGCAATTACCGGCAGCAGTCCGGTGGTGCGAAAGTTTCCGATGGTGCCGGGGATTGATCTGGCAGGTACTGTCGAAATCAGTGATCACCCGGACTACAAGGTCGGTGATCAAGTCGTACTCAATGGCTGGGGTGTAGGCGAAGGGCATTGGGGCGGGCTGGCACAGAAAGCACGTCTGAACGGTGACTGGCTGATCCCGTTGCCAAAGGAATTTACCACCGCTCAGGCCATGGCGATCGGCACCGCAGGCTACACGGCCATGCTGAGCATCCTGGCGCTGGAGCATAACGGCGTGACGCCCGAGCAAGGCGAAGTGCTGGTGACCGGGGCCAACGGCGGTGTCGGCAGTTTCGCCATCGCGCTGCTGAGCAAGCTGGGCTATCGCGTCGTCGCATCCACCGGGCGCACGTCCGAGCACGACTACCTCAAACAGCTGGGTGCGAGTGAAATCATCGACCGCGCTACGTTGTCCGAACCCGGCAAACCACTGGCCAAAGAGCGTTGGGCGGCGGTCATCGACTCGGTCGGCAGCCACACATTGGCCAATGCCTGTGCCAGTACGAAGGCGAATGGCACGGTAACGGCCTGTGGCCTGGCACAAGGCATGGACTTCCCGGCCTCTGTCGCCCCGTTCATTTTGCGCGGTGTGACCTTGGCCGGGATCAACAGCGTGACCCAGCCAAAGGCCAGACGCGTGTTGGCCTGGAATCGACTGGCCAAGGACCTGGACTTCTCGTTGTTGCCGCTGATCAGCCATGAAATCGGCTTGAGTGAAGCCATCGATGCCGCACCGCGCTTGCTTGCCGGGCAATTGCGCGGGCGGGTGGTGGTCGATGTGAATCGCTGATCAGCGCGTCTCGCGTTCCAGCAACTGACGCTTGCGCTCAACCCCCCAGCGATAACCCGACAGGTTGCCATCGCTGCGTACCACGCGATGGCAAGGGATTGCCACCGCCAGGCTGTTCGCGCCACATGCCTGGGCCACGGCGCGCACCGCCTTCGGCGAACCGATGCGTTGGGCGATGTCGGCATAGCTGGCGGTACGGCCGGCGGGAATCTCACGCAGGGCTTGCCAGACACGTTCCTGGAACGCCGTGCCGCGTACGTCTAGCGGCAAGTCGAGGCCGATGGCCGGGGTTTCAATAAACCCTACAACCTTGGCGATCAATTGCTCGAAATCATGGTCGGCACCGATCAGGTTCGCGCGGCGAAACTTGTCTTGCAGATCGCAGACCAACTGGTGCGGGTCGTCCCCGAGCAAAATCGCGCAAACGCCGCGTTCACTTTGAGCAACCAGAATCGCCCCCAGGGAGCACTGGCCGACGGCAAACCGGATGTCGTTGTTCTGTCCGGCAGCGCGGTAGTCTCCAGGCTTCATGCCTAACAGGTGATCGGCTGCTTCATAGAATCGACTGTTGGAGTTGAAACCGGCCTCATACAGAGCGTCGGTGACGGTCCCCCCATCAGCCAGGCGTTCGCGCACCTTGCGCGAGCGATGGGCCGTGGCGTAGCCCTTGGGTGTCAGCCCGGTGACGGCTTTGAACACTCGATGGAAGTGGAAACTGCTCAGGCCCGCTGCGTCGGCCAGTTCATTGAGCGCAGGCAGATTTTCGGCAGACTCGATGTGCCGGCAGGCTGCGGCCACCGTGGCCGCGTGTTGAGCGGCGACATCACTTTGATCTTTAACGGCTCGTTTGCTCGGACGATAGCCTGCCGCCTGCGCTTGCTCCGGCGTGTCGAAAAACTCCACATTCTGCGGTTTTGGCAAACGTGCGAGGCTGCTGGGGCGGCAGTAGATGCCGGTGGTTTTTACGGCATAGACAAATTGCCCGTCCGCGGCAGGATCGCGGGCGACGACCGCGGCCCAGCGAGGATCGATTTCAGTCACTGTTTTAGTCGAATGAGTTGTCATGTCGGTATTTCCATTGACCTGTTTCATTCAGATTAATCAGACAGAAGAGGCGCAGCACTCCGGGTCTTGCGGTCAAATTCGAGCGCATCATCGTGCAGTGCGAAACGTGAAGTTGATCCGTTGTTCGCCCAGCCTCGGATGATGCCCGTCCTTGATCGGCAGTACGCCGTGATAGCGCAAGCGGTCCACGCCACCCCAGACTACGATGTCGCCATGGAATAGCGGCACGCGCTGGCTTTTATCGCCTCGTTCGAAGCCACCGAACAGGAAGGTCGCCGGCAACCCCAGCGACACTGACACGATGGGTGCTGCGTAGGAGTTTTCGTCTTTGTCCTGGTGCAATGACATTTTGGCCCCCGGGACATAGCGGTTGATCAGGCAGGAATCGGGAACAAACGCTGCAAATCCCGCTTCACGTGCCGCTGCTTGGGCCAGTTCGAAAAACACCTCAGGCATCTCGGGCCAGGGGTTTCCAGTCTGTGGGTCGTCGCGCGTGTATTGATAGCCGCTTCGGTCGGTGGTCCAGCCCCAGGTGCCGCAACTGCTCAAGGCCACTGACATGGTAAAGCCGCCGGGCGTGACCATCTGCCGAAACGGCGCAGCTGCCAGGATTGCGTCCAGGGCGATCAGCAACGGGTCCAGCCAGGGTAGGGCGAAGCCGTGCAGGACGCAGGATTGTTCACCGATCTGCAAGCGTTTGGGCGGTTGCTCGGGGTCTGCGTCAGCAAACAAATCCAGGGTAATTGGGCTCATGACTCATAACGCATCGTGAAAGATGATTCCAAGGGTATGCCGTTTTCCGCTGTGCAGGCGACTCACGCCGTGGCGCATGTTCACTCGGTAATACCCGCGAATACCTTTGACCGGCCGCTGGCTGACGGCAAAGATCACGGCATCGCCTTTTCTCAGGTCAATGACTTGAGGGTGTGATTGCATTCGGGGACGCTGTTCGGTCAGCACGAACTCGCCACCGGTAAAGTCTTCGTTCGGTTCTGACAGAAGAATCGCCACTTGCAACGGGAAAACGTGTTCGCCGTACAGGTCCTGATGCAGGCAGTTGTAGTCCTGCGGGCCATATTGCAGCAACAAGGGCGTGGGGCGCTCCTGACCGGCGGCATGGCAGCGTTGCAAAAAAGCTTCATGCGATGCAGGGAAACGCGTCGGCAGCCCCATGCATTCGTGCCAGCGATTGGCAATCGGTACCAGGCCGGGGTAGAGCTCGCTGCGCAATCGGGCGACGGGATCCGGTAGAGGGTATTTGAAGTACTTGTACTCGCCCCGACCAAACCCGTGACGAGCCATTATCACCTGAGAACGAAAGCGTTCGGGCTCCCCATAAAAGGCGCTGATTTCGTCGCAGTCCGGGGCGCTCAGGAGCGATCTGATAATGGCCCAGCCATCCTCATCGAGTTGTTGCTCCAGCATATTCTGACTCCTTGACCCAAGGTTGAGGTAGTCAGTCTAAACAGGGGGGAGGGGGCGAACACTCCGGCGCTTGCGGTCAAATTTCAGAAGCGGGAGCCAACATCCATGTGGTCGCTCCGCAGGCTATTACAGCGCTTTGCTGACGCTGATCTCGCTGATGACGTCCTCGCTCTGGCCATGAATGGCATCGAGCGCGGCCTTGGCTTCTTCGGCGGTGCCGTTTTCAAGCTGGGCAAACTCGAAGCGGCGTTCACCGTTGAGTTTGTATTTGATGACGTACTTGGTCGTTTGAGCCACGGTCATGTCTGCCTTTCTTCGTCTGCGGACGTTGCTCAGCTCAGTTTCGAGCTGGAGCGACGGATGATCTTGATCGAGTGAGTCAGGGTCGGTTTACGTGTAACACTGATCGGGCGGCGGTTGACCGTGTCGATGGTGATGTTCCAGAAACCGGTGCTCGGCGCGGTGATCCGGGCCGGGAAGGTGTCGAATGCGCCGCCGTGGTAAGTGTGACGACCACCATTTTTGAAGCTGCGGAAGTTGGCGTCGTTCATCAAGCGGATGTTGCACGTTTGGGAGCACTGGATGACGACAATGTCGTCTTCATTGAGGTGCTCGCGCTGGTGGATAAATTTCATGGGGCGCCTCCAGAAGGGCTTTTTCTACAAAATCAAAACGATAGCATGGGCGATTGGCGCAGTTTATCAGCCCGAACAGGTTATTATCGGGTCGTCGGGGTCCGCTTTGACAATTAAAAACAGTTATTCGGAATTCTATGAGCGATAAAAGCGGTACGCCTCGGAGAAAATCAGCATTTGCGCTGTCCGAGGGTCTTTATCGGAGGTTTTGTATGAAGTGGGGTGTGTTAGTCCTGCCGGTGGCGTTGGTCATGAGTGGCTGCGCGAGTGTTTCGGAGATCAACGAGACGCTGCCGACCATGAGCGTGATCTCAGGCAAGAAGCCCCATGAGTACGCGCAGTGCCTGGTTACACAACTGGCCGAGAGCCGTGGCGCTCTACAGGTGGAGCCGCACAAGGACGGGATGCGCGTGATTGTTCCGGCGAAGTTCTCCTCGGATCCGGCAGCTGTCTTTGACATTGAAGAACGCTCCGGTGGTAGCAGCATCAAGCTGCATGAGCGGATGTCCAATGTGCCAGTGCGTCCAAAAGACGTGCAGAAAGCAGCCAATACCTGTATTTCCGGCTGATAGACTACTCACTGCAATCAACATTGATGCCGTCAAGGTTTTGCTTTGACGGCATTGTCATTTCTGGAGTCGGGCATGAAGCGAGAGCAGGTTCGGGAGCGCCATGCAGAGGGCCACATCTCTGCCACCCATGTGATTCAGAATCCGGCGAATTCAGGGGAATGGATCGTGTTTTTCAAGAAAAGCGCTGGGCGCAGCTATTTTCTGGTGGACGATAACGATGAAGTCGAATCTTTCTGTCGTCTCGACGACTTGATCGAGACCGTGCGCGGTCTCGGGATCAAATTTGCTGAAATTCACATATAGCGTCAGCGCCTTACTTGCACACCACAACCACGCTCCGGTTCTTGAAATTGCCGACGTCGACACCCAGGGTCTTGTCGCTTTCCTTGGTTGACGGTGTGCCGTCGGTGCCGACAATCCGGTAGCCGGTGCCAGCGCAGGAGGTATCGGCTTTTTCGTAGCACGTGGCCCAGGAGTTGGCTTCGCCGGAGCAGTCGATGGCCAGTCCCTGCTTACCGTCCTTCAGATACGTGGTTTCCGAGGTGGCGCAGCCACTCAGGGTCAACACAGCAATCAGCGGCAAAAATCTATTCATGTCGTTATCGTCGTCAGAAGGGTGGGCTAAGCCTGTGACAGCGCTGGCGTCAAAAGGTTATAGCGAAGGGCCACTTTCGTACCGGCAATCACAAAAAAGCCCTGCGCGAAGCAGGGCCTGGTCAAAAAACGGCTTCAGATCAAGTCTTGTCTTTACCACGGCGTTTGACGGTTGGGTGTTCAAGTTGCAATACGGATGCCACTTCAATCGCGAGCGCTTCGGTAGGGAATGGCCCGGCGATATTCTCGCCGCCGCCGAAGTTGTTTATCCACCATTGGCCGTCTTTCGCCTGAATGATCAGGAACCCGTTGATGCTTTTTGCTTCCGACATCTATCTGCCTCGTTGGCTGGTTCAATTGCGCCATGATAGCGCCAAATGCACTCGGAGAGTGCCGATGGGCGTATGGTGGTGCGTTCGCAATCTCGTTTGAATGTACGCTGATCTCTGCTATCTATTGAGGCTGCAGAATGGCTGCTCGGCTATTTGCGGAACTATCCGCGAGAATATTTCTCTATGATGGCATCGGTTAGCCAGTGCGGGGCATTGTAAGGTGCACGCCGCCTGATTAGACTGCGCCGAAACTCGTACACACAGCCCTTTCAAGGACTTATATGATCAAGAAATGCTTGTTCCCAGCAGCCGGTTACGGTACTCGCTTCCTGCCAGCGACTAAAGCCATGCCTAAAGAAATGCTGCCGGTGGTAAACAAGCCACTGATCCAGTACGGCGTCGAAGAAGCTCTGGATGCCGGCTTGACCGAAATCTCCATCGTCACCGGTCGCGGCAAGCGTGCCCTGGAAGACCACTTCGACATCAGCTACGAGCTGGAAAACCAGATCAAGGGCACCGACAAAGAGAAATACCTGGTCGGTATCCGTCGTCTGCTGGATGAGTGCTCCTTCTCCTACACTCGCCAGACCGAAATGAAAGGCCTGGGCCATGCCATCCTGACCGGTCGTCCGCTGATCGGCGACGAACCGTTCGCCGTGGTACTGGCGGATGACTTGTGCGTCAACCTCGAAGGTGACGGCGTGCTCAAGCAGATGGTCAAACTGTACAAGCAGTATCGCTGCACCATCGTCGCGATCATGGAAGTAGATCCGCAGGAAACCAGCAAATACGGTGTGATTGCCGGCGACCTGATTGGTGACGACCTGTACCGTGTACGCAACATGGTCGAGAAGCCAAAACCTGAAGATGCACCTTCGAACCTGGCGATCATCGGCCGTTACATCATGACTCCGGACATTTTCAGCCTGATCGAACAGACCGAGCCAGGCAAGGGTGGCGAGATCCAGATCACTGACGCCCTGATGAAGCAAGCGCAGGACGGTTGCGTCATTGCCTACAAGTTCAAAGGCAAGCGTTTCGACTGTGGTGGCGCTGAAGGCTACATTGACGCGACCAACTTCTGCTTCGAGAACTTCTACAAGACCGGCAAGGCTTACTGATAGCGCCTGACCCACTTGTATTGAAAAGCCACCTTCGCAGACTGTGTGAAAACGCGCTGAAGGCCGGCCCAACAAACGCCCCGACTTGTTCGGGGCGTTTGTTTTGGTGCGGGCGACAGGCGAAAAAAGCCTTTCAGCCCATTAACGCCATCAATTGGCGGGCCCCGAGCACACTAATTGCGCGTTTTAGGTTGTAGGCACTCACTGCCAAGGCCATTTCCGCTCTCGCGCCCTCCAGTTGACGCAACAGGAAGCGAGCATTGCCAAACAGCCATTGCTTCAGGTTGCCGAAGGGGTGCTCAACAATGGATCTTCGGTTGGCCATCATCTGCGGATGGGCCAGCATTCGTTGCTCCATTCGCTCAAAGGCTTCTTCATGGGCGTGGCGTGAGACGTAGCGGCGCTGAGCGCCAGTGCATTGGGATTTGAGCGGGCAGGCGGCGCAGTCGCTGACATCTGCCTGATAGATCCGATCGCCCTTGTGGCGCTGTTTGAGCGTTAACCACTTGCCTGCCGGGCACTGATAACGATCGTGTTCGGCTTCGTAGATAAAGTCTTTGCGCTCAAAAAAGTCCTCACCACCAGGATTGACCGAGCGGTTGGGCGGCACATAAACGGTAATCGCAGCCTCCTCGCAGGCCTGAAACTGCTGGCCGTTGGAGTAGCCGGCATCGGCAGTCACGGTCAGGGCATCTTGTTCCAGCTGTTCTTTGGCGGCTTTAGCCATTGGTTCGAGTTGCTTGCGGTCGTCGCCATCCTGGGTAACCTCATGATGCAGAATCAGGCAATGCTTGGCATCCACGGCGCTCTGCACGTTATAGGACACACGCGGCCCCTTGGGCGTGCGCATCATTCGGGCATCGCTTTCGTGGGTGTTGAACTGCTCCAGGCCCATCGAGTTCATCAGCGCTTGGCAGCTCTGATTGTCCTGCTGGCGAACTTTAAGCTGCACCAGTGCTGTTTTGATCGCGCCGCGATCAATCACCTCTCCCGCATCGAGCCTGTCAGCCTCATCCAGTTCGGCCAGATACTGAGCGATGCGCTTATCCAGTTTTTCTTCCTGACGCTTGAGTTGCTTGAGGTTCATATGGCGCCGCGAGGAAGCGACTGCCTGAAACTTGCTGCCGTCGATGGCCACCAAGTCTCCTGCGATCAGACCGGCCATGCGGCAAAACCGGACGAAGGCACCGCACGTCGCCACAAAGGCGGATTTGTTGTTTTTGCGAAAGTCGGCGATGGTCTTGAAGTCGGGCTTAAGCCGGTTGATCAGCCACATCACTTCGATGTTGCGCTGGCACTCGGCTTCGAGACGCCGCGATGAGCGAATCCGCTGAAAATAGCCATAGAGGTAGAGCTTGAGCTGATCGGCAGGATCATAAGAAGGACGACCTGTGCTTTTGGGCAGCGCTTTATCAAAGCCCAGTTGCACCAGATCCAGCTTGGCGACGTACAGGTCAATAACCCGAACGAGATGATCCTCGGGGATCAGTTCTTCCAGCGAGACCGGGAACAGACTGGTCTGGCTACGGGACTCACCTTGGATGTAAGCCATAACGAAAAATGCTCCGTATCTTTCGATACGGAGCATTTTCTTTGAGCTTTGCGCAGATTGCTAGGTTTTCACACAGTCTGTTCGGGTGGCTTTTTCATTTTCTGGCCCCATATCGTTTGCAGTGCTTGCCCGGTGGGCGTCTGTGGGTATGCTGGTGGACTGCCGAGGAGATTGAAAATGGCCTACGATTTTGATTTGTATGTGATTGGCGCGGGTTCCGGCGGTGTGCGGGCTGCGCGGTTTGCCGCCGGATATGGCGCGAAAGTGGCGGTGGCCGAGAGCCGCTACCTGGGCGGCACCTGTGTGAACGTCGGCTGCGTGCCGAAGAAGTTGCTGGTCTACGGTGCGCACTTCGCCGAGGACTTCGAGCAATCGTCCGGTTTCGGCTGGACACCGGGTGAGGCTCAGTTCGATTGGGCCACGCTGATCGCCAACAAGGACCGTGAGATCAATCGCCTGAATGGCATTTACCGCAATTTGCTGGTCAACAGCGGCGTGACGTTACATGAAGGTCACGCCAAAATCGTCGACCCGAACACGGTCGAGATCAATGGCGAGCGCCACACCGCTAAAAATATCCTGATTGCTACCGGCGGCTGGCCGCAGATCCCGGAAATTCCGGGGCACGAGCATGCAATCAGTTCCAATCAGGCCTTCTTTCTCAAGGCACTGCCGAAACGCGTTCTGGTCGTGGGCGGTGGCTATATTGCTGTTGAGTTCGCGGGTATTTTCCATGGCTTGGGCGCCAATACCACGTTGCTGTATCGCGGTGAGCTGTTCCTGCGCGGCTTCGACGGTGCGGTACGCAAGCATTTGCAGGAAGAGCTGACCAAGCGCGGCATGGACCTGCAGTTCAATTCCGACATCGAGCGTATCGACAAGCAGCCTGATGGCAGCCTGAAGGTGACGCTCAAGGATGGCCGCGAGCTGGAAGCCGATTGTGTGTTCTACGCGACCGGCCGGCGCCCGATGCTCGACAACCTTGGTCTGGAAAACACGGGCGTCAAGCTCGACAAGAAAGGCTTTGTCGAAGTTGATGATCAGTATCAGACAGCCGAGCCGTCGATCCTGGCGCTGGGTGATGTGATTGGTCGTGTTCAACTGACGCCGGTTGCATTGGCCGAAGGCATGGCCGTGGCGCGACGTTTGTTCAAGCCCGAGCAATATCGCCCAGTGGATTACAAAATGATCCCGACGGCCGTGTTCAGTCTGCCGAACATTGGCACCGTTGGCTTGAGCGAGGAAGATGCTCTCGAAGCCGGCCACGAGGTGGTGATCTTCGAAAGCCGCTTCCGCCCGATGAAGTTGACCCTGACGGAATGCCAGGAGCGCACGCTGATGAAACTGGTGGTCGACGCCAAGACCGATAAGGTTCTGGGCTGCCACATGGTCGGCCCGGATGCCGGTGAGATCGTTCAGGGTTTGGCAATTGCATTGAAAGCGGGAGCGACCAAGCGCGATTTCGATGAAACCATCGGCGTGCACCCGACGGCCGCCGAAGAGTTCGTCACCATGCGTACGCCTGTCGCCGGTTAATCGTCCTTGGTTGCGTCTGGCGCTGTCGCAACGACGGCCGCCAGACGCAAGCTTTCATCCAGGCTCGCCTGAGTCTTGAGCAACTCGATTTCCAGCGCTTTATTCGCCTGCAACTGCTCGTCGACACTCTGCTTCAACGCCTGACCTTCCAACAGGGCGACGCGCAAGCGTTCCTGGAGGAGGGTGCGCTCGCTGTCGATGCGATTGACCTGTTCCAACAATTGGTCTTGCCGCGTGTTGGTTTGCTTGAGTTGATCCTGCAACAGGTTCAGCTCTCTCTGGGTGCCACGGTTTTCAGTGAAAAGCCGCTCGTTGTCACGGTGCAGTTGAGTGATTTCGTCCTGGCGCACCATTGCACTCTGTTGCGACTGACGCAGTTCCATCTGAATCTGCTGCACCTGGCTTTCATGGCGGCTTTGTTCCTGTTCGCGCTGTTCCTTGACGGCGTTGCGGTAGTGCTCCAATGCCTCGCGCGCGTGCAGGTGCTTCTCTTCCAGCGAGCGGATTTGTTCGTCCTTGTCCTGCAGGCGCAATTCGAAGCCGGCCAGTGCCTGATTCAGCCCGGCGTTGCGGGTTTGTTCGGTTTGCAGCATCGAGCGGGTTTCTTGCAGCGATTCCGATTCCTGTGTCAGCGCCAGGCTTTGCATCTCATATTGCTGATGCAATTCGGCGTTGGTTTCCCGGGCCTCTGTAAGCTGGCTTTCCAGTGTTTTTCGCTGCTGATCAAACTGCTCGCGAGCCTGATCGATGGGTTCCTGAGCCTTCTCCTTGAGGCGTTGTGCCAAGCGCGAAACCAGGCCTGCCAGCTCATCATCGATAGGCTCTGGCGCAGGCTCGGCGCGTTCGCGACCGTCATCCAGTTCTTTCAGGTAGCGGTGAATGGTGGTTTTCGAGCCGGTGTTGCCCATTTCGATTCGTACTGCATCGATGCTTGGGTTTTCGCCGCGGGCGAGGATCGCCAAACGTGCTGCTTGCACCACTGCTTTATTTACGCCGCCACGAGCCATGAGTTTTCCTACGATTTCGTACTGTGGTACATGCCACTAAAGTACGCAGTGTACCATCTGAAAAATAAAGATAAATGATGTCAGTTTGTCATGCGGGATATACTGGTATTACCCCGTGTGATCAGCCGCACAGCACGATTAGACCCGCCAAAGCGGTACGTTTAGAGAGTTGAGCCGATGACTGAGCTGGATCGATACCTACAAGCCGCTACGCGCGACAACACCCGTCGCAGCTACCGGGCAGCCATCGAGCATTTCGAGGTCAGTTGGGGCGGTTTTTTGCCGGCTACCAGCGACAGCGTTGCGCGCTACCTCGTGGCGCATGCGGGAGTGTTGTCCATCAATACGTTGAAGCTGCGTTTGTCGGCGCTGGCGCAGTGGCACAACAGCCAGGGGTTTCCCGACCCGACCAAGTCGCCGGTGGTGCAAAAAGTGTTCAAGGGCATCCGTGCGTTGCACCCGGCTCAAGAGAAACAGGCCGAGCCCCTGCAGCTTCAGCATCTGGAACAGGTGGTGGCCTGGCTTGAGCTGGAGGCACAAACCGCCAAATCTCAAGGTGACCAACCGACTCTGCTCAGGGCGCAGCGCGACATGGCGCTGATCCTGTTGGGCTTCTGGCGTGGTTTCCGTAGCGATGAGTTGTGCCGCGTACAGATTGAGCACGTGCATGCCAGCGCCGGCTCGGGCATCACCGTCTATTTGCCGCGCAGCAAAAGCGATCGCGAAAACCTTGGGAAAACCTATCAGACGCCTGCCTTGCAGCGCTTGTGTCCAGTGCAGGCGTATATCGCCTGGATCAACGAGGCGGCATTGGTTCGCGGGCCGGTGTTTCGCGGCATTGACCGGTGGGGTCACTTGAGCGAGGAGGGGTTGCATGCCAACAGCGTCATCCCGTTACTGCGTCAGGCGCTGGAACGTGCCGGTATTCCCGCCGAGCACTACACCAGTCACTCCTTGCGGCGCGGGTTTGCCACTTGGGCGCATCAGAGCGGTTGGGACTTGAAGTCGTTGATGAGTTACGTGGGCTGGAAGGATATGAAGTCCGCCATGCGCTATGTTGAAGCCAGCCCGTTTCTCGGAATGGCTCGGGTCACTGAAAAGCCAGTGGCGCTGTAGATCACGTTTTCTTCTATTAATACCGTCGGCTAATAGCGAAAACAAATCAGCAGCATCAGGTTTGCCAATGAGCCATCCGGGGATCGGTTGGGTAGGATTCACCCCATCAACTTCTCAACCAAACTTTTCAACCCTGACGGAGAGTCATCGATGCCTATCATCAACAGCCAAGTTAAACCGTTCAAAGCTGACGCCTTCAAAAACGGCGACTTCGTAAAAGTCTCGGACGCTGACCTGAAAGGCAAGTGGTCGGTCGTTTTCTTTTACCCAGCTGACTTCACCTTCGTTTGCCCGACTGAACTGGAAGACCTGGCTGATAACTACGACGCGTTCCAGAAGCTGGGCGTCGAGATCTACAGCGTTTCCACCGACACCCATTTTGCCCACGCTGCCTGGCACAACACTTCGCCAGCCATCGGCAAAATCCAGTACACCATGATCGGCGACCCGACTCACGCCATCTCCCGCAACTTCGACGTGCTGATCGAAGAAGCCGGTCTGGCTGACCGTGGCACCTTCGTGATCAACCCTGAAGGCCAGATCAAAATCGTTGAGCTGAACGATGGCGGCGTTGGCCGTGACGCTTCCGAGCTGCTGCGCAAAATCAAGGCTGCCCAGTACGTCGCTGCTCACCCAGGCCAGGTTTGCCCAGCCAAGTGGAAAGAAGGCGAGGCCACTCTGGCACCGTCCCTGGACCTGGTCGGCAAGATCTAAGTCTGTGAGCGCTTCATCAGGGCGGTACGCCGCACCTACTCAGTAAGCTGCACCGCCCAATAAAAACGCCCGGGCGAGATTCGCTCGGGCGTTTTTTATGTCTGCTTTTTATGAAACACCAGAAAGGAAATCGCCCGTATGTTGGACGCCAATCTTAAAGCCCAGTTGAAATCGTACCTGGAACGGGTCACCCAGCCGATCGAGATCGTTGCCTCCCTCGACGACGGTGCGAAATCCCAGGAAATGCTCGAACTGTTGAAAGACGTTGCCAGTCTTTCCACCCAGATTACTTTGCTCGATAACGGTGATGATGCACGCAAGCCATCGTTCTCGATCAATCGCCCAGGAGCCGATATCAGCCTGCGTTTTGCCGGCCTCCCGATGGGCCACGAATTCACGTCATTAGTGTTGGCACTGTTGCAAGTCGGCGGCCACCCTTCGAAAGCCAGTGTTGAAGTGATCGAACAGATCCGCTCGCTCAAAGGCGAATTCAGCTTCGAGACTTACTTCTCGCTGTCCTGCCAGAACTGCCCGGACGTCGTTCAGGCGCTGAACCTGATGGCCGTGCTGAACCCGAACATCCGCCACGTCGCCATCGACGGCGCACTGTTCCAGGCTGAAGTCGATGACCGTCAGATCATGGCGGTGCCCAGTGTGTACCTGAACGGCGTGAACTTCGGCCAGGGCCGCATGGGCCTGGAAGAAATCCTCGCCAAACTCGACACCAGCGGTATCGAGCGTCAAGCCGAGAAGATCAGCGCCAAACAAGCCTTTGATGTGCTGGTGGTCGGCGGTGGGCCAGCCGGTGCTTCGGCCGCGATCTATGCGGCGCGTAAAGGTATTCGCACTGGCGTCGCGGCAGAACGGTTTGGTGGGCAGGTGCTCGACACCATGGCCATCGAGAACTTCATTTCCGTGCAGGAAACCGAGGGGCCGAAACTGGCCAGCGCCCTCGAAGAACACGTCAAGCAATACGACGTCGATATCATGAACCTGCAGCGGGCCACGGCACTGATCCCGGCGAAGAATCCCGGTGAGTTGCATGAGGTTCGTTTCGAAAGCGGAGCCACGCTGAAAACCAAGGCACTGATCCTTGCCACCGGCGCCCGCTGGCGTGAAATGGGTGTGCCGGGCGAACAGCAATACAAGGCCAAAGGCGTATGTTTCTGTCCGCACTGCGACGGTCCGCTGTTCAAAGGCAAGCGCGTCGCGGTAATTGGCGGCGGTAACTCAGGCGTTGAGGCGGCTATCGATCTGGCCGGTATCGTCAGCCACGTTACGCTGCTGGAATTCGACAGCAAGTTGCGCGCTGATGCGGTGTTGCAACGCAAGTTGTTCAGCCTGCCTAACGTCACCGTTATCACCAGCGCCCTGACCAGCGAAGTAAAAGGTGATGGCCAGAAGGTTACGGGGCTGGTCTACAAGGATCGCGATTCAGGCGAGTTCAATACGGTCAACCTCGAAGGCATCTTTGTGCAGATCGGTTTGTTGCCCAACACCGATTGGCTCAAGGGCACCATCGAGTTGTCGCCTCGTGGCGAGATCATCGTCGATGCTCGCGGTGAAACCTCGATGCCGGGCGTATTTGCCGCCGGTGACGTGACCACCGTGCCGTACAAGCAGATCGTGATCGCCGTGGGTGAGGGCGCCAAGGCTTCCTTGAGCGCATTCGATCACTTGATCCGGACTTCGGCTCCAGCGTAAACGCCGACGCTGAAAAGACAAAACCCCATGAGAGATCATGGGGTTTTTTTGTGCCTCGGGAAGACGCGGATTTACAGCGGTGCGGGCTGAATGATCTCGACCCAGTAAGCATCCGGGTCCTTGATAAAGGCCAGGCTCTTCATGCGTCCGTCATTGAGGCGTTTCTGGAAATCGCAGCCCAGTGCTTCGAAGCGTTCGCACGCTGCACGAATGTCCGGCACGGAGATGCAGATATGACCGAAACCACGCGGGTCGGTGTTGCCGTTGTGGTAAGCGAAGTCAGGGTCGTTCTCGGTGCCGTGGTTGTGGGTCAGTTCGAGAATGCCGGGGATCGATTTCATCCACTCGGTGCGAGCAGCGGCGTCGGCCGGAACCTGGTTTTTGTCAACCAGGGCGAGGAAATACAGGCTGAACTCGGCTTCCGGGAAGTCGCGTTTTTCCACCAGCGTGAAACCGAGGATGCGGGTGTAGAAATCCAGGGATTTGGTGATGTCCTTGACCCGCAGCATGGTGTGGTTGAAGACGAACTTCTGGGTCGCGGTGTCAGGCTGGGCGGTGACGCCTGGGAAGGTGTTCAGTTCGTGCAGGCTCATGGGCCCTCCGGAAAAATAAGTGGGGCTAACGAATGGCGACAATGATACGCAACGCCTCAGACAACACCAAACCCAAACAGTCTGCTATTGCCTGACAAGCGGCCGAGGCTCAGACTTTGCGGTTCAATCCGTGAGTGTTTATTGCAATGGTTCGATTCTATAAGCCGATGTTTGTCCTGTTGGGCATCTTGTCTGCGGTTGCCAGCGCACAGGCAGAGGCGCCCCAAGTGACGTGGCCAAGTGGCTGGGTGGTCGAGCCCCTTGCGCAAGAGGGTGCCAGCGCTGCTGTTTCCCGTCAGCGTGCGGTCAAAAACGATGAAGGCGGCACGCCAGTGATGGTCATGGAGTTGACCATGACTCAGGTTGAAAGCGGTCATCAGGTGAATGTGCAAGGCGTGCTGCTGGAGATGCGCAAGGCGGTGCAGAAGGACTTCTTTCAAAGCGGCTATCAAAGTGTCTGCAACAAAATTCATCCCGCGACATTGAGCCGTCTGTCGGCGATGGAAACTACATGCACCATCACCCAAAACGGGCGACATGTGCTGTCGCAAACATTGGTGGGTGCGGTGGACGACGATAAAGCCTATGTACTTTCGTTCGCGGGGCAGGCCGAGGCTTATAAGGCAAGTCAGGAAGAAATTGAGGGGGTACGAAACAGCTTGAAACTTTAGTGCCGGGATTTTACGTGGAAGCGGATTTTGGCTTGAACCGAAATTTTTAGATACCCAAAGGCATTAAGCGCAAAGTTAATCGGCAAGTTGCGAGTTGAGCCCTACTAATCGTTGCATTTAGAGGGTATTCATGAAAAAGCCCTGCATTGGCAGGGCTTTTTTATAACCGCTAGCTGTTAGCCGCGCAGCCAGGAATCAACGGTGGCGGCACCGTATTGTTCCTTCCAGGCCTTCAGGCCTCGGTGGTTGCCACCCTTGGTTTCAATCAGTTCGCCGGTGTGCGGGTTCTGATAGACCTTGACCACGCGAGCGCGGCGGGTTTTAGGTGTTTTTGCTTGTTGCAGACCGGATTTTGCCGGGTTCGGATCGAGAATGGCGATGATGTCACGCAGGCCTTTGCCGTAGGTTTTCATCAGCCCCTGGAGCTTTTCTTCGAATTCGATTTCTTTCTTGAGCCCGGCATCATTCTTCAGCGATTCCAGCTGCTTGAGCTGTTCCTGAAGGGCCTTTTCAGCTGCACGAAATTCAGCGAGTCTGGACAATATCTTTACTCCAATAGTGTGTTTGGCTGATACCAACCGCAAACAAAGCTATAAGCCAAGAGCCTTGAAGCGACTCGGTGATAGTGGCTCACCTGCCAATCTTGCACAGGCATGAAAAATTGTAGTAGTTAATTGCTCAAGAGTAAATCCTGACTTTTTCTTCATGTAACAACAGTAGTCTTTTGATTCAAATTGGTGCGCGGTGTCGATGTCTCGTCGCTTTAGAGGCGTTAGTTAATGGTGGGTTAATGCGTTAATGAACTCGGCACCGGGCATCGGTTGGCCGAACAGATAACCTTGCAGGAAGTTCACACCGTGAGCGGTCAGATAGTCACTTTGTTCTTCGGTTTCCACACCTTCGGCAACAATTCCCAGGTCGAGCTTGACCGAGAGTTCGATGATGGTGTCCAGAATGTGTCGCGAGAGGGCGTCGATGCCGATCATCGCGACAAAACTCTGGTCGATTTTCAGGAAGTCCACATTGAACTGGCGCAGATAAACCAGGCTCGAGTGACCGGTACCGAAGTCGTCAATGGCGATCATCACACCCAGTGCATGAAGCTGTTCGAACAGCTCAAGCGTAATCTCACTCGGCTTGATCAGTTCGCGCTCAGTCAGTTCCAGTACCAGGTGAATGGAGCCGGGTGCGAAGGCTCTTAGAAACGCACGGCAGTCCTTGACCAGTTCCAGGTCGTTGCAGTGGCTGGCGGTGATATTGATACCGATGTGAAAGGGGCTATCGAACGATTGTGAAACAGGCCCCAGGCATTGGGCCGTCTGTTGCATCAACGAACGGGTCATGGGCACGATCAACCCGGAATGTTCGGCAAACGGGATGAACAGATCAGGGCGCACCATGCCTTCCTTCGGGTGTTTCCAGCGCATCAACACTTCAGTGCCGGACCATTTCTTCGTATCGCCGTGCACCACCGGCTGAAAATACGGGACAAACTCTTGCGCCTTTAGCGCGCGCTGCATTTCGTGTGTCGGCGACCATGTACGTTTTTGCAAGACATGTCCGATGGCGCCCGATACCACACCAAAAAAAATCAACAGGCTGAACAGTGGCGGGTATTCACTGGCCATGTACCGCCAGTTTTCCCCCTCGGGGAAACCGGCTGCGACGGTAAAGGCATAGTGCGAGGACGTGAGTTTGCTTTCGGCCACAGGCAAAACGGGCAGGGCGCCTACGTGGACCTTGCCGTCGGTGGACAGCCAGTTCGGGCCGACTTGCAGTAACAGCAACGTCTTGCGGCCAATCAGGCGCAGCACGTTACTTAAGTGGTAGCCGTCCAGGGTCGTCAGTGCGCCCTGTTTTCCCTTGCTCAGGCGATACACCAACAACGCGGTATCGGGCGTGACCGGGTTGCCATTCATCAGCCACAGTGAGCCTTGCGTGTAGTCGCCGGCATTGACCTTCTCTTGGGCGTCGCCGAACAACGAGCTGCAATAGAGGTTGTCGTCCAACACCAGGCTTGCGGAACGCACAAACGGGCGACGGGTGACTTGTTCGCGCAGGGCCAACTTGACGTCATTACAGGCCTGGCCAGCCAGCGGCAGCAACTCGCGTGCGGATTGGGCAGTATTGTCGAGCATCAGTTCGAACTGGCGCAGCGCTTCGTCTGCGGTCGATTGGGTACTTTGCCGGAGCACCCGTTCAGCCTGCATATACAGAATGGCAAAACCCAATATCACCGGGAGCAATCCGCAGAGCAGTGTCACAAAAGTGTGGCTGCCGAACGGGCGACGACTTTTGGCGCTCAATGGCATTCGCGAAACCTCTCACGAAGAATCAGGGCTCTCAAATGCTGGCAGGACGACAACACGCCTCCCAAAAAGAGTGCAGGTAGAGGCCATGATAGTTGGCCCTTGACGCTTGTGCTGCTCAACGGGCGTTCAGGCGCGTGGCCAGTTTGATAAACGCCAGCGTGGCGGGTGAAGACTGGCGCTGATCAAGCACCGCCAGCCCGACATGGCGCATGACGGGGGGCGACAGCGGTTTCTTCACATAGCGACAGTAGTTGTCTTCAGGTAGCGAGCCTTCAGCGACGACGGTCAGTGCATCGCCACGACTGACCGTGTCCAGCGTACTGATCAATTGTGAGCAGCGGTAACGGATGTTCGGTGTCAGCCGGGCGGCGTTGAACATCCGTGACACCAGTTCCGACGACCCGGCTTCCGTCAGTACGAACGGGTCGTGGCACAAGTCGCTCAGGCTTAAAGCGTCATGACTTGCCAGCGCATGATTGGCTGGAAGCAGAGCAACCATCTGGTCCTCAATCAGTGCAAAGGTGTCAAAACGCTCCTGCGGCAGCACCACGAAGCCGATATCGACGCGTCGCTCCTCAAGCCATTGCAACACTTGGAGGTCTGGGCCTTCGTCTATGTGGACTTCGATGCCCGGGTGAGCCACGCGGTAATGCTGCAGGATCAACGGCAGCAGCTTGATCGACGAGGTCGGGCCAAACGAGCCGATGCGCAACGTGCCGCGTTTCATCCCGCGCGCATCCGCGGCTTCCTGGCGCAAGGTATTGGCCAAGCCGAGCATTGCCCTGGCGCGCAGCAAAAGCTGTTGGCCGATGTCGCTCAACTCCACCTGGGACTGATGACGCCGCATCAGTTCGACGCCCAACTCTTGTTCCAGCGACTTCAGTGCATGAGAAACCGCCGATTGGGAGATACCCAGGCGATTGGCGGCCGCCGTAAAGCCGCGCAGTTCAGCAACCAGCGAAAAGATTTCAAGTTGACTGAGTGTCATGAGTGTTTACTCATTTTACGATGATCGATCATTAGTCTAATGATACGCCATCTACTTCAGTCCGGTTTTGTTCTCTCATGACGACCTTTATGCAAACAGCGCCATCCCAAAGCGCGGTTTATTGGAAACTTGCTGCCGTCACCATGATCTGGGGTGGGACATTCGTTGCGGGGCGTTTCCTGGCCGACAGCCTCAACCCGTTGTTCGCCGCCAGCCTTCGGTTCTTGCTGGCCAGCGCAGCATTGTTGCTGTTTCTGCTGCTGGCCCGAATTCCTTTATCCCGGCCGAGCCCACGGCAATGGCTGCAACTGGCGCTGCTGGGGTTCTTCGGGATCTTCTTCTACAACCTGTGCTTCTTTTACGGGTTGCATTACATCAATGCCTCGCGCGCCTCATTAATCGTCGCGCTGAACCCGGCTGTGATCGGCCTGGCTTCGTGGTTGCTGTTCAAGGAGCGATTGGGTCGGGCGAAAGTCGCCGGCATCGTCATCTGTATTGGCGGCGCCAGTGTGGTGATTGTCAGCCGCAATCCGCAGTGGCTGGCCGGTCATGCCGATGCCTGGATCGGTGACCTGATGATTTTCGGCTGCGTGCTCGGCTGGGGCATTTACTCGCTGTTTTCCAAAGGCCTGAATCAGTCCTTGGGGCCGGTGCAGACCGTGACCTATTCGATCCTGCTGGGGACGGTGATGCTGTGGGTGACGAGTGCTGCGACTGGCCAATTGAGTCTCGGCGCGCTCCAGAGCCTCGGCCCGCAACAATGGCTGAGCCTGATGTACCTCGGCGTATTGGGCTCGGCGCTGGCCTACATCGGGTATTACGACGGCATCCGCCAGATTGGCGCGACGCGCGCTGGCGTGTTCATTGCCTTGAACCCGCTGACCGCTGTCATCCTTGGAGCGTTGCTGCTGGGCGAGCCGTTGACGTGGGCGATGTGCCTGGGAGGAGGGCTGATCCTGCTGGGGATTTTCCTCTGCAACAAACCCCTTGCACGAGTAGGGAAAAAGGGGATTTGATACAGAAGGCGGACAAACCGATTTACGCTGTGTAGAATCGGTTTACGCATACAATAATAAACGTCTTCTGGCAGCAGAAGCCTTGCCCGCCAGAGCCTTGGGTCGACAATGAAGAGTTTCGGGTTTCAATTGATCTACGGTGACTTCCTCGCCCGCAGCGTGCGGGGCATCTCCTGTGCGCCACCCGCCGGTCTCAGCATTGCTAGCAACTAACATTTGTTAATTCTAAAAGCATGATGAGGCGCCAAAATGGCAGATTTATACGAAAACCCAATGGGCCTGATGGGCTTTGAGTTCATCGAATTCGCATCGCCGACCCCAAACACCCTGGAGCCGATCTTCCAGATCATGGGCTTCACCAAGGTTGCGACCCACCGCTCCAAAGACGTGCACCTGTATCGTCAGGGCGCAATCAACCTGATCCTCAACAACGAACCCAACAGCGTCGCTTCGTACTTCGCGGCCGAACACGGCCCGTCGGTGTGCGGCATGGCGTTCCGCGTCAAGGATTCGCAAAAGGCCTACAAGCGTGCGCTGGAACTCGGCGCCCAGCCGATCCACATCGAAACCGGCCCGATGGAACTGCACCTGCCGGCGATCAAAGGTATTGGCGGTGCGCCGCTGTACCTGATCGACCGTTTTGGTGAAGGCAGCTCGATCTATGACATCGACTTTGTGTTCATCGAAGGCGTGGACCGTAACCCGGTCGGCGCTGGCCTGAAAATCATCGACCACCTGACTCACAACGTGTATCGCGGGCGCATGGCGTACTGGGCGAACTTCTACGAGAAGCTGTTCAACTTCCGTGAAATTCGCTACTTCGACATCAAGGGCGAATACACCGGTCTGACTTCCAAGGCCATGACCGCGCCGGACGGCATGATCCGCATCCCGCTGAACGAAGAATCGTCCAAGGGCGCCGGGCAGATCGAAGAGTTCCTGATGCAGTTCAACGGCGAAGGCATCCAGCACGTGGCCTTCCTCAGCGAGGACCTGATCAAGACGTGGGACCACCTGAAAAGCATCGGCATGCGCTTCATGACCGCGCCGCCGGAAACCTACTACGAAATGCTCGAAGGCCGTTTGCCGAACCACGGCGAGCCCGTCAACGAACTGCAAGCGCGGGGTATTTTGCTGGACGGTTCGTCGGAGTCGGGCGACAAGCGACTGCTGCTGCAGATCTTCTCGGAAACCCTGATGGGCCCGGTGTTCTTCGAATTCATCCAGCGTAAAGGCGACGATGGTTTCGGCGAAGGCAACTTCAAGGCACTGTTTGAATCGATCGAGCGTGACCAGGTTCGTCGTGGCGTGCTGTCCACCGACTAAACCGCAGTAGATGTAAAAAAGCCCGATCAATTGATCGGGCTTTTTCATTTCAGTTACATTGGTTTGCGGCTCTGTCGCATCAGATGCTTGAACCCTTCAAACACCAGCACCACGACTGCCATCCAGATCGGAATGTACGTCAGCCATTCTCCAGGCTTGATGCTTTCCCCGAGCAACAGCGCCACGCCCAGCAACAGCACCGGCTCGACATAACTCAACAGCCCGAAAAGACTGAACGGCAACAAGCGGCTGGCGATGATGTAAACCACCAATGCTGAAGCGCTGATCACCCCGAGAATCGGGATCAACAGTGACAGCCACGGATGTTGATCGAACACACCAAAGCCCTGTTCACCACTCTGCACGAACCAGAAAACCACCGGCAGCGTCAGCGCCATGTCCAGCCATAACCCGCCCAGGTTGTCCGTTGCCAGGCGTTTACGCACGACAAAATAGGTCGGATAGCCGATACACACCAGCAACGTCGCCCAGGAAAAGCCACCGACTTGATACACCTCGTTCGCCACCCCGAGGCAGGCAAAAAACACGGCGATTTTTTGTAGGTAGGAGAGGCGTTCACCGTAGGCGATCCGCCCAGTGAGCACCATGGTCAGCGGCAGCAGGAAATAACCCAGCGATACGTCAAGGCTGTAGCCGTTGAGCGGCGCCCACATAAACAGCCAGAGTTGCACCGCGAGCAGGGCCGAGGAGGCGATCAGGCCGGCAGCCAGTTTCGGATTCGCTTTGACGCGCCGAGCAATCCCGACCACATGCTTCCATTCACCGGACACCACCATGAATACGGTCATGCACGGCACGGTCAGCAGCATCCGCCAGCCGAAAATTTCCACGCCACTCAGGGGAGTGAGTAACGAGGTGTAGTAATACATGACGGCAAACAGCACCGAGGCTGTGACCGATAAAGCGATACCTTTAGACAAACTGCCCTCGCGAGGTTGAACGTGAAACGGGGCGCAGAGGATACGTGGTTTTCAATCTAAACACTGATCTACCGATCAACACCTATCAACCGTAGGAGCATGGCTTGCCCGCGATGCAGGCAACGCGGTGCGTCAGTTAGACCGCGTCGATACCATCGCGGGCAAGCCATGCTCCTACAGTGGATTGTGTTTCTTCAGGTATTGCGCGGTTTACGGCCCGACACGAAGTGGCTCACGTCATTAAACCCCGGTGTCGACGAGTGCCCAGGCACCACCAGCGAATCAATAAACGCCTCATCTTCAGCCGTAATCTTCACCGCTTGCGCTTTGGTGTAGGCGTCCCATTGTTCTTCAGTACGGGGCCCAACGATGGCCGACGTCACCGCACCGTTGTTCAACACCCAGGCGATAGCAAACTCGACAATCCCCACGCCACGTTCCTGGGTGTACTGCTGAATCTGCTGGGCAATGCGCAACGACTCAACCCGCCATTCGGTTTCCAGAATGCGTTTGTCGGCGCGCCCGGCACGGCTGTTGGCGTCCGGCTTCACGTCCGGCGCGTATTTGCCGCTGAGCACACCCCGCGCCAACGGGCTGTAAGGCACCACCCCCAGGCCGTAGTTTTGCGCGGCAGTCATCTGCTCGGTTTCCACCTGGCGGTTGACGATGTTGTACAGCGGTTGACTGATCACTGGCCGGTCGACGCCCAGTTGATCGGCCACGCGAATCACCTCGGCGATACGCCAGCCACGGTAGTTCGACAAACCCCAGTAACGGACCTTGCCCTGGCGAATCAGATCGCCCATCGCTGACACGGTCACTTCCAACGGCGTGTTGTGGTCTTCGCGGTGCAGGTAATAGATGTCGAGATAGTCGGTGCCCAAACGCGTCAGGCTGGCGTCGATGCCGTTGAACAGGTGTTTGCGGCTCAAGCCGCTGCGGTTCGGCACACCGTCCACCGGGCCGAAGCCGACCTTGGTCGCCAGCACCCATTCATGCCGATTGCCGGCAATCGCTTCGCCGACGATTTCTTCCGAACGTCCGCCCGTGTAAACGTCCGCAGTGTCGATGAAATTGATGCCCTGGTCCCAGGCCTTGTCGATGATCCGCAGGGAATCTTCGGTGCTGGTCTGTTCGCCGAACATCATCGTGCCCAGGGTCAGGGTAGAGACCTGCAAACCCGAATGACCCAGCGTGCGATAGCTCATGAGGAAATCCTTTTACCGGTGGGAGAAAGGCCTCAATCAAATACCAGAACCGTCGTCGGGAGCAATCGGAATATCCGCTCAATTAATCGGTGGGCGCATTGGCAATAAACAGCAATGTTTAAACGGTCGGAATGGATGGGGCTGGAGGCTACATAACCTTGCGCCGTTACCTACGACTGCGCCAGAATCCGCCGGCTTGTGCGCCTTGGGCCTGGGTTCTATCGTTTGCTCGTCGCTGAAAAACAGCGATCGGGTTTGGTAGCCCGGGATTTACGTAAGGTTCGCAGCATCACTATTTCGTGGCGTTTTTCGTCTCGACTTTATGGTGGTCATGCACAGGGCGTCTTCGGGCGCGCCGGTCTCCTTGCGTCCCGGTCTACCAACCTGCGTATGGCCACCACCTCTTCGTTTGGTAGCGAAAGTGATGGCTCCTTATTCGACGCAAGGAGTTTCATCTATGTTCAAGATCACACCCAACCCACCAGAAACCGACACCGACGACGTTTCCCCCTACGATTCCACCGACTCCAAAAAGCTCAACACCGCCGCCGACCGAGCCCTCGATTACTACCTCAAACCGGTCATCCCCAAAGACACCCCACGCAAACCCAGCACGATCTACTTCGTAGGCTCCAACACCGATCACGAAACCCTGCTGGTCAATGCCTGCGAGACGTTGGCGTCAGCGAGTGTCATGTTGAGTGATTTCGCCGGGCAATTGAACGGAACACAGCGCCACACCCTGCTGGGCATTCAAAACTCGGTCATGCTGGGCGAACTGGCGGTGAACCAGATGCTCGACAACGTCGACCCCCATGTCTAACACCGATTAGTTAAGCCACTACGCGATCTGTAGCAGCTGGCGCAGCCTGCGTTCGGCTGCGAAGCAGTCGTGAAACCGGAACATGTGGTCTTCCTGAAACACCGCATCGTCTGATTTCACGACTGCTGCGCAGCCGAACGCAGGCTGCGCCAGCTGCTACAAATTGCGTTACTGAAAATTCATCGGCATTAGCCGAAAGGGCCGTTTTTTATCGGTGTAGAACAGGCTTACACCCGCAACGTGCGCGTCATGCGCAGCGCCAGCAAGCTGCCGCACACGATCACGCCTGCCAGCAGGTACAACGCCGCATCGGTCGAACCGGTGCTGTCCTTGACCCAACCCACGAGGTACGGGCTGAGGAAACCCGCCATCTGCCCCATCGAGTTGATCAACGCCAAGCCACCCGCCGCCGCGCCCGCGCTCAGCAGCGCCGTTGGCACCGGCCAGAACATCGGCAGGCCGGTGAGGGCGCCCATGGTGGCGATGGTCAGGCCGAGAATCGCAATGGCCGGCGTCGTCGCAAAGTTCACCGCGATCAGCAGGCCGACTGCGCCCATCAGCATCGGCACCACCAAGTGCCAGCGGCGTTCTTTGCGCAAATCCGCCGAGCGACCGACCATCAGCATGAAAACGGCGGCCAACAGGTACGGAATCGCGCTCAGCCAGCCAATCACCATGTTGTCGCTGAAGCCCAGGTTCTTGATGATCGACGGCAGCCAGAAGTTGATCGCGTAGACACCGCTCTGAATGCAGAAGTAGATCAAGCCGAACGCCCAGATCGCCGGGTTCTTGAACACCGCCGACAACGAATCGGTGGTGGTTTTCGGTTTGTTGGCCAGGTCTTCAGCGTGATCCGCTTCCAGCACCGAGCGCTCAAACGGGGTCAGCCATTTGGCGTTGGCGTAGCTGTCGCTCAACAGGAAATAGGCGAGGGCGCCGAGGATGATGGTCGGAATGCCTTGCAGCAGAAACATCCACTGCCAGCCGGCCAAGCCGCCCTGGCCTGCACCAAAGTGATTGAGGATCCAGCCGGAGAACGGGCTGCCCAGCAGGCCGGACACCGGGATCGCCGACATGAACAGCGCCATGATGCGGCCACGGCGGAAAGTCGGGAACCACTGCGAGAGGTACAGCACCACGCCCGGGAAGAACCCGGCTTCGGCCGCGCCGGTGAACAGGCGCAAGGTGTAGAACTCGGTCGGGGTGGTGACGAACAGCAGGCAGGTCGACAACGTGCCCCAGACGATCATCATCAACGCGATCCAGCGCCGTGGGCCAAACTTGGTCAGGGCCAGGTTGCTTGGCACGCCGCACAGCACGTAGCCGATAAAGAAAATACCGGCACCGAGGCCGTACACGGTTTCGCTGAATTTCAGCGCGTCGAGCATCTGCAACTTGGCAAATCCAACGTTCACCCGGTCGAGGTAGTTGAACAGGTAGCAGATGAAGATGAAGGGAATCAAACGCAGGGTAATGCGTTTGTAGACGGCGTTTTTCTCGTCAACGATGGCCTGGGTAGCGGCGGCGCTCTGTGACATGGCGGCTCTCTCTTTATTATGATTTTTTGCGATGCAAGGGTAACGTTGATCGCCCAGTGAGTCTCGGTCACGCCCCGGGTTGTTGTCTTTGTGCCTGAGCACAGGGTTTGCGACCAAGGCCTGTGCGGGTGAACAACCCGTCCCACCCCGTTTTCAAGGATCCCCGTTATGTTCGAACTCGATCACGACCTGGCCCAGGACATCGTCGACCGGGCAATGGCCATCCTGCCGTACAACGTCAACGTCATGGACAGCCAGGGATTGATTCTTGGCAGCGGCGAACCCGAACGCATCAACACCCGCCACGAAGGCGCGCAACTGGTGCTGGCCAATGGTCGAGTGGTGGAAATCGACGCGCAGACCGCGATTCATCTCAAGGGCGTGCAGCCGGGCATCAACCTGCCGCTGTTGCTCGATGGGCGCTTGATTGGCGTGCTCGGCATTACCGGCGAACCCGAGGCGCTGCGCACCTATGCCGAACTGGTGCGAATGACCGCGGAAATGCTCGTGGGCCAGCGCAATCAGCAGGCCGAGCAGCAATGGCGGCGTCAGCGTTGCGATGATCTGCTGGCATTGTTGCTGAGCGAGGCGGGGGACTCACCTCGGTTGCTGGATGAAGCACAGCAATTGGGGCTCAAACCGCAAATGACCCGGGTGCCTTACCTGTTTGAGTTGGGTATGGAGCACGGCCCGACGCAAACCGTTGAAGCGCTGAGTGCCTGGCTGAGCACGCGTTACCCGGACAGTTGGTGCGTCAGTTCAGCCAAGTCGTCGTTGCTGTGGTGCCGACCGGCCGCGCAAACCATTGAGAATGATCGGTTGCTGGAAAAGCTCGATGGCCTGGGCTGGAACATTCTGCGCATCGCCGTGGGCGGGCAGGCCGATGGCTTGTCGGGGTTGCGGCGCTGCTACCGGCGGGTCGGCGACTTGCTGGCGTATGGGCGCGATGTATTGCCGCGATCACGTTTGCTGACGCTGACCCGTTATCGATTGCCGGTGATGCTCTGGCGCCATCGTAACGACGACGCACTGGATGAGTTGCTCAAGCCGTTGCGCAAAGTCATCGCCAAGGACAGCAACGGCCAGTTGCTCGCGACGTTGCGCAGTTGGTGTGATCACGATGGCCAAAGCCAGGCCTGTGCCGATGCGCTGGGCATTCATCGCAACAGCTTGCGCTATCGAATGGAGCGAATCGCCGAGTTGAGCGGCGTTGATCCGCTCAAGCTGGACGGCATGCTTGCGCTCTATCTCGGCGTGCAGCTCCTGCCCCAAACCGACTGACCTAACACAAACCCTGTAGCAGCTGCCGAGCCTGCGAGGCTGCGTTCGGCTGCGCAGCAGTCGTAAAACCGGTAAGCATGATTTACCTGACACACCGCAGCGCATGATTTCACGACGGCTTCGCCGCCGAACGCAGCCTCGCAGGCTCGGCAGCTGCTACGGTGACTGTGTGGGTTTTGTGGAAATGAACAATAAACGCCATGGCCACTTGTGCAACGGACTGGCGTTATTGTTTCTGCCGACTGGCAGCATGGAGCGCATTGGAACTGGAGAACTCGCATGAAAATCGTCATCGCCCCCGATTCGTTCAAAGACAGCCTCAGTGCCCAAGGTGTGGCCGACGCCATTGCGCTGGGGCTGGCAGAGGTCTGGCCAGACGCGCAATTGATCAAGTGCCCGATGGCTGACGGCGGGGAGGGGACGGTCGAGTCGATTCTGGCCGCGTGCGAAGGCGAATTGCGCCGCACGAATGTACGGGGGCCGCTCGGGGCGATGGTCGACGCCGCATGGGGTTGGCTGCCGAAGAACCACACCGCAATCATCGAAATGGCTGAAGCCAGCGGCCTGCAACTGGTCCCGCCAGGCCAGCGTGACGCGTGCACCAGCAGCACCTTCGGCACCGGTGAATTGATTCGCGCGGCGCTCGATGCCGGGGCGCAACGGGTGATTCTGGCGATTGGCGGCAGTGCCACCAACGACGGCGGCGCCGGGGCGATGCAGGCGCTGGGTGTGAAGTTGCTGGATGCGCAGGGGCAGCCCCTGGCGCCGGGCGGCTTGGCGTTGACGCAACTGGATCGCATTGATCTGAGCGACATGGATTCGCGTCTGAGCGGGGTGCGCTTCGACATTGCCGCTGACGTCAACAACCCCTTGTGTGGCCCTCACGGCGCATCAGCGATTTTCGGCCCGCAAAAAGGTGCATCGCCCGAGCAGGTGCAGCAACTGGACAGCGCGCTCGGGCACTTCGCCGATCTGTGCGCCGATGCGCTGGGTCATGACGTCAAGGATGAACCCGGCAGTGGCGCGGCAGGTGGCTTGGGGTTTGCTGCCAAGGCCTTCCTCGGTGCGCAATTTAAAGCCGGGGTGGAAGTGGTCGCCGAGTTGGTCGGGTTGGCCGAGGCCGTTAAAGGTGCCGATCTGGTGATGACCGGCGAAGGACGCTTCGATGCCCAGACCTTGCGTGGCAAGACGCCGTTTGGCGTGGCGCGCGTTGCCCGGGAGCAGGGCGTGCCGGTGATCGTGATCGCAGGCACTTTGGGTGAGGGGTATCAGGCGTTGTACGAACATGGCATCGATGCCGCGTTTGCCTTGGCGAGCGGGCCGATGACGCTGGAACAAGCGTGCGCCGAGGCACCTCGGTTGTTGCAGGATCGAGCCAGTGACATCGCCCGGGTCTGGCGGATCGCCAAAGCCTGACGCAACGCTCGTAGCCGCTGTCGAGCCTGCGAGGCTGCGTCCGAACTGCGCAGCAGTCGCAGGATTTGAACAGCGCGACCGCTTCGCCGCCGCAACGCTCGTAGCAGCTGTCGAGCCTGCGAGGCTGCGTCCGAACTGCGCAGCAGTCGCAGGATTTGAACAGCGCGACCGCTTCGCAATCGAACGCAGCCTTCGGCAGCTGCTACAGGTGATTGTGTTTCACGGTTGAAGCACTCGCCCCCCCCCCGAAATATATTTCTCCAATCCCCGCAAAAATCCTCATCTTCAGCCGATACCCACAATAGACGCTCAAACACCCGATTCGACAGTGGCGCCAAGCTGACAAGGTGCGCGCCAACGCCCGCCAGTCAGCGATCACAGCATGGACGCTCGTAGCCTCAATCTTCCGAGAATCATCCTATGTCACTGCGTAATCTGAACATCGCGCCTCGAGCTTTCCTGGGTTTCTCCTTTATTGCCTTGCTCGTCATCGCGCTGGGCGTGTTTGCCATCAACCGCATGTCGATCATCCGCCAGGCTTCCATTGATATGGAAAGCACGCAGCTGCCCAGCGTCAGTTTCCTGGGCAACATGACCGAGAACGTCCTGCGACTGCGCATCCTTTCTTTCCGTGTGCTGACCAACCGCGAACCGGCCGCGTTGCAGGAAGCGCAAACACGCATCGGTGTGCTCATCGACAAATTGCACAGTGCCCAAGCCAGTTACGCAACGTTGCCTGCCCAGCCGGAAGAAGCGGCGTTGTACAAGACATTCATGGCAACACTGGACGGCTACCTGCAAGCGCAAAACCAGATGATGGAGCTGTCGCGCCAGAACCAGCTCGACGAGATGCGTACCCTGATCAATACGCGGATCAAGGACGGAACCGACCAGATGGGCGAGCAGTTGAACAAACTGGTGGCCCTCAACAACGGCTACGCCAAGGCGGCGGGTGTCGAGGCGGGCGAACATTACAGCAGCGCCATTACGGGTATCGTCGCCGTCTCGATCATGGCAGCAGTATTGACGGTGTTGCTGGCCTGGTTGCTGACCCGCAGCATCGTTACCCCGCTGAACCGCGCCGTGCAGGCGGCCGAAACCATCGCCGGTGGCAACCTGACCAAAGTTATCGACATTGACGGCAACGACGAACCGGCGCGGTTGCTCGGTGCCTTGGCCACGATGCAGGCCAACCTGCGCAAAACCATCGAACAGATTGCCGGTTCGGCCACGCAATTGGGTGCCGCTGCCGAAGAACTGAGCACCGTGACGCAAGAAGCCTCGCGCGGACTGCAACAGCAAAACAACGAAATCGAACAAGCCGCCACGGCCGTCAACGAAATGACCGCCGCTGTGGAAGAAGTGGCGCGCAACGCCGTGTCCACGTCCGAAGCGTCAAGCCAGTCGACTCAAGCCGCCCGCGAAGGGCGCGACCGGGTGGTGGAAACCGTCGACGCGATCCAGACCATGACCCATGACGTGCAAAACACTTCGCTGATGATTGAAGGCCTGGCCGCGCAGGGTCGTGACATCGGCAAAGTGCTGGACGTGATCCGCGCCATCGCCGAACAAACCAATCTGCTGGCGCTCAACGCCGCCATCGAAGCTGCCCGTGCCGGTGAAGCCGGACGGGGTTTTGCCGTGGTCGCGGACGAAGTGCGGGCGCTGGCTCATCGCACCGCGCAGTCGACTCAGGAGATCGAAAAAATGGTCGCCGGCATTCAGAACGGCACCGGCGAAGCGGTTTCGTCGATGCAGCAAAGCAATCAGCGCACCCAAAGCACTCTGGAAATGGCCCGCGCCGCCGGCATCGCACTGGAGCAGATCACTCAGTCGATTCATTTGATCAACGAACGCAACCTGGTGATCGCCAGCGCTTCGGAAGAGCAGGCGCAAGTGTCCCGTGAAGTCGACCGCAACCTGGTGAACATCCGTGACCTGGCCACTCAGTCTGCCGCCGGAGCCAACCAGACCAGTGCCGCTACCCATGAGCTGTCGCGCCTGGCGGTGGACTTGAATGCCATGGTGGCGCGTTTCGTGATTTGAGATAGGGTGAGGGCTGGGAGTTCGCGCGCGACAGGAGAACCACATGCGCTATTCAGCCTTGACCCAACGAATCGCCGGCGACGGAGCCGCCGCCTGGCAGATTCATGACCGAGCGCTGGAAATGCGCGAGCAGGGCGTCGATGTCCTGCTGTTGTCGATTGGCGATCCAGACTTTGACACGCCACAACCCATTGTCCAGGCCGCCATCGACAGTTTGCAGGCCGGCGACACCCATTACCCGGAGGTGCGCGGCAGTCGAGGGCTGCGTAACAGCATCGCGCGCCGCCATTGCCAGCGCAGCGGCCAAGCGGTGGATGGCGACCATGTGATCGTGTTCCCGGGGGCGCAATGCGCGGTGTATTCGGTCGCGCAATGCCTGCTCGATCCGGGTGATGAAGTGATCGTCGCCGAACCGATGTACGTGACCTACGAAGGCGTGTTCGGCGCCTGCGCCGCGACAGTCGTGCCGGTGCCGGTTCGACCGGAAAACGGCTTTCGCGTCGACCCGGCGGATGTCGCGGCACGGATCAGCCCGAAGACCCGAGCCATCCTGCTCAACAGTCCCAACAATCCGTCCGGCGCGAGTTTGCCGTTGCCCACCTGGCAAGCGCTCGCGGCGTTATGCGTGCGCCATGACCTGTGGCTGATCAGCGATGAGGTCTACAGCGATCTGTTGTTCGAGGGCGAACACACCAGCCCGGCGAGTTTGCCGGGCATGGCCGAACGCACCGCGACCATCAACAGCCTGTCCAAATCCCACGCCATGAGCGGCTGGCGGGTCGGCTGGGCGATTGGCCCCAAACCCATGGCCGAGCACCTTGTGAACCTGTCGTTGAGCATGCTGTTCGGGATTCCGGATTTCATCCAGAACGCGGCGCAAGTGGCGCTTGATGAAGACCTGCCGGAAGTGGCGCTGATGCGCGAAGAATATCGCCAGCGCCGCGATCTGGTGTGCGCGGCATTGAGCGATTGCCCGGGGCTGCGCCCGATCCGCCCGGATGGCGGCATGTTTGTGATGGTGGACGTGCGCCAGACCGGGCTCGGCGCCCAGGGCTTTGCCGAGCGGTTGCTGGAAGGCTATGGCGTTTCGGTGCTGGCCGGGGAGGCGTTCGGGCCGAGTGCGGCGGGGCATATCCGGATCGGCTTGGTGGTCGATCAGGTGAAACTGGCTCAGGCGTGTCGGCGCATTGCGCTGTGTGCGGTGGACCTGCTGGGGGCGCGGCGAGCCTGAAAGGTTTTTGCCGGGTTTGATGGCCTCATCGCTAGCGAGGGTGTGCGGCATTCCGCTGTGGGGGCGGGCTTGCCCGCGAAGACGCCATAACATTCACCGCCCCCCCTAGGACCGCCCTACGAACATCCAACTGCTCCGAAAAACCCAGGTTACGCACCGGTCCCTTATTCCCCCACCCCGCTAGAACAAACACTCACACGCACTTTGCCCCACTCTCGATGGTCGCCGTCTATTGGAAGGCTTCACGGGAGGCGTGAGCTCGCTGAAACCCTTTTCGGAAAACACCAATCCTCAACGACGGTTGAAGTTCTGTGACATTAAAAGTGAGTGGTAACCGACGAACGGTATTGGAACCTGTCAAATATGACAGTAGGCAAGTGTATTAACTTGGCGCCTAATTTATCCAGACATGAATTCACAGTTCGAAGTTAGCCGGAGGTAAAAATGCCAGCCGCCACGCCACTGATCTTCGACACTCCCAAAGTCATCGGCGTCTATGACGCCGATGTGGATCCGGAGGGCAATATTCCTTCGGAGTTGTTGCAAACGGGCATTGATGTCGTGATTCCATTGTGGCCTGAGCCTTCAACCGAGCCCGATGAGCGCGATATTTTAACGGTGTATTTTGAGCGTACAGGTCAGGTATTGGCTCCGATTGTAAATACCTACTACCCGCAGGATCTGCAGCCAGAGTTTATTGTTCATTTGGGGCCGGAGTATTTACGTGGGGATGGCGTCGCTGAATTGTGGTATGAACTTCTTAATTCGGCTGATAATCACTCTTATTCCTTTCGTCGTAACCTGACTATCGATCATGCACCTATTAAAAACGACCTTGTAGAAGCGCACTTTCCCCATGCTACGATAAACGGATATTTGAATTGCTCAACGGTTCCACCCTTATGGAGTGGTGTGACGGTTGAAATTGCACCTCTTGGTAGTGAATACGCGATCGGTGATCGAATTGAAGTGGAGTGGGAAGGGTTCGATAGTTTGAATGGCAGCGGTGCTCCTATTGCCAATACTTATAAAAAAATTACAAAAACAATTCAAGCGGACACTGAACTTCGAGAGAGTTTCACGGTGGTGGTGTTGCCCTATGAAGTTCATATAAAACCGATGATAATTAAATCGTCGGCCATAGTGAAATACAGTGTTTATCGGGGGGGGGGATTAAAGGGAAGAGCTCCAGCGGGGTTAGTGAGAATAGACAGAATCATACCCGGAACTGATCTTCCCTGTGGACCTTGATGAAAGGGCGAAGTGTATAAAGCAGTAAAAAACAGGTGCGCACTGAACGCATTGTATGGTGTGAGCGTTGCGCTATCGATTGTTGGTCTATGGAGACGGTAAATGAACGCTAAAGTCGAACGCGGCACACTTTCAAGAGCCCTGGTGCTTCAAAACAATCATCAGCGCATCGGCGGCATTCTTGCAGATCCACCTGCTGTTACAATTACTGCGCAAACGCTATTGCCCGACCTGCGCATACCGGTGGCTGACGCACGGTCACCTCTTGAATATTCCATTCCCCAGCCCTCAGAGCCTGAAGATGAGGATGACTTGATCCAATTCAAGATTCGTCGTAAAGGCGAGCCCTCTTGGGAAGATATTGAACCCGACCTTGATCTGTGACCGGTGGCGAATCGAGTATGGCCGCTGATACGAACAATCCCTGTGAGTTTCCTGGTAGAAACAGCCACTCCTGAAGATCCTACAGAATACGAAGTGCAATATATTTATTGGTACGGTGCCACGAATGAAGGGACTTCCGAGCTGACAACGTTTGCCATCGATTTTACACCTCCTTATAAAGTGAAAAACCCGGTAGCGGACCGTTCTCCCGGGGCACCGTCGTTTCCTGCTGACATCGGGCCAGGGGTGCCTATCGATGAAACGGTTATCGACAGGCACCCGGCCGGGATACTCATTCGGGCCGCGACTTACGGCGCTTGGTTAGACACCGATTACATCAGGGTTTACTGGGGGCTGGCTCCAGATATCGATCGAGACCTGCCTGCATTCGAAGGTCCATTGCCTTCGAATTTTTCGGTCACTATTCCGATCGATAAATTTTCAGGCTCCGAAGAGGGCGTAAATACGATGGTTTATACCGTGACCGATTTGGTGACGAATCGGAGCAAACGATCAAACCCGGCGAGACGGACAGTAAAATTCCTTGGTGATCCAACCACGATATTGCCGCCATTGGTGCCGCTGGCAAGTGGTGCTGGTGGAGATGACCGGATCGATCTCGCCGATTGCCGGGTGGGTGTACAAATTGAGATTACAGTACCGACATCCAACGCGCCGGGGGACACGATTATCGCCTTTTGGGGCACGGAGGAACTTAGCGAGGAAAGAGTAGGGATCAATACTGCGTTAGTATGGGACGTTGAGTTCGATGTCATTAAAAAAGTGTATGGCGTCACTGATGGAGATGTGGTGACGAACATCAGCTATAAAATGTTTAGAGGGACTCGGAAAATTGCAGAGAGTGATATAAATATCAATGTCGATATTTCTTATCCAGGTCCGATCAATCCCGGTGAACCGGATCCTGTCAATATTTTACTTGATGCTCCGAGGCTGGAGTCGGCAAACGGAAACCTCGATCAAATTCTTGATGAAGATTATGGTGAGGATGCCACCATTTTCATTGATCTTTATGACGCGCCCGCCACGGAAGAAGGAATTTTAATTGATGTCTATTATGACAATGAACGAATAGACACCCTTGAGTTAACAGGTGGGCAGGAAGGCACAACCCTTCAAACAACGTTGCCATGGGCAACAATACTCGGCCACTCAAACGGAACAAAAATTCTACATTGGGTGCTGTATACGCTAACGGGACCCAACTCGATGGGGTCTCCTCCCAAGGATATCGATGTTCAGGCCAATTTGATTGAAACACCGATGCCTTTGGTTTTGGGCCTTGCAGGTCCGCTGCGACGGATTGGCTGCCCGACATTGAACTTTGGCGGTGACGGAACGCTCCGGCGAAACCTGATGGTGAATGTACCGAAAAGTGCCTATACGGTTGACGGTGAAACTATTACGTTGAAGTGGGCGGCCTATACTGCTGACTCACCACCAGTTCTGATCCCAGGGACTGAAGTCACCGTCGATCATGTTATTTCGGGTGTATATCCTGATGACGGTGTTGACATAGAAATCGGTGATTATAATACCCACTTCAGACCGGCGAATCGCGCCGATGGCAAGTTGACTTACACTATTACACTTTCTGGTGGTGGTGTGACGCCTGATTCTTTGCCGGCCGTTCACCGCGTACTGTTGACTAATAGTGAAGGGCAATACTGCGAAGAAGCGAATCCATAAACTTGGGTAACAAAGACATACGCAGGGCCGCGAGTGGAAGCACATCACTCGCGGTTCGCGTTGCCATGCCGTAATTTTTACGGATAGAGAGAATTCTAACGGACTTAATCCTAGCAATAAAAGGATAAATCCTACAGATCGTTGAGCCGCCTCCATATAACCTAGCGCCCCCCAATAAGTTGGTGACTCAGTACCAGCTTTCCAGTTTATCAAGGCAGGTGTCTACTATGCGCGACAAAGCATCATTCCTCCCTGAACAAGCAACGCAGTGGTCTTGGTTGATTACAACATTTCCTGTGGTTTTCATGTCGTTTGCTACAGCCGCTCCTGTCGTGGGCGGGAATGTGACGATCAATGGCGGTACGCCTGAAAGCTGGAACCTCAGCCAGAATGCAACATTGACGGTCAATGGCGCGCAAACGCTTGGCATTATTTCTGACAATTCAACACTCAATGTTAACTCGGGCAGCAATACCCAACAGATTTCGGTGCGCAATAATTCTGTCGTTAATCTGAGCGGCGCAACGGTATCCGGCGTCAGTGGTTTGGCCGCTGTTTTACTCAGCAACAGCACCGGCACAATCGACAACAGTACGATTACGGGTAATAGCGTGGGGTTGCAGGCGGTACGCAATGTCAGCACCCAAACCGGCTCCAACGTGGCCGTCACCGGTAGCACCATCAGCGGTGTTACGGGGGGCGTTCTGGCCAGTGCGTTCTCCAAACTCGGCCTTGTTAATTCAACCGTACAAGGAACCGCCATTACAAGTTACGGGCTTCGTTTACTGAGTGGGCAGGCTACAGCCACGGGCAGCAACATTATCGGGGGGCAAAACGGCGTGCTCATCAACCTCGACCCTAACGTCGTGCAACCTGCTGCGCTGCAACTCGAAAACACCCTTGTCCAGGGTAAAACCGGTTCGGCGATCCTGGTGAATTTCGCCAACGCTGGTGCGACAACTGCAACTATCACGGTGAGTAATTCGCAGCTGTTAGCGGGGAACGACACACTGCTCGATGTCAGAGGCGGCGCCAATACGTCCATGACGGTGAACGGCAGCACATTGAATGGCAATATCGTGACGGAACAGGGCAGCACGACTCAACTGACCTTGCAGAACAACTCGGTATTGACTGGGCGTCTGGAAAATGTCGCCAATACAACCATCAATGACAGCTCCCAGTGGGTGTTGGTGGGTGACAGTCAGGTCAACAACTTGACCCTCAACGGCGGTACGGTAGTGATGGGGCCTGCCGATTCTTTCTTTCAATTGAATGTCACCAACCTTTCGGGCAATGGCCGGTTTGTGATGGGTACAGATTTCAGCACCGGTCAGACCGATCTGCTGAATGTAACGGGGAACGCGACGGGCACGCATGAACTGTTGATTTCCAGCAGTGGGGTCGATCCGGCGGCAGGTGAACCCATTCGAGTTGTCCATACAGCAGGAGGGGATGCGCAGTTCTTCATCGACAAGGCCGTAGACCTTGGGGCGTTTTCCTACAGCCTGGCGAAAAATGGTGACGACTGGATTCTGGATCCGACCAACCGCACCGTCAGTCCTGGCGCCCGTTCGGTGCTTGCGTTGTTCAACACCGCGTTGCCGTCTTGGTATGGTGAACTGACCTCGTTACGGACTCGAATGGGTGAGTTGCGCTTCAATGGCGGTCAATCGGGAGGCTGGATTCGTGCCTATGGCAACAAGTACAACATTGCCGATGGCTCCGGGGTTGGCTACCAACAAACCCAACAAGGTTTCACCTTGGGCGCCGATGCGCCGCTGCCGGTGGGCGATGGTCAATGGTTAGTGGGTGTGATGGCAGGTCATAGCAAATCCGACCTGAATCTGGACGCTGGCACATCGGGAACTGTGAGCAGTTACTACCTCGGTACTTACACCACTTGGCTGGACGCAAAAAGCGGTTACTACTTCGATGGCGTCCTGAAAGCCAACAGGTTTCGAAACGACGCGAAAGTCGGCTTGAGCGTAAGGGATCCACGAACCCCACATTCAAAGCCGCCTATTGAAGCCTGATGCTGTACTCCCGATTTCTTTCCGGAGCCAGCCCCTCATGATGCGACCCGACGCCAAAGTCGAAAAAGTGTACCTCTACCCCAAGCCTGTCGACTTCCGGAAATCCATCGACGGTCTGGCCGCCCTGGTCGAGCTGGATATTAAAGTCGCCGTTTTCGACCCGGTGCTTTTCGTATTTCTGAATCGCCACCGTAACCGAGTGAAGATCCTCTATTGGGAGCGCAACGGCTTCTGTCTTTGGCTCAAGCGCCTGGAGTCCGAGCGGTTCAAAACGTCGCCTGACGCCACCGACGAAGCCATCGTCTTGAGTGTCCAAGAACTGAACTGGCTGCTCGACGGTTTTGATCTCTGGCGCAACCGTCCGCATCAGGTTCTGACTCCACGTTTCGTGGCTTAACCCGGTATAATCCGGGCATGACTTTCATGCCCGACGACCTTCCAGACGATCCTGTTTTGCTCAAGCAAATGTTGCTTGAGGCATTCAGTCGTCAAGAGGAAGTGGCGCAGTCCTACCAGACCCACATCGTCGATTTGAAAGAACAGATCAAGTTGCTGCGCGACCGTCTGTTCGGACGTAAATCCGAACAGACCGTTGAGCCCAACACGCCGCAACTGGCTCTTTTCAACGAGCCAGAAAGCGAACCGATATCTCTCATCGTCGATATCGAAGAAGAAGTCGTTGCACCGACCCCGCGCCGTGGCAAACGCAAACCATTGTCGGCTGACCTGCCGCGTATCGAAGTCATCCACGAGCTGCCTGAGCACGAACTGACCTGTGCCTGCGGTTGCCGCAAACACGCCATCGGTGAAGAAACCAGCGAGCAACTGGACATTGTGCCAATGCAGATCCGGGTGATCAAACACATCCGCAAGGTTTACGGCTGCCGCGGTTGTGAAACGGTGCCGGTTATCGCCGACAAACCCGCCCAACTCATCGAAAAGAGCATGGCCAGCCCGAGTGTGCTGGCGATGCTGTTGACCACCAAGTATGTCGATGGCTTGCCGCTGCATCGTTTTGAGACGGTATTGAGCCGACACGGTATCGATATCCCACGTCAGACGCTGGCACGTTGGGTTATCCAGTGCGGTGAGCACTTGCAGCCGCTGCTGAATTTGATGCGCGACCGCTTACTGGAAAGTCCAGTCATCCACTGTGATGAGACTCGCGTCCAGGTACTCAAAGAACCGGATCGAGATCCGACCAGCCAGTCCTGGATGTGGGTGCAGGCCAGCGGCCCGCCGGATCGAAAAGTCGTGCTGTTCGACTACACCTCCAGCCGTGCGCAGGAAGTGCCATTGCGCTTGCTGGAAAGTTATCGCGGCTACGTGATGACCGACGATTACGCAGGTTATAACGCGTTGGCGTTGCAACCGGGGGTGGAACGCCTGGCGTGCATGGCCCATGTCCGGCGCAAGTTCGTCGATGCGCAAAAAGTGCAGCCCAAGGGCAAGACGGGGCGTGCCGATATCGCGCTGACCATGATTAACAAGTTGTATGGCGTCGAGCGCGAACTCAAGGACACCAGCGATGAACAGCGTTTTATTGGTCGTCAGGAAAAGAGCTTGTCGATCCTGGGTCAGTTGAAAAGTTGGCTGGAGAAAACGCAGCCACAGGTGACGCAACAAAGTGTGCTGGGCAAGGCCGTGAATTATCTGGCCAGCAACTGGAGCCGGCTGGAACGCTACGTGGAGGCTGGGTTTTTACCGATCGACAACAACCCGGCAGAGCGTGCAATAAAACCGTTTGTGATCGGGCGCAAGGCATGGCTGTTCAGCGATACGCCTAAAGGCGCTACCGCGAGTGCCCAGATCTACAGCTTGGTCGAGACCGCCAAGGTCAACGGCCAGGAACCCTATACGTGGCTGCGCCACGTACTGGAGCGACTGCCACATGCGCAGTCGGTGGCCGACTACGAAGCGCTACTGCCGTGGAACTGCTCACCGGAAATGCCAAGGTAAACCAGAACTCCATCCTGAAGTAGGTGGGGTTTATGGATCACGTACACTTGAGCGATGGGGCCCGGGCACAGGGCAATTATGACAATACAGGCTTTGGCGGTTCCGTCGAGTTCGGCCGACATATTGAATTCGCCAACGGTAATTTCCTTGAGCCATTTACTCAATGGTCGGCCGTAGTCATTGAAGGAAAGGATTATTCTCTGGACAACGATTTGCAAGCTGAAGGGGATCCCACCCGTTCCTTGCTGGGCAAAGTGGGGCTGACTGCGGGTAAAAATATTGCAATGGAACAAGGAAGTGTGGTGCAACCTTATCTTCGTGCTGCGTGGGCCCACGAATTCGCAAAAAATAATGAAGTCCAAGTGAACAATAATGTCTTTAACAATGATCTTTCTGGCAATCGACTTGAGTTGGGGGCCGGTGTGGCGGTCGCCATGACCAAGCAGTTAAATATGCATGCGGATTTCGATTACAGCACCGGACGAAACTTTGAGCAGCCTTTCGGGATCAACATCGGATTCCGTTATGCGTGGTAAATAAAGCCAGATAGACGATTAATAAAAATCAAACTGGATGGACTGTGTAAAAACCTGGCTGTCTGTTTGACAATTAAAAAATGCTCCGTATTGAAAAATGCGGAGCATTTTTCGTTATGACTTACGTCTATGATAATCACGCAGCCTGGCCCGTCTGTTTCCGGTCTGGATAAAAAAACCGGCTATTTTCAGTAAAAAACAACCGCCCCGAACACGTCGGAGCGTTTGTTGGGACATCGTCGGTTTGTTTGCACCCGGTATGATGGATTTCCTTTATCAAGCCGCTACTAACGCTGCACGGCGACGGTTGGATCGAACTGTATTTCGGCTGGCCGAGAACGTGATCAAAATATTTAGCGTTCTCGGTTGGTCATCGTCGTTATTTTCAACAAGCACACTTACTTCTCCGGAAAAAACTCCGTTTTCATACTCCAATTGCGCGGTACCGGCGTTTTGGGTGTAAATGACCGGATTGTCCGGATTAGTGTTGTCTAAATAGGTAATGCGTGCCTCAGACGCACCTCGCGTCAGATTGTAACGCCCGGCTGCAAGGCCCTTGGAAAATGATAATTTAATTTCTTTTGTCGAATAATCCGGCGAAGGGGCTCGCTGCCTGGCAAACATAACGTGAGCTTCGCCATGTGGTAATGGGAAGGTTCCTTCCGATAACTCCACCAAACCTGCGTTAAATGGTACACCCGAACCAATTGTTCCGATGCAGGAGCCGGCAGCCACGGATTGTTTAATACTATTTTTCAAGATACTCATCAATGCGATCTCCACTGTCATGGCAAGAGGGTATCCCGTTATCTGAGGAAGACTGTCGGGATACTCTATGAAACCTCTATCGAAGTGGCTTTGTAAACTGTCAACTCTGACAGTTTACAAAGTGGGCTTTGATGTGGTTGATATTGATTTTTCGTGTTTTTGTATATCGCCACTGCATTTTAAATATTAACGCTATAAGGCAGTAAATTGAATTAGACGACCCATGCGCTCAAGCATGTTGAACCAAATAACAACAAACCCATGATTCGATAGAAGCTGCGTGTCGTTTTTGTAGAATGAGCTAGTTGCGCCATTCCCGAGCCCAGGAGCGCCCAAGTGCTCAGGCAAGGCAGGGCCACCAAAAAAAACACCAGACTCAAACATATGACGTGATTAAAACGGTCAGGACCGCTGCCGGCAAATACGCTGACGACCGCCATGGCCATTGTCCAGGCTTTCGCATTAATCCATTGCAGGCGCACTGCGGACCAAAAACTTGTTCGCGGGTGGTTGCTGTGGACGCTAGTATCGAATGTTTCGGACGGTGAGTGAAAAATCTGCCAGGCCAGATAACTGAGCCATGCAACGCCAATCCACTGCATAGCCATTTGCAAAAGTGGAACCCGGCTCAAGGACTCGCCAAACCCACACCCCATCAGTAGAACGATGAGCGCTGCGCTAGAGCATGCACCAAAGATGATTGGCAACGACGCCTTGAATCCATAACGGACACTATTGCTCAGCACTAAAATGTTGGTCGGTCCCGGTGTAATAGACGCGACAAACGCAAACAGTAAAAACGGCACCAGGGTGGGGAAGGTGGAAAACATGACTTTGAACTCCCGTGAATGATCGATGCGTCGATCTTCACAAGCATTAGGTCACGCGTCTGGAAGATTTGAGCAGCGCTTGCGGTACATTGCGGGCGTCAATCCATACGCCCGAACAAACCAGCGGCCCAGATGACTCTGATCGGCAAACCCCAACTCCATTGCCACCGTCGCCGGTTGCGCGCCACGGGCGAGCATTCTCCGGGCGGTGGCCAGGCGCAATTGCACCAGATAGGCGTGGGGTGCCATGCCATAAGCAGCCTTGAACGCGCGGGTCAGACGGAAGCGATCAACACCGGTGGCGACGGCCAGTTGGTCTAGGCCGATGTCGTATTGAGCGTTAGCGTGCAGGTATTCCCGAGCCTTCTGCGCCACCAGCGGCAGGCGTGGATCCTCGCCATAGCGGGCGCGCCAGTGCAGGTGGCTGGTCAGGCGTTCGAGCAAACCGTCGAGGGCAGTCTGGCGCACGATCTTCAGTTCGCCGCCATGCAGGGTCTGGAAGGCCAGGCTAGTGGCGCGGGCCAGTCGCGGATCACTGGCCAGGGTATTGGCGAAACTCAATTGACTGTTGTCGGGGGCATTTTCGAAGACCGCACTGAGTTCGCGCTCAAGCCACTGCGGGTCGAGGTAGAGCATGCGATAGGTGAAACCTTCCTCGGTCGGTGCTTCACCGTCGTGGATATCACCCGGTTCAAGCAAAAACACCTTGCCCGGCGTGCTCTGATGCTTCGCCCGCCGGCAGTTGAATTGCTGAACCCCTTGCTCGGTGACACCCACCAGATAGCTGTCATGCCAATGCGGATCGTAGGCATGGCCCTCGAAATGCGCACGCAAGGTCTCGATGCCGGTGTCGGCATCCTGGGCCAGGTCGATCCAGTTGTGAGAATTCATGCGGCACCTGTGGGGCGGATTGCCGACGTATTTAACGCCCGCACCAAGGAGGCTGACTAGAACGTTTGTGCGCGGATCAGTTGAACAGTCCCGCGGCAATGTTGATCGAGAACCCGAGAATCGCCGTGTTGAACAGAAAACCGATCAGCGACTGCGCCAACACGATCTTGCGCAGCTCTCGCGTGGCCACGCCGACATCGGAGGTCTGCACCGCCGCGCTGATGGTGAACGAGAAATACAGGAAGTCCCAGTAATTGGGGTTTTCCAGGCCTTCAGCGAAGCGCAGCGCCAGGCCTTTGCCGCTCCAGGTGTAGAACAGGCGGGCGTAATGCAGGCAGAAAATCACCCCGATCAGCAGCCATGAACCGATCACGGTCATCGCGGTGAAAGCATAATGCAGCAGCTTGTGAGTGGTTTCCTTGTTGCCGGACAGTTCGAAAGTAATGGCAGCCAGGCTGGCAATGGCGGCGATGCACACCACGAACAGCACCAACCCGGCGTTCTCGTCTTCGATCTCGGCAATGCGCTTGACGTCTGGCGACTGGGTGCGGGCGGCGAGCCAAACCATCAGGATCAGGTAGGTCCAGACCGCGACATTCCAGCCAATGAGGATTTTGCTGATGATCGAATCGGCCGGCACCAGAATGCCAACAGCGATGCCGAGCGTAGTAGCGGCGGACAGGCGAGGGTGGGTGTGGGTGAGGAAGGGCATGGAGGCTCGATGCTTCAGGGCTTTTCAGCACCATAGCCCAGGTCAATGCGCTTTTACAGGCACCCGGTCTTTTTGGGGGATCAAAAGGGCTGGCACGAGTCAGGTGGGTATTCAGTTGGTGATCGAGAACCGGCCGTTTTCAATCGTGATGGTCGAGCCATCATTGACGATGCACGTCGCCCTGGCAATTGGACTGTCTTTTCATGACTGACTCCCGATTCGATAAGACGGGGGTGTCTTCGTGCGAGACAGGAGCCAGATTAAAGATTGGTTTTGTTCGATACTGTCAAATATGGCAGATATTAAATCGTTTTTTTAATGTCGTAATATCCATTACAGGCGTGTCATGTACGTCCTTTCACTAACTTCATCACCACCACAAAAAACACCGGCACGAACACCACCGCCAGCGTCGCCGTGATCATCCCGCCAATCACCCCGGTACCGATCGCTTGCTGGCTTGCCGAGCTGGCTCCCGTGGCAATCGCCAGCGGCACCACACCGAGAATAAACGCCAGCGACGTCATGACGATCGGCCGCAGACGCAACCGCGCCGCTTGCAACGTGGCGTCGACCAGGTCATGGCCTTCGTCGTACAGGCTCTTGGCGAACTCGATGATCAGAATCGCGTTTTTCGCCGACAGGCCGATGATGGTAATCAACCCCACCTTGAAGAACACATCGTTGGGCATGCCGCGAAAGGTCACCGCCAATACCGCGCCGAGTACGCCGAGCGGCACCACCAACAATACCGACGTCGGAATTGACCAGCTCTCGTATAGCGCCGCCAGGCACAGGAACACGATCAGCAGCGACAGCCCAAGCAGAATGGGCGCCTGGCTGCCGGACAAACGTTCCTGCAATGACAACCCTGTCCATTCCTGACCCAATCCCGCCGGCCCTTGTGCCACCAGCCGCTCGATTTCAGCCATGGCTTCGCCGGTACTGTGGCCCGGCGCCGGTTCGCCGGAAATGGCCACCGCCGGGTAACCGTTGTAGCGAGTCAGTTGCGCCGGGCCCTGGGTCCATTTGGCCTGGACGAAGGCCGACAGCGGCACCATTTTTCCGGCGTCGTTGCGCACGTGCATTTTCAGCAGATCAGCCACTTGGCTGCGCTGATCGCCTTCAGCCTGAACCACCACCCGTTGCATTCGGCCCTGGTTGGGGAAGTCATTGATGTAGGCCGAGCCGACGGCGGTGGACAGCAGGTTGCCGATGTCAGCAAAGGACACGCCAAGTGCGTTGGCCTGTTTGCGGTCGACTTCCAGTTGCACCTGCGGCGCTTCAGCCAGAGCGCTTTCACGCACGTTCATCAGGATCGGACTTTTCTCGGCGGCGGCGAGCAATTCACTGCGCGCCTGCATCAGTGTGGTGTGGCCGAGACCGCCACGGTCCTGCAAGCGGAACTCGAAACCGCTGGAGGTGCCCAGGCCGTCAACCGGTGGTGGCAGCACCGAAAAAGCCACGGCGTCCTTGATCTGGCTCAACGCGATATTGGCCCGGTCGGCAATCGAAGTCGCCGAGTCGTCACTGCTGCGTTCAGACCAATCCTTGAGCGTGGAAAACGCCAGCGCCGCGTTCTGCCCGCTACCAGAAAAACTGAAGCCGAGAATGATCGTGCTGTCGCCAATGCCCGGTTCCGTGGCGTTATGCGCTTCAATCTGCTCAACAACCTGCACCGTCCGGTTCTTGCTCGCGCCCGGCGGCAATTGAATGTCGGTGATGGTGTACCCCTGGTCTTCAACCGGCAGGAACGAGGAGGGCAAACGACTGAAACAAACGCCCAGACCGATCAGCAACACGCCATAGATCAGCAGGTATCGACCGGTGCGTTTCAACGCATAGGCGACCCAGCCTTGATAACGTTCGGTCAACCGTTCGAAGCCACGATTGAACCCACCGAAGAAGCCGGTCTTTTCGTGATGCTCACCCTTGGCAATCGGCTTGAGCAACGTCGCACACAGCGCCGGGGTCAACGTCAGCGCAAGGAACGCGGAGAACAAGATCGACGTGGCCATCGACAACGAGAACTGCTGGTAAATCACCCCGACCGAGCCTTGCATGAACGCCATCGGAATAAACACCGCCACCAGCACCAGCGTAATGCCGATAATTGCGCCGGTGATCTGTGTCATTGCCTTGCGCGTCGCTTCTTTCGGTGACAGGCCCTCGGTGGCCATGATCCGCTCGACGTTTTCCACCACCACAATGGCATCGTCCACCAGAATGCCGATGGCCAGCACCATGCCGAACATAGTCAGCACGTTGATCGAGAAACCCAGCGCCAGCATGGTCGCAAACGTGCCCATCAACGCGACCGGCACCACCAGGGTCGGGATCAGTGTGTAGCGGATGTTTTGCAGGAACAGGAACATCACCGCAAACACCAGCAACATCGCTTCGCCGAGGGTGTAGACCACTTTGGTGATCGAGACTTTGACGAAAGGCGAAGTGTCGTACGGGATCTTGTATTCCACCCCGGCCGGGAAATAGCGCGACAGTTCATCCATCTTCGCCCGCACCAGCGTTGCCGTGCTCAGGGCATTGGCCCCCGGTGCCAATTGCACGCTGACGGCGGTCGACGGTTTGCCGTTCAGGCGGGTGGAGAAGTTGTAGTCCTGGCTGCCGATCTCGACCCGTGCCACATCGCCGATGCGCACGGTGGAGCCGTCGGGATTGGCCTTGAGGACGACGTCGGCGAACTCTTGCGGTGTCGACAATTGGCCTTTGACCAGAATGGTCGCGGTGATTTCCTGGGTGGCGCGGGTCGGCAAGTCGCCGATACTGCCGGCCGATACCTGAGCGTTCTGCGCCACGATGGCAGCGTTGACATCGGCTGGGGTCAAGTTGAAGCCGATCAGTTTCTGCGGATCGATCCAGATGCGCATCGCCCGTTCGGCACCATACAACTGAGCCTTGCCGACACCGTCCAGACGCTTGATCTCGTTCATCACGTTACGCGCCAGGTAATCGCTGAGCGCCACGTCGTCGAGCTTGCCGTCGCTGGAGGTGAGCGTGATCAGCAACAGGAAACCGGCGGAGACTTTCTCCACCTGCAAACCTTGCTGGTTTACCGCTTGCGGCAGACGTGATTCCACGACTTTCAGGCGGTTTTGCACATCGACCTGAGCCATTTCCGGATCGGTGCCCGGTTGAAAGGTCGCCTTGATCGTGGCGCTGCCGAGACTGCTCTGGGATTCGAAATACAGCAGGTGATCAGCGCCGTTGAGCTCCTCCTCGATCAGGCTGACCACGCTTTCGTCCACGGTTTGCGCCGAGGCACCCGGGTACGTGGCATAGATTTCGATTTGCGGTGGCGCGACGTCGGGGTACTGCGCCACCGGCAACTGCGGAATGGCCAGCGCACCGGCCAACAGGATGAACAGGGCAACCACCCAGGCGAACACCGGGCGATCGATAAAGAACTGCGGCATAAAAAAGCGTCCTGCTTACTGACCAGAAACCTGGGCAAGTGGAAGAGGGGTGTTGTCGATCTGGACTTGCTCGCCGGGGCGCGCGTGTTGCAGGCCTTCGATGACGATGCGGTCGCCGGGCTTGAGACCTCCGGTGACGATCCAGCGATCGTTCTGCACCGCGCCCAGTTCAACCGGTTGCAGACCCACGCGTTGCTCGGCGTCGAGTAGCCACACTTGAGCAATACCGGCGCTGTCACGCTGGATCGCCCGTTGCGGCACGCTGATGCCTTGTTGGTTCACCGCCTGCTCCAGGCGCACACGCACAAAACTGCCCGGCAGCAAATCGAGGTCCGGGTTGGGAAACTCGCTGCGCAAGATGATCTGGCCCGTGCCCGGGTCCACGGTAATGTCGGTGAACAACAGCTTGCCCGGCAGCGGATAGAGACTGCCGTCGTCCTGGATCAATGTCGCTCTGGCCTGGCCCTGTCCGACTTGCTGCAACTGGCCGGAGCGGAAGGCCCGGCGCAGGTCGTTGAGTTCGCGGGTCGACTGGGTCAGGTCGGCATGAATAGGGTTTAGCTGCTGAATCAGCGCCATTGGCGTGGTTTCGTTCTGGCCGACCAGGGCGCCCTCGGTCACCAGTGCGCGGCCGACCCGCCCGGAAATCGGCGCGGTGACGGTGGCGTAGCCGAGGTTCAGTTTCGCCCGTTCCACGGCGGCTTTGTTGGCGGCCACGTCGGCCGCGGTTTGCCGGACGCTGGCGCGGGCGTTGTCGTAGTCCTGGCCGCTGATGGCGTTGCCTTCGATCAATTGTGCATACCGCTGCTCTTGCAGCCGGGCCTGGAAGGCGTTGGCCTCGGCCTTGCGCAATGCCGCTTCGGCGCTGTCCAGGTCGGCCTTGAACGGTGCGGGATCAATGCGAAACAACACGTCGCCTTTTTTCACATCGCTGCCTTCATTGAAGGTGCGTTGCAACACGACGCCGGCGACTCGGGCACGGACTTCGGCAATCCGTGGCGCGGCAATCCGCCCGCTCAATTCGCTGGTGATCGACAACGGCCGGGCTTCGATGGTTTCGATCCGCACGGTGGCCAGCGGCGCCTGTTCTTCGGCGTTGGAGGACTTGTCGCAGGCGCTCAGCGTCAGCGCCAGCGCAAACACGCCGAGCGTGGCAAACAGATTCTTTGACATGGAAATACCCCAATAATGACCACCCGCATCCTACGGGGCGCCGACGAGGGTAGCGGTGAAGCTTTGTTGGTGCTGTGTGAAATTGTGTAAGGGTTTTGCTCGGGCGGGCGTGAGGGCGTATATCCTTGGCGACTTGATATTTTTTGCGACTGTTACGCCGTCATCGCGGGCTTGCCCGCGATGAGGCCTTAACAGTAGCCACTGCACTTTCTGGAAACACCCATGCCCAACATCCTCCTGGTCGAAGACGACACCGCCCTCTCCGAACTGATTGCCAGCTACCTGGAACGCAACGGCTACTCGGTCAGTGTGATCAGTCGTGGCGACCACGTACGTGAGCGCGCGCGGGTCAATCCGCCGGACCTGGTGATCCTCGACTTGATGTTGCCGGGCCTCGATGGCCTGCAAGTCTGCCGCTTGCTGCGGGCGGATTCGGCCACGCTGCCGATCCTCATGCTCACCGCCCGCGACGACAGTCACGATCAGGTGCTGGGCCTGGAAATGGGCGCCGACGACTACGTCACCAAGCCCTGCGAGCCCCGGGTTTTGCTGGCCCGGGTGCGTACATTGCTGCGCCGCAGCAGCCTTGCCGATCCGCAAACCGCCAACGACCGCATCCTCATGGGCAACCTGTGCATTGACCTGTCCGAGCGCACCGTGACCTGGCGCGAGCAATTGGTTGAACTGTCCAGCGGCGAGTACAACCTGCTGGTGGTGCTGGCCCGGCATGCTGGCGAAGTGCTGAGCCGCGACCAGATCCTGCAGCGTTTGCGCGGTATCGAATTCAACGGCACAGACCGTTCGGTGGACGTGGCGATTTCCAAGTTGCGGCGCAAATTCGACGACCACGCCGGCGAGGCGCGCAAGATCAAGACTGTCTGGGGCAAGGGTTATCTGTTCAGCCGTTCCGAGTGGGAATGCTGAAACGATGTTCAGAATTCTGTTTCGCCTGTACCTGGTAACCATCGTCTCCTTCAGCGCGGCGATCTATCTGGTGCCAGATATCGTGGTCAAGGTCTTCCATGAACGCTTTATCACCTACAACCTCGACTATTCGCGAGGTTTGCAGACCCTCATCGTCAAACAGTTCCATGCGGTGCCCGACGCGCAGTGGCCGGCCTTGGCGGTCGAGATGGACAAGGAGTTTGCCCCGCTGCACATCGTTCTGACACGCAATGATGATCCCGAATTTACCCTGTTTGAGCGCGAACGCCTGCAGCGCGGCGAGAACGTGGTGCGCATCGGCGACTGGGGCTGGCGCACGCTCGCCGTGGCCCCCCTGAACGAGCAGACAGTGGTGCAAATGATCGTGCCGCCGGACCCGATGGACGTCAGCTTGCTGTACTGGAGCATCAACGTTCTGATCGGGGCAACCATGCTGGCGTGCCTGTTGCTATGGTTGCGTCCGCACTGGCGCGATCTGGAACGCCTCAAAGGCACCGCCGAACGTTTCGGCAAAGGCCACCTGAGCGAACGCACACTGATTTCCCGACACTCCAACATCGGCAGCCTGGCCAATGTCTTCGACACCATGGCCGGCGACATCGAAAGCCTGCTCAACCAGCAGCGCGACTTGCTCAACGCGGTCTCCCACGAACTGCGCACGCCGCTGACCCGCCTGGATTTTGGCCTGGCGCTGGCGCTGTCCGACGACTTGCCCGCCGCCAGCCGCGAGCGCTTGCAAGGCCTGGTGGCACACATCCGCGAACTCGATGAATTGGTGTTGGAGTTACTTTCCTACAGCCGCCTGCAAAACCCGGCTCGCCTGCCAGAGCGGGTTGAAGTGTCGCTGGACGAGTTTATCGACAGCATCCTGGGGAGCGTCGATGAAGAACTGGAGTCGCCGCACATCGTGATAGACGTCCTGCTTCAAGGCCAGCTCGAACGCTTCACGCTCGACCCGCGCCTGACCGCTCGCGCAATTCAGAACCTGCTGCGCAATGCCATGCGCTATTGCGAAAAACGCATTCAAATTGGCGTTCAGGTCTGTACCAAGGGCTGTGAAATCTGGGTCGATGACGACGGCATCGGCATTCCTGATGACGAGCGCGAGCGGGTCTTTGAGCCGTTTTATCGACTGGACCGAAGTCGGGACCGGGCGACGGGCGGGTTCGGCCTGGGGCTGGCGATCAGCCGTCGGGCACTGGAAGCGCAGGGCGGCACACTGACCGTCGAACTGTCGCCGCTGGGTGGCGCGCGCTTTCGTTTGTGGTTGCCGACCCAATCCTGAATTTAGCAGCTGTCGAGCCCGCAAAGTTGCGTCTGCCGTAGCAGCTGTCGAGCCTGCGAGGCTGCGTCCGGCCGCGTAGCGGTCGTAAAACCTACACAAGCATTCTTTATGAAGCACCGCACCGTCTGATTTACGACTGCTTCGCAGTCGGACGCAGCCTCGCAGGCTCGACAGCTGCTACGGCGGACGCCGCCTCGCGGGCTCGGCAGCGGCTACAAAACTATGCGCCAAGCCGGGTTCGCAACACGGTGGCCATGCCCTCCAGCTCGGCTGCCGGGTTGTGTCCGATCAGCATCCAGGCATGCTCCATGTCCGCCCAATAAACCACGTTCATGTCGTGCCGGCGCTCATGGGCGAGGTGGCGACTGCCGCTGTTGGAGCGGGTGGCGCACAAGGCAATCGGGCCGTGCACCGGATCCAGGTACGTAATCTGCGCAATGGGCACGCCGTCATATTCGAGGATTTGCGCGCGCTTGAACTCGGACCTTGGCAGGACCAGTTGGGCCGGCGCCAGGTTCAGGCCCAGGCGCGTGTCGATGATGCGCAGTTGCGCACTTTGGCTGGCTTCATCGCTGGGCAGGTGCTCCAGCGTTTGCGGCACGTAAAGCGACATGTAGTCCGCCACCAGGCCGCGCCAATTGGTTTTTTCCTGACTCAATTGCCAGCCCAGGAACAAACGGTCCGCCACCACGCTGCTGAGCACCAACCCGGCAGCTGCCGCGAGAAACCAGCGACGATTCATCGACGGGCGTTCAGGGGAAGGCAAGGTGTCGAGCATCGACTGTAAGCGATCCAGGGGCGCCTGTTGGCCCAGTTCGGCATAGGCTTCCTTGAACGGCAGGCAGCTGCGGGCCAGCCATTGCAGGCGCAGGTTGAGCGTCGAATCCTCGGCGATGGCCGCGTCAATGCGACTGCGTTGCTCGATATCGAGTTGATCGTCGAGGTACGCCACCAGTTGCTCATCCGACGGTATGCCACGCTCGTTCATCGACGTTCTCCCGTGGAAGGGTTCGGTACCGCGTGCAGCGGCGGATACTCGGCCAGTTTCACCCGTGCCGCGGCCAGCCGGCTCATGACCGTGCCGATGGGCACTTGCAGCACCTCGGCGACTTCGCGATACGCCAAACCTTCGACATACGCCAGGTACACCGTTTCGCGTTGTGCTTCTGGCAACGCGTCGACACGCCGGATCACTTGAGCGGCGAGCACATGGGTTTGCGCCGCGTGTTCGCCGTCAAACGACAAGTGACTGTCGGCATCCACCAATCCCTGGCCCTGACGCACGCGCCGGTTGCGCACTTCGTTGAGCCAGATCGAGTGAAGAATGCTCAACAACCAGCGGTCCATACGCGTACCCGGGATAAACTGCCCGGCACGCTCAAGCGCCCGCACGCAAGTCGCCTGCACCAGGTCTTCGGCCACATGCCGTTGCCGGGACAGCAACAAGCCATAGCGCCACAAACGCGCCAAGTGCTGGCCCAGTTCGGCCCTGATTGCTTGATCGTTGGCGATGACGAACTCCGTCTATCTCGGTTGTCAGGTTTTCGATGAGTCGTTGATGGCTTCGGCCAGGTCCTGATACTCCTCACAGGTGTTGCCGCAAATCGATTTGATGTGCTGCAACTGTTCCTGGGCCAGGTCCAGTCGACCCTTGATCACGTACGCTTCGCCGAGGTACTCGCGCACTTTCGCATACTGCGGGTCAAGTTTGACCGATTGCAGGTAGTAACCGATGCCTTCGTCGGTGCGCCCCAGTTTACGCGTGGCGTAGCCCCGATAGTTCAAGGCGATGGCGGTGTTCGGCTCTTTCAGGGTGTCGAGCAGGGCCAAGGCTTCCTCGTAGCGTCCGTCCTTGGCCAGACGATAAGCGTAGCTGGTTCGGTCGGCGTCCGGCACGAGGTTGCTGGTTTGCTTGAGGCATTTTTGCGATCTGGAGTCGAACACCTGGCCTTTCGGGCAGTTGGGCCTGGCGGGTGCGTCTTCTTCGCCATGGGCCTGGGCGAGCGAACTGGTCAATGCTGCCGTCAGGCAACCGGCAAGCAGCAGCGGGGCGGTGAAAACAGCAAAACGCACGTTCATGGGCAAGGCTCCAGGGTTTGAATCACGATAATGTGGGGTGATGAATTGAAAACACCGCAGCGTGAACAATTATTCATTTCTTTCTGGAGAACATTGCAACGAAAGCTCAAACCTTGGCGCTATGCTCGACAGCATTCGTTGTCCACCGGGAGAACTGCCATGACAGACCACGTTCATCACGCGACGGCGGGCTATAAAACCAGCGCCGAAACCTATGTGCGCGGCCGCCCGGACTACCCGCCAGCGGTCGCTGACTGGCTGGCGGGTACGTTGGGCTTGAGCGCCGACAAAAGCGTGGTGGACCTGGGCGCCGGCACCGGCAAGTTCACCGGCCGGTTGCTGGCGACCGGAGCGCAGGTGATTGCCGTGGAACCGGTGGCGCAGATGCTGGAGAAGCTGTCCCAGGCCTATCCCGAAGTGCTGGCGGTCAACGGCACCGCTACGGATTTGCCGCTACCGGATGCGTGTGTGGACGTGGTGGTCTGCGCCCAGGCCTTTCACTGGTTCGCCAACGCCCGGGCGCTGACCGAAATAGCCCGGGTCCTGAAGTCGGGCGGCAAGCTGGGGCTGGTGTGGAACCTGCGCGATACCAAGGTCAGTTGGGTGCCGAAACTGGATGCGATCGTCAACGCGCTGGAAGGCGATACGCCGCGTTATTACACCGGCGCCTGGCGCCGGGCGTTTCCACATCCCGCGTTCGGGCCATTGCAGGTGCAGCACTTCAACCATGGACACACGGGGTCGCCTGAGGATGTGATCTTCAATCGGGTGCGCTCCACCAGTTTTATTGCGGCGTTGCCGCAGGCCCAGCGGGCGAAAGTGGATGAGCAGATTCGTGCGTTGATTGCTTCAGAGCCGCAATTGCGTGGACGAGAGGTGGTGACGGTTCCGTATGAGACGGCGGCGTTTGTGGTGGTGAAGGCCAGTTAAGCGGGCGGTGCGACGATTCGGCTTGCCCGCGATGAAGCCCACCCAGTCACTGGCGATCCAGAAGCCAGTCCCGCTTTTGGCCGAACCACTGCCTTACTGTCCACCCTGATGCCTTGTTATAGTCCGGGCCTCTTTTTTTTGCCCGGTAAAGGATCCCTGCCATGACTCAGTACACCGCGTTCACCGTCGAACTCGCCGACAACATCGCCCATGTGCAGATCAACCGCCCGGAAAAAATCAATTCGATGAACGCCGCGTTCTGGAGCGAAATCATCGAGATTTTCCAGTGGATCGACGACACCGATGAAGCGCGCGTCGTGGTCCTTAGCGGCGCCGGCAAGCATTTTTCCTCCGGTATCGACCTGATGATGCTGGCCGGCGTGGCCAATGAACTGGGCAAGGACGTCGGCCGCAACGCGCGCCTGCTGCGCCGCAAGATTCTCGCCCTGCAAGCCTCTTTCAATGCCGTCGATAATTGCCGCAAGCCGGTACTGGCGGCTATCCAGGGTTATTGCCTGGGCGGCGCAATTGATCTGATTGCCGCGTGTGACATGCGTTACGCCGCCGAAGACGCACAATTCTCGATCAAGGAAATCGACATCGGCATGGCCGCCGACGTTGGCACCTTGCAACGCTTGCCGCGCATCATCGGTGACGGCATGCTGCGTGAACTGGCTTACACTGGTCGCACTTTTGGCGCCGACGAAGCGCGTAACATAGGCCTGGTCAATCGCGTCTACAGCGACAACGCCAGCCTGTTGGATGGCGTGATGGGCATTGCCCGCGAGATCGCCGCAAAGTCGCCGATTGCCGTCACCGGCACCAAGGAAATGATCAGCTACATGCGCGACCATCGTATTGACGACGGCCTCGAATATGTCGCCACCTGGAACGCCGCCATGCTGCAATCCACCGACTTGCGCGTGGCGATGGCCGCCCATATGAGCAAACAGAAACCCGAATTTCTGGATTGATTAAAAATGACTTCACGCTGGACCACCGCAGTACTGGACACCGATCTACCCGGCGGCTGGGCTGTGGCCCGTAGCCCCGAAGGTTTTCTGTTCGATGACAATGGCGCGCTGTTCCCGCGTGAGTGGCTCAAGCGTCAGGACTTGTCGATTCTCGCCGAGCACGGCATTGGCCATCTCGACGGCGAGCCGGTCTATCTGCTGGAATTGCGCAGTCACAGCGACGTGCCGGGTTGCAACTGGAAAGGCCTGCGGGCGTTCATGCTGGAAGGCGATCACACGGTGTACAAGGTGCTCGGCTATGCCGCGCAAATTGGCACCTGGTATCGCGAGCATCGCTTCTGCGGCAACTGTGGGCAGGCGGCAACGCAGGTTCCGCGTGAGCGGGCGATGTATTGCGAGCCCTGTGATTTGCGCTATTACCCACGGATCTCGCCGAGCATGATCGTGCTGGTCACCCGTGGCGATGAAGTCTTGCTGGCCCGTTCGCCACGCTTTGTCAGCGGGGTCTACAGCACGTTGGCGGGGTTTGCCGAGCCGGGGGAGTCGGCAGAAGACTGCCTGATTCGCGAGGTGCGCGAAGAAGTGCGCATCGAGGTCAAGAACATCCAGTACCTGGGCAGCCAGTGCTGGCCGTTCCCGCACTCGATGATGCTCGGCTTCCATGCCGAGTACGCCGGTGGCGAGATTGTCTGTCAGGAGGACGAAATCGAAGACGCCCAGTGGTTCAATGTCCACGCGCTGCCGCCGTTGCCGGCGTCGCGCTCGATTGCCCGTTACCTGATCGATGTCTATGTGGCGCGGCGCTTAGGCCTCGCTGAACCAGTGCTGCCAGGCTAACCGCACGGTCAAGCCCAGTACCACGGTGATGAACACCGGCCGAATGAATTTCGCGCCGCCGCTGATGGCGGTGCGAGCACCAAAGAATGCGCCGACCATCACCGACAGGCCCATGCTCAGGCCGATGATCCAGTCCACCTGCCCGGAAAACACAAACACCGACAGCGCCGCAATGTTGCTGACGAAGTTCATGCTGCGCGCCACGCCGCTGGCCTTTACCAGGTCGATGGGGTACATCAGCAGACTGCTGACGGTCCAGAATGCACCTGTGCCTGGACCCGCCACGCCGTCGTAGAAACCGAGGCTGAAGCCTTGGGTCGATTGCCACTTTTTCTTGATCGGTGCATCGCTGTCCAACGGTGCTTTCGGTGTGCCGCCAAACAACAGGTACAGGCCGCAAGCGAACACGATCACCGGCAGCATTTTGTTCAGCCATTCGGCGGGCAAGTAATGCGCGACGATGGCGCCGGTCAATGCGCCGACCAGGGTGCCGACGATGGCATGCACCCACTGCCGGGGATGGAACAGCTTGCGCCGGTAGAAGGTGAAACTGGCGGTGGCCGAGCCGAACGTCGAACTCAACTTGTTGGTGCCCAGCACCAGGTGCGGTGGCAGGCCGGCGGTCAGCAGTGCCGGCGTGGTCAGCAGGCCGCCACCGCCGGCAATCGCGTCGATGAAGCCGGCAATGAAGGCAACGACGGCCAGAATGGCCAGGGTAGTGAGGTCAACGCTGAGTTCGAAAGGCATGGAGTCGGCTTATTCGGCGGGGTGCAGGAAAGGGCTGCGGGGAAGGGCCGGTATCTTACCCATATCCGGACTTAGCGGCGAGCCGTCAGGCCGCTTCGTTAGCAGGCGCTACAGCCACTAAAACTGTTGCTCAGCCAACAGCCCGCCGACAAACAGGATGTGGACTAACAGTAAAATCCCCCCGAATATCCCGACAAACCCGCGATTTCAGCCCTGGCACGCTTGCTGCTCTGTCCATGGGACATCCCTGAATCCCGAGGACACGCCAATGAGTCAGCAAGCCGTCAAATTTGCCTACTGGGTACCGAACGTCAGCGGCGGGCTGGTGGTCAGTAAAATCGAACAACGCACCCACTGGGGCATCGACTACAACCGCAAACTCGCGCAATTGGCCGAGTCAGCCGGGTTCGAATACGCGCTCACCCAGATTCGCTTTACTGCCGGTTACGGCGCCGAATACCAGCATGAGTCGGTCGCCTTCAGCCATGCGCTGCTCGCGGCCACCACCACATTGAAAGTGATCGCTGCAATCCTGCCAGGTCCCTGGCAACCGGCGCTGGCGGCCAAGCAGTTGGCCACAATCGATCAACTGACCCATGGGCGAGTCGCGGTGAACATCGTCAGCGGTTGGTTCAAAGGTGAGTTTCAAGCGATAGGCGAACACTGGCTGGAGCACGATGAGCGTTATCGCCGTTCCGAAGAGTTCATCCGCTCGCTCAAGGGCATCTGGAGCCAGGACAATTTCACCTTTCGCGGGGATTTCTACCGTTTCGACAACTACAGCCTCAAACCCAAGCCCTTGGGCCAACCGGAAATCTTCCAGGGCGGCAGTTCTCGCGCGGCGCGAGACATGGCTGCGCGGGTCTCGGACTGGTACTTCACCAACGGTAATACGCCGGAAGGCATCAAGGCCCAAGTAGACGATATCCGGGCCAAAGCCACCGCCAACCACCATTCGGTAAAAATCGGAGTCAATGCGTTTGTCATCGCCCGGGACACGGAAGAAGAAGCGCGAGCAGTGCTGGCGCAGATCATCGATCAGGCTGATCCAGACGCGGTGAACGCCTTTGGCGATGCGGCGAAACAAGCGGGCAGGGCATCGCCGGAAGGCGAGGGCAATTGGGCGAAGTCGACGTTCGAGGATCTGGTGCAGTACAACGATGGCTTCAAGACCAATCTGATCGGCACACCGCAGCAGATTGCCGAGCGGATTGTGGCATTGAAGGCGGTCGGGGTGGATCTTGTGCTGGCGGCGTTTCTACATTTTCAGGAAGAGGTGGAATATTTCGGCCAGCGCGTGTTGCCGTTGGTGCGCGAGCTAGAAGCCAAGGCCCAATCCAGGCCAGCCACCGCAGCCGCATAATTCCCCCTGTAGGAGCCGGGCTTGCCCGCGATGGCGGCATCACATTCAACACTTCAGTTGCTTGTGACATCGCCATCGCGGGCAAGCCCGGCTCCTACAGTTGGATTTAGGTGAACTTAAAGGCCGAGGTCCGACAACCCCGGGTGATCATCCGGCCGACGCCCCAGCGGCCAGTGGAATTTGCGGTCGCTTTCCTTTATCGGCAGGTCGTTGATGCAGGCGAACCGGTTAGCCATCAAACCGTTCTCATCGAACTCCCAGTTTTCGTTGCCGTAGGAACGGAACCAGTTGCCCGAGTCGTCGTGCCATTCATAGGCGTAACGGACGGCGATGCGGTTGCCGGTGAAGGCCCAGAGTTCCTTGATCAGGCGATAATCCAGTTCCTTGGCCCATTTGCGGGTCAGGAAACCCTTGGCTTCTTCACGGTTGTAGGCGAACTCGGCGCGGTTACGCCATTTGGTGTCCAGCGTATAGGCCAGCGACACCCGTTCCGGATCGCGTGAGTTCCAGCCGTCTTCGGCCAGGCGAACTTTTTCGATGGCTGATTCACGGGTAAAGGGCGGCAATGGCGGACGAACTTCTGCGTTAGACATTTAATGTCTCCCAGTAAAAGTAAAGTTAAACCAAGTTGTCAGGCTTATATAAAGTGGTTACAGGTCCAATAACTTTCGCGCCATGCATTGCGCATTATCGGCGGCACTGTGATCACCCATCACAAGCGCTACGGTAATGGCACCGTCGATCAGGATCAGCAGCTGTTTGGCCAGTGTTTCCGCGTCGGCAGCGCCATGTTCGGTACAGAGCTCGCGCACGTAGTCGAGCAGCTTCTGTTTATGTTCTTTGGCAACCAGGCGAACCGGGTCTTGCGGGTCGCCGGTTTCACCACTGGTGTTAATGAAAGCGCAGCCACGGAAGCCTTCCGAGGCGAACCAGGCCTTGAGCACGGTAAACAGGTTCAGCAACCGGTCTGCCGGGGTCTCGGCCATGCCGACTTCCGTCCGGTACCAGTGCATCCAGCGCACGTCGCGCCGTTGCAGGGCCGCAACGGTCAGCTCCTCCTTGTTGGTGAAGTAGCGGTAAATACTTTTTCTGGAGACGCCGGCGGTTTTCACCAGAAGATCCATGCCAGTGGCAGCGATACCACTTTTGTAGATCAACTTTTCGGTGACATCCAGAATGATGTCGCGTGTGTCGTTGCTGGTTATTTTGTTCATGTGCTGAACAGTAGAACGATCATTCTTCATGGTCAACAAAAAATTTTACGCCTGTTTAAAGATCGTTCCCACGCTCTGCGTGAGAATGCATCCGGTGACGCTCCGCGTCGCATTTAGAAGCGAACGCGGAGCCATTCCCACCCAGAGCGCGGGAGCGAACTGAGGCGGCATTACAGACCGTAACAAGACCCAAACTGATCCATGGTGTAAGCTCTGTGACTATTCGGAATTGACCCATTGCGAGCCCTATGCCGTCGCTTTTCAAACGCTCTCTGCTGCCCAAACTGCGCAGTTTTCCGCTGACCGCCGATGCCGTCACCATCCTGTCTGGCGCTGCCGGGTTTCGTCGCTGCCTGCTGGAGAAAATCGCCCAAGCGACCCGGCGCATCTATATCGTTGCGCTGTATCTGCAACAAGATGAAGCGGGCCAGGAAATCCTCGATGCCTTGCACGCCGCCAAACTGGCGCGTCCGGAACTGGACGTGGTCGTGGTGGTTGACTGGTTGCGCGCCCAACGCGGTTTGATTGGTGCCGGCAAGCAACCGGGCAACTCGGCCTGGTATCAGGAAGCGACGCGTACCCACGCAAGTGAAGTGCCGGTGTATGGCGTGCCGGTGCAGACGCGTGAGCTGTTCGGCGTGCTGCATTTGAAGGGCTTTGTGATCGATGACTGTGTGATTTATAGCGGTGCGAGCCTGAACAACGTGTACCTGCACAAGTTCGACAAATACCGCTTTGACCGTTATCACGTACTGGAAAACCAGGCGCTGGCCAATTCGATGCAACACCTTGTCCAGCACGGTTTCATCGCTTCCAAGGCCGTGCATCGCCTCGATTTGCCGAACCTGCCGACCACTCGCAGCCTGCGCCACGATATCGGTGACTTGCGCAGCCGCCTCAAGCATGCCGCGTACGACACCACGGCGGGCACCACGGAAAAAGGTGGTTTATCCGTCAGTCCGTTACTCGGTGTAGGCAAGAACAATCCATTGAATCGGGTGATTTGCGAGTTGATCGCCAGCGCCCAGCACCAACTGACCATCTGCACGCCGTACTTCAACCTGCCACTGGCGGTGACTCGGGAAATAAACCGGGCGCTGGGCCGGGGCGTGAAGATCGATATTGTGGTCGGTGACAAGACCGCCAACGACTTCTACATTCCGCCGAGTGAGCCGTTCAAGGTGATCGCCGCGTTGCCGTATCTCTACGAGATCAGCCTGCGACGCTTTGCCAAAAAGCATCAGCACAGTATCGACAGCGGCAAATTGAACTTGCATTTGTGGCGTGATGGCGACAACACCTATCACCTCAAAGGCATGTGGATCGACCAGCGCTACACCTTGCTGACCGGCAACAACCTCAACCCGCGGGCGTTCCGTCTTGACCTGGAAAACGCACTGCTGATCGATGACCCGAAAGGCGAATTGCTTGAGTCGCGCGCTGGCGAACTGGTGCAGATTTTCCAGAATACCCAGCGAATCGAGCGATACCAGGACCTTGAAACGCTGCTGGATTACCCGCCGGCGGTGGCCAAGTTTCTCACCCGCGTCAGTCGGGTGCGGATCGAGCGTCTGCTGTATCGCATTTTGTAAGCTCCAGTTCGCGGGGCTTTGGCCACAAAGCCACCAACAGCAGTAACGCCGCGGCCACCAGATAGGGCAGGCGGGGTTCGAGGTCGTAAATCAGAGTGGCCGCCAACGGCCCGATCACCACGCCGAACCCTTGTGCCGCGCCGATGGTGCCCGCCGTCGCGCCTTGCTCCGAGGCCTCGACCGCATTGGCGGCCAACGCGGCAAAAGACGGGAAGATCAAGCCCATCCCGCCCGCCGACACGAAAAAGCACAGCCACAACCCCCACGCCGTATTCGCGAGGATGCTGCCGGCAAATCCTGCTGATGCCACCAGCGCCCCGGCGCGGATCAACCGCAATGGCGGCCAATCGAGTCTGCGCACCACCAATTGCGCACAGATCAACGCGAAACCGACCATGGTCAGGGCGATGCCTGCTGTTTGCGCGGCGTCGGCCGGGCTCATGCCGAGGCGGTCGAGGGCGAAAAAACCGACGGTGATCTGCGCAATCGACACACACAGCATCGCGACAAACGCGACAGCCATGGGACGGCGCAGGCGTGGATCGTTCAGGTGTACCTTGCGCGGCGCCTGGCGCAGGTGCAGTTCTTGCCCTTTGAGCTTGAAGTGCAACACCAGAAAAGCCAGCAGCGGCAGGACGGCCATGGCGTAGAACGGCAGGCTCAAACTGAAGCGTGACAGCAATGCGGCGATGGCCGGGCCGATTACAAGGCCGCACGCATTGGCGGCACCCAAGGCGGCCATGGCTTTAGCGCGGTGTTGCGGTTCGATGTTGTCGGCGATCAGCGCGTTGCCACCCACCGGAATCGCCGCATAGAACACACCGATCAAACCGCGCCCGATCATCACGCCGATGAACCCCAGCAGCGCCGAGGGTAGAAATCGCAACGAAGCATCGATGAACAGGCACAAGGCCCAATAGGCGAGGGTGAAGCCAGCGGTGGCGATCAGCAATATTCGTCGTCGACCATAGCGGTCACTGGCCTGGCCCCAAGGGCGGGCGAGCAGCATCCAGATCACCCCGGACACCGTCACCGCCGCACCAGCCTGCCAGGTGGCCAGGCCCAGCACGCGGGCAATCGGGCCGATCAGCGAGACGAACGCCATCATCGACATGGAACAGGCCATGTTCGCGACCATCAATGGGCGCAGATCGAAGGCAGGGGTGGTCATGGGGGAGTCGTCCGTGAGCTTTTAGAGTGTGCGGGGATAGTAGCGCGGGTTATGTGCAAGGCAGGAGGAGTATCGGTGGCAGTGATAATGCCATCGCGGGCAAGTCGAATCGTCGCACCGCCGCTCCCACAGATCTTGTGAACACCGAAGATCCTCTGTGGGAGCGGGCTTGCCCGCGATGGGGCCCGCTCAGACGCTAGAAAACGATCAGTTCAAACCCAGTTTACCGCGCAACGTCGACAGGTCTTCAGCCAAGGTATTCACCGGCCCAACCAACGCTTTACGGTCATTCTCTTTCACCTGGTCGTAAGTTTCGAAACCGCCATCCTGGGTCTTGTACTTGGCCAGAATCATGTCCACGGTCGCGAAGTTCTTGTCGACTTTGGCGATGAATGCCGCGTCTTGCTTCTCGATCTGCGGACGGAACAGGTCGACGATTTTCTTCGCGCCGTCGACGTTGCCCTGGAAGTCATAGAGGTCGGTGTGGCTGTAGCGGTCTTCTTCACCGGAGATCTTGGTGGCCGCGACTTCTTCGAGCAGCGCCGCCGCGCCACCGACGACTTTCTCAGGCGGGAAGGTCAGGCCGGCCACGCGGGTTTGCAGGTCCTTGACGTCTTTGTTCAGGCCGTCGGCCAAATCGCCCAGGCCTTGGGTGCTTTTTTCCGAGAACAGCGAGTACTCGATGCGGTGGAAGCCAGTGAAGTCGTCGGCTTTCACGCCTTTTTCGTGGTCGTCTACGCGCGAATCGATGGACGCGTCCAGGTCACTGAACAGCTCGGCAATCGGCTCGATCGACTCGTAGTAAACGCGGGTCGGGGCGTAGAGCTTTTGCGCGGTGGCCAGATCACCTTTTTTCACCGCGTCGGTGAACTGTTGGGTGTGGCTGGCCAATTCGTCCAGTTGCTCTGTGACGTAAATCTTATAGTCCGAAACCGGCCCCACCAGGTCCATCGGCGCTGTGGTCGCGAACGCCGAAAGCGGAGTGTTGAGCAAGCCAAGGGTCAGCAGTAAAGCGAGTGGCAACTTTTTCATGGGCGGTTCCGTGTTGGGAGTTGTCAGGCGGTTGTTGTTGAGGATGTGGCATGAAGCAGCGAGCGACCGATGAAGTCCTGGTCGCTGGTGACACCTGGCAGGGTGAAGAAGTAGCCGCCGCCGACGGGTTTCAGGTATTCCTCCAGCGGCTCGCCGTTCAGACGGGTTTGCACGGTGATAAAGCCTTTTTCCAGATCGGCCTGGTAGCAGATGAACAACAAGCCCATGTCGAGCTGGCCGTTTTTGTTCACGCCATTGGAGTAGTTGAACGGCCGGCGCAGGATCAGATTGGCTTGGGTGGCGGCGGTGCGCGGGTTGGCCAGCCGGATGTGCGCGTCGAGTCTGGTCAGCTTGCCTTGCGGGTCCTTGGCGTAGTCCGGGACTTCGGTTTCATGGGCGCCACCCATGGGCGCACCGGTGCTTTTGACCCGTCCGAGGATGCTTTCCTGTTCTTGCAACGGCGTACGGTCCCAGCGCTCAACGAAATTGCGGATGATCCGCACCGCTTGATAGCTGCCATGGGTTGCCCAGCCTGGTTCATCGCTGCCGGGCCGGACCCAGACGGTGCGGTCCATGACGTTGGCATCGTTGGAGTCAGGGTTGGCCGAGCCGTCGCGAAAACCCAGGAAATTGCGCGCGCTCTGCGCCGGAACACCCGGTTTCGCCGGAGCTTGCGGCGGCACGCTGCCTTCCTGTTTCCAGCGCACCAGGAGCAAGTCCGGCAGGTTTTTAACGATGTCGCGCAGGGCGTGGATGTTGGTGTCGGTAGTGTTGGAGCAGAACTGCAGGCTCAGGTCGCCGTGGCAGCAGTCAGCCTCCAGTGCATCGTTGGGGAAACCGACCATGCGCGCCAGTCGCTTGGGTTTGACGCTGGCCAGACCGAAACGCTCGTCGAACAACGACTCGCCCACCGACACAGTGATGGTCAGGTTGTCCGGTGTGACCACCGGGCCAAGAATCCCGGAATCCACTGGCGGCAGTTTCGGATCGACCTGGGTTACCGGGCCGCCCTTCATCAAGAACGCGATGCGCTCGTTGAGGGTGCGAAACAGCCGTTCGAGGTCGGCTCGGTCAGTGGCCAGCACATCAAACGACACCAGCATGCCGGATGCCGGACGTGGGGTGACGATGCCAGCCTGGTGTTTGCCGTGGAATTCGTGGCGGTCTTCAGTCTTGTCGCTGCTCGGCGCTTCAGTGACCTGCGCGGGGCTGGCGGCCATGACCGGACAGCTCAACGCCACGCCGGCCGCGCCCATGCCCATCAATATCCGTCGACGCTGGAGGTTGAATTGCTCTGAGTCATTCATGGGTTCAAGTCTTCTGCTTACAGGCCGGAGAGGCCAAGCGCGGGATCGATGGCATCGAGGGCGTCGGCCAGTGCCTGAGCCTTTTCGGCGATTTTTTTGCGCTGTTCGGCGCTGACGCTGTCGTAGCGGGCGTAACCATCGTTGACCTTGAGGCCGTTAAGTTCGGTGTCGAAGGCGACGATGGCGCTGTCGAGCGTGGGCAGTAAATCGGCGGCGGATATGCTCAGCATCGGGCGCAGCAAGTCGACAACTTTGCGGGCGACGTCGAGGTTGGCGGCAAAACCGTTCAGGTCGGTGTGGCTGTAGCGTTCTTCTTCACCGCTGCTGGCACGTACATCAGCGAGGGTATTGAGGTTGCGCACCACAATGCTCACCAGTTGCTCCGGCGGCAGCGGTTCGGCCAGCAGTTGCTGCTTGAGCGTGGTGACGTCAGCGGTCAGACGTTGGGCAACCGGGGCCAAACCATCGAGGCTACGTTGCTGGAACAGCGCATATTCCAGGCGATGGAAGCCGACGAAGGCCGGGTCCTGCTCGCGTTTTTGGAAATAGTCGGCGCGGGCATTGATCGCGTTATCCAGCTCGGCCAAGCGCTGGGCGGCCGGGGCGATGCGTTGATACGCAGCGCGGGCCGGCGCATACAAGGATTGCGCCTGGCTTAGGTCGCCGACCTCGATGGCTTGCTCAAGCGCGGTAACGGCTTTGATCAACGCCGTGCCTTGCGTGCTCAGGTACACGCGAAACTCTGACAACGGACCAACGAACGCGACCATCGACGGTTTGGCTTTTGCGGCGGCCTCGGACGCCTCGGTCGGGGTCACGTGCAAGGTGCCGCGCGGGTTGCTGAGCAAACCGCAAGTGATGGTGTAGTCGCCGGGCAACAGGTTGGCGTTGATCACCTGGCTCAGGCCCGGCGCGATGTTTTCGCGCTCTTCGAGCACCAGCACACCGTCGAGGATTTCCCATTCAACGGCCCGGTCGGAACGATTGACGATGCGAAAACGGGTGCGGCCGGCCGGGACCGTCAGCGCATTGGGCTCGCAGCTGTGCGGGTGAATGTTGACCACCACGTCGTCATGGTTGGCCTGGCGCTTGGCGGCGGCCATTTTCGAGGCGTAATAGAACAGGCCACCGGCGGCGATCATCACGATCACCGAACCGGCCACTGCCCAACGCAAGGCCCGGGACGGGCCGGCTGTGGGAATAGGCTTTGACATGAAGGCCCTTACTGACTGGAAACGGAAGAAGGCTGTTTGGCGGGCGTGGGGGCCGGGACGAAAAACATCACCAACGCCACTACCAGATAAATCAGGTAGGCACCGAGGGTGCTGACCGTTGGGGCGTCCTGATAGCCGAACATGCCCGCCAGCACCGAGCCCAACGGGCCGTCCATCGGCAGCGTTGCGCTGAAGTCGAACAGCACGGTTTGCAGGTGATTCCATAGCCCGGCTTCATGCAGCGCCTGCACCGAATTGGAGAGAATGCCGGCGGCCACGAACAGGATGAACAACCCGGTCCAGCGGAAAAATGCACCAAGGTTCAGGCGCATGCTGCCGCTGTAGATGAGGAAACCGACGGCGATGGCCAGGATCAGGCCGAGCAGGGCGCCAATGGGCGCGGCCGGGCCCTCGCTCTGTTGGAACACCGCCAGCAGGAAGAACACCGTCTCCAGGCCTTCCCGGGCCACGGCGAAAAACACCATGGCGATCAGGGCGATGACCTGGTGTCTGGAGCCGGCCAGCGCGTGATCGAGGGACGCCTGCAGCGAATGTTTGATCGAGCGCGCCACTTTGCGCATCCAGAACACCATCGAACTGAGAATGCCGACGGCCAGCAGACCGATCACGCCTTCAAACAGCTCTTGTTGTTTCTGCGGGAATTCGGCGCTGACCAGCTCCAGACCACCCCCCACCAGCAGGGCCAACGCCGCAGCGAGGAACACACCGATCCACACCGCGGGCATCCACTGACCCCGGCCGGTTTGCTTGAGGTAGCTGGCGATGATGCCAACGATCAACGCGGCTTCGATGCCTTCGCGCAGCATGATCAGGAAAGGGACGAGCATTCAGCACCGGGACACAATTAGTTAGGGTGCTAATTTGTAACATAATGACATTCATTCCCATATGCCAATAATTGACATTTACCTGAACCTAAGCTGAACAGCCCTGAACATCACTGTGGGAGCGGGCTTGCCCGCGATGACGCCGTCACCTTCGATACATATGTCGGCATATCCACCGCTTTCGCGGGCAAGCCCGCTCCCACAGGATCTCCTTTGCTCAAGCGTGCTGCGGTAAGATGCCCGCACTCAAAAAACAACAGGGCTCACCGCGCTCAATGTCGGAAAAAGACACCATCTCCATTCAACTGGTGCGCGAAGCGCTGTTGCAAAGCTGCGCCCCGGGCCAGGCCACCGATGAGGTGTTGAACAAGGTCGGCATCGATCCGGCATGGTTGCAAACCCCTGACGCGCGAGTTCCGGCGACGGCCTATGCGCGACTCTGGCGCCTGCTGGCGCGACGCGGTGACGATGAGTTTTTTGGCATGGACCCGCGCAAGCTCAAATCCGGCAGTCTTGAGTTTCTGTGTCGTTGCTCGATGGTCCAGCCGAGCCTGGCCGCTGGGCTGACCTCGGGCCTGGGTTTTCTGTCGCTGATGCTTGAAAACATGCCCGCGCAGCTGGTTCGCCAGCAAAGCCTGGCCGAAATCGTGCTGGCGGAAGACGATCAGGATCCGCGTCGTGCCTTCACTTATTTCACCTACTGGATGATCGTTCACGGCGTTGCCTGTTGGCTCGCGGGGCGGCGGATTCCAATCCTGGCCATCGAATTGCGCTGCCCGGCGCCGGATTTTTGCGGCGACTATCAGGTGATGTTCTCCGAAAACCTGCGCTTCGACCGGCCGCGCACGCGGATGATTTTCTCGGCTGAGTGCCTGGACTTGCCGATCAAGCGCAGCCCGGAAGAACTCAAGCGTTTCCTGGCGCACGCGCCGGCCAATATTCTGGTCAAGTACCGTGATCCTGAGAGCCTGGCGAGCCGCATCAAACAGAATTTGCGGCACTTGCCCGCAGAACATTGGCCGGAAACCGAACCGTTGGCGCAGCAACTGCACATGTCCGCCTCGACCTTGCGCCGACGTCTGGCGGAAGAAGGGCAGACCTACCAAGGGCTCAAGGACAGCGTGCGCAAGGAACTGGCGATCGTTTGGCTGGCAGAGCCGAACATCAGCTTCGCCGAGATTGCGGCCCGGCTGGGGTTTGCCGATACGAGTTCGTTCTACAAGGCGTTTCGCAAGTGGTCGGGGTCCAATCCGGGGCATTACCGGAGTTTGATCCTTAACGAGGCGCACTGATCCGGTCCCCATATTGGATCGACTGACGCCATCGCGGGCAAGCCACGCTCCCACAGGGGAGTGCATTGCAAATGTGGGAGCGTGGCTTGCCCGCGAAAGCGTGCGCCCAGGCGGCACACCTCTTGAATTTTGGCCAAACCAGTCACGCAATCTGAAGGCTTTGACCATTGCCCCGTTCTACGCACGGAGCGAGTATTTCTCTGGTTTATACGGTTCCCCCAACCTAATAAAAATACCGAGGGATTCTGGCAATGCGCGATTACTTGTTTGCCACATCACAGTTCAATTATCAGCACACCGTCGATGCCGCACTCAGTGGTTCCTTGCAAGCGCTCAACGCCTGCGTCGAGTGTTGCGACCGGCACGCCTTGCCGGGGCGCATTGCGCTGTTCTGGGAAGGGCGCGATGGCGCCAGCGCTTCGTACACCTTCACTGACTTGCAGGACAAAGCGGCACGGTTTGCCAATTTCCTGCTGGCCCAAGGGTGAAAAAGGGCGACAAGGTCGCCGGCCTCCTGCCACGTAATATCGAACTATTGATCACCGTCTTCGCCACCTGGCGCATCGGCGCGGTGTATCAGCCACTGTTTACCGCTTTCGGCCCCAAAGCCATTGAACACCGTCTCGGCAGCTCGGGTGCCAAAGTGGTGGTGACCGACGCGGTCAATCGCTCGAAACTCGCGGAAGTCGCCGACTGCCCGACCATCGTCACGGTCGGTGGCCCTAAAGGCACGGGCATCGTGCAGGGCGATTTCAGTTTCTGGGCCGAACTGGCCAATTTTTCCGCAGACTGCGAACCGGTGCTGCTGACCGGCGAAGACCCGTTCCTGCTGATGTTCACCTCGGGCACCACCGGTCCCTCGAAAGCGCTGTCGGTGCCGCTCAAGGCCATCGTCGCGTTCCAGAGCTACACCCGCGACGCCGTGGATTTGCGCCCTGAAGACGCGTTCTGGAACGTCGCCGACCCGGGTTGGGCCTATGGCATCTATTTCGGGGTCACCGGGCCGATGGCGATGGGGCATCCGATCACCTTCTACGATGGCCCGTTTACCCTCGAAAGCACCTGCCGGGTGATCAACAAGTACGGCATCACCAACCTCACCGGATCACCGACCGCGTACCGTCTGCTGATCGCGGGCGGCGACGAGTTTGCCAAGTCGATCAAGGGCAAGCTGCGCATCGTCAGCAGCGCCGGAGAGCCGCTGAACCCGGAAGTCATCCGTTGGTTCGCCGATAACCTTGGCGTGGTGATTCACGACCATTACGGCCAGACCGAACTGGGTATGGTCCTGTGCAACCACCACGCACTGGAACATCCCGTGCACGTCGGCGCCGCCGGTTTTGCTTCACCCGGCCACCGCATCGTGGTGCTGGACGAAGCGTACAAAGAGCTGGGTGTGGGTCAGCCGGGCATTTTGGCCATCGACCGCAGCCAGTCGCCGATGTGCTGGTTCAACGGTTACGAAGGCGCGCCGACCAAAGCGTTCGTCGGCGACTATTACCTGAGCGGCGATACCGTGGAATGGAACCCTGACGGCAGCATCAGTTTCGTCGGTCGCAGCGATGACGTGATCACCACGTCCGGCTACCGCGTCGGCCCGTTCGACGTGGAAAGCGCGTTGATCGAACACCCGGCTGTGGTCGAGGCCGCCGTGGTCGGCAAACCCGATCCGGAGCGTACCGAGCTGGTCAAAGCCTTCGTGGTGATTTGCTCGCAATACCGCGCCACGCCGGAGCTGGCCGAAGAACTGCGCCAACACGTGCGCAAGCGTCTGGCGGCGCATTCTTACCCCCGTGAAATCGAATTTGTCAGCGAGTTGCCGAAAACCCCAAGCGGCAAATTGCAGCGCTTTATCTTGCGCAACCAGGAAATCGCCAAGGCTCAAGAGGCCGCCGCGAAGAACGTTTCAGCTTGAATCCAAGGAAACAATGATGCAGATCGAAAACAAGGTTTTTCTCGTCACCGGCGGTGCTTCCGGCCTGGGTGCGGCAACAGCTGAAATGCTGGTCGCGGCTGGCGCCAAAGTGATGCTGGTGGACATGAATGCCGAGGCTGTAGCGGCTCAGGCTCAACGTCTTGGTGCGCAAAGTGTGGTGGCCGACATCAGCAACGAAGCCGCCGCCGAAGCCGCAGTGCAGGCGACGGTCAAAGCCTTTGGCGGTCTCAACGGCCTGGTCAATTGCGCTGGCATCGTGCGCGGCGAGAAGATCCTTGGCAAGAACGGCCCGCATGGGCTCGCCAGTTTCAGCCAAGTGATCAACGTCAACCTGATCGGCAGCTTCAACATGCTGCGCCTGGCATCTGCCGCTATCGCCGAAACCGAGGCGGATGCCGATGGCGAGCGCGGTGTGATCATCAATACCGCGTCGGCAGCGGCGTATGACGGCCAGATTGGCCAGGCCGCTTATGCCGCGTCCAAGGGCGCCATTGTCAGCCTGACTCTGCCAGCCGCCCGTGAACTGGCGCGCTTTGGTATCCGCGTGATGACCATCGCCCCAGGCATTTTCGAAACACCGATGATGGCCGGCATGACCCAGGAAGTCCGCGATTCGCTGGCCGCTGGCGTGCCATTCCCGCCGCGTCTGGGCAAGCCTGGCGAGTACGCCGCGCTGGTCCGGCATATCATTGAAAACAGCATGCTCAACGGCGAGGTGATCCGTCTCGACGGCGCCTTGCGCATGGCCGCCAAGTAAGGAGATTTGTCATGACTATTGCCAACGATCCCATCGTTATCGTCAGCGCCGTCCGCACCCCGATGGGCGGTTTTCAGGGCGAACTGAAAAGCCTGAGCGCACCGCAACTCGGCGCTGTCGCGATCCGCGCGGCGGTCGAGCGCGCCGGCATCAACGCCGAATCGGTAGAAGAAGTGCTGTTCGGCTGCGTTCTGTCCGCAGGCCTCGGTCAGGCGCCAGCGCGTCAAGCCGCGCTGGGCGCCGGGCTGGATAAATCGACCCGTTGCACCACGCTGAACAAAATGTGCGGTTCGGGCATGGAAGCGGCGATTCTGGCCCACGACATGTTGGTGGCCGGTAGCGCCGACGTGGTGGTGGCGGGCGGCATGGAAAGCATGTCCAACGCGCCGTACCTGCTGGACCGCGCACGTAGCGGTTACCGCATGGGCCACGGTCGGGTGCTTGATCACATGTTCCTCGACGGCCTGGAAGATGCCTACGACAAGGGCCGCTTGATGGGCACCTTCGCCGAGGATTGCGCCGAAACCAACGGCTTCACCCGCGAGGCGCAGGACGCGTTTGCGGTCGCGTCGACCACCCGTGCGCAACAGGCAATCAAGGACGGCAGCTTCAACGCCGAGATCGTCCCGGTGTCGGTGATGGTCGGTAAAGAACAGGTGCTGATCAGCAACGATGAGCAGCCACCGAAAGCCAAGCTGGACAAAATCGCATCATTGAAACCGGCGTTCCGCGATGGCGGTACGGTGACGGCAGCGAACTCCAGTTCCATTTCCGACGGCGCGGCGGCATTGGTGCTGATGCGCCGTTCCGATGCCGAGAAACAAGGGCTGAAACCGCTGGCAGTGATTCACGGCCATGCCGCGTTTGCCGATACGCCGGGCCTGTTCCCGGTGGCGCCGGTGGGCGCGATCAAAAAACTGATGAAGAAAACCGGCTGGTCGCTGGATGAAGTTGAGCTGTTCGAAGTCAACGAAGCCTTCGCCGTGGTCAGTCTGGTGACGATGGCCAAACTGGAAATCCCGCACGAGAAGGTCAACGTTCACGGCGGCGCGTGCGCCTTGGGCCACCCGATCGGCGCATCCGGCGCACGGATCCTGGTGACCTTGCTCTCGGCCCTGCGCCAGAAAGGTCTGAAGCGTGGCGTTGCTGCGATCTGCATCGGCGGCGGTGAAGCCACGGCCATGGCTGTTGAGTGCCTGTTGTAGGAGCACGGCTTGCCGGCGATGGGGACTTTGAGGCCGCCATCGCGAGCAAGCTCAGCTCCTACGGGGCAGGTGGCATAGAAGTAACGTAGGAGCGCGGCTTGCCGGCGATGGGGGCCTTGAAATCGCCATCGCGAGCAAGCTCTGCTCCTACAGGGCTTATATTAAGGATTTGCCATGATTCCCAATGACGACCAACAACAAATTCGCGACATGGCCCGGCAATTCGCCGAGGAACGGCTGAAACCGTTCGCCGCCGAGTGGGACCGCGAACACCGCTTCCCCAAGGAGGCCATCGCTGAGATGGCCGACCTGGGCTTCTTTGGCATGCTGGTGCCTGAGCAGTGGGGCGGTTGCGACACCGGTTACCTGGCCTACGCCATGGCCCTGGAAGAAATCGCGGCCGGCGACGGCGCCTGCTCGACCATCATGAGCGTGCACAACTCGGTCGGTTGCGTGCCGATCCTGCACTACGGCAACGACGACCAGAAAGAGCGCTTCCTCAAGCCCCTGGCCAGCGGAGCGATGCTGGGTGCCTTTGCCCTGACCGAACCGCAGGCCGGTTCCGACGCCAGCGGCCTGAAAACCCGTGCGCGCCTGGAAGGCGATCACTACGTGCTCAACGGCTGCAAACAGTTCATCACCTCCGGGCAGAACGCCGGGGTGGTGATTGTGTTTGCCGTGACTGATCCAAGTGCCGGCAAGCGCGGTATTACCGCATTGATCGTGCCGACCGATTCGCCAGGCTATAAAGTCGCCCGGGTCGAAGACAAACTCGGCCAGCACGCGTCCGACACGTGCCAGATTCTGTTTGAAGACGTCAAAGTGCCGGTGGCCAACCGCTTGGGTGAGGAGGGTGAAGGTTACCGAATCGCCCTGGCCAACCTTGAAGGCGGCCGTGTCGGCATCGCCTCGCAATCGGTGGGCATGGCCCGTGCAGCGTTCGAAGCGGCCCGCGACTACGCCCGTGAGCGCGAGAGTTTCGGCAAACCGATCATCGAACATCAGGCTGTCGCGTTCCGCCTTGCCGACATGGCCACGCAAATTGCCGTGGCCCGGCAGATGGTGCATTACGCAGCGGCTTTGAGGGACAGCGGCAAACCGGCACTGGTCGAAGCCTCCATGGCCAAACTGTTTGCCTCGGAAATGGCTGAAAAAGTCTGCTCTTCGGCGTTGCAAACCCTCGGCGGTTACGGTTACTTGAATGACTTCCCGCTGGAGCGGATCTACCGCGACGTGCGGGTGTGCCAGATCTACGAAGGCACCAGCGATATTCAGCGCATGGTTATTTCGCGCAATCTTTGAGAAGGAGTCCCCTGTGAGCTACGAAACGATTTTGCTGGAAACCCACGGTCGCGTTGGCCTGATTACCCTGAACCGTCCGCAAGCGCTGAACGCGTTGAATGCGCAGATCGTCAGTGAACTGAACCACGCTCTCGATGGCCTGGAAGCCGATTCGAACATCGGCTGCATCGTGCTGACCGGCTCGAAAAAAGCCTTCGCCGCCGGTGCCGACATCAAGGAAATGGCCGAGCTGACCTACCCGCAGATTTACATCGACGACCTGTTCAGCGACAGCGACCGCGTGGCCAACCGCCGCAAGCCGATCATCGCGGCGGTCAATGGTTTTGCCTTGGGTGGTGGCTGTGAATTGGCGCTGATGTGCGACTTCATCCTGGCCGGCGACAACGCCAAATTTGGTCAGCCGGAAATCAACCTCGGCGTGCTGCCAGGCATGGGCGGCACTCAACGCCTGACTCGCGCAGTGGGCAAGGCCAAGGCCATGGAAATGTGCCTGAGCGGGCGTTTGATCGATGCCGTGGAAGCGGAGCGTTGCGGGATCGTCGCACGGATCGTTCCGGCGGATGAACTGTTGGAAGAAGCCCTGAAAGTCGCGGCGCTGATCGCGAAGAAGTCGCTGCCGATTGCAATGATGGTCAAGGAAAGCGTGAACCGCGCGTTTGAAGTGAGCCTGTCCGAAGGCGTGCGCTTTGAGCGTCGCGTGTTCCATGCAGCGTTTGCGACGCAGGATCAGAAAGAAGGGATGGCGGCGTTTATTGCCAAGCGTGAGGCGCAGTTCGTCGGTAAGTAATGCGGCGTTTTCGCTGACGCCATCGCGGGCAAGCCCGGCTCCCACAGGTTTGATCGTTCCCACGCAGAGCGTGGGAACGATCATCTTCACACTAGATAGTTTTTGAGCTCGCGGGCGATCACCATCCGCTGAATCTCGCTCGACCCTTCGTAGATCTGCGTAATTCGCGCATCCCGGTAGTACTTCTCCACCGGATAGTCTTCCAGGTAGCCATAACCGCCATGAATCTGAATGGCGGACGAGCAGACCTTTTCCGCTATTTCCGACGCAAACAGCTTGGCTTGTGACGCCTCCGACAGGCAGGGTTTGCCGGCCGTGCGCAGGCGTGCGGCGTGCAGGATCATCAACCGGGCGGCGTTCAATTGCATGTGCATGTCGGCGAGCATGTTGGCGATGCTCTGGTGTTCATTGATCGTTTTGCCGAACTGCACCCGATCCCGCGAATACGCCAGCGCCGCTTCAAACGCCGCACGAGCAATGCCCAACGCTTGCGCGGCAATTCCGATGCGGCCGCCTTCGAGGTTGGACAGGGCAATGGCCAGGCCTTTGCCGCGTTCGCCCAGCAGGTTCGCTTCGGGGATGGTGCAGTTATTCAGGGTGACCGCGCAGGTGTCCGAGGCACGAATGCCCATCTTGTGTTCGGTGCGATCGACGATGAAACCGGCGGTGTCGGTCGGCACCAGAAAGGCCGAAATGCCGCGTTTGCCCAGGTCCGGGTCAGTTACGGCAAACACAATCGCCAGTTTCGCCCGCTTGCCGTTGCTGACAAATTGCTTGGCGCCGTTGATCACCCACTGACCGTCGCGCAGTTCGGCGCGGGTGCGCAGGTTGTGCGCTTCGGAACCGGCTTGCGGTTCGGTCAGGCAGAAGCAGCCAATGGCCTGGCCGCTGGCCAGATCCGGCAACCACGTCTGTTTCTGTTCTTCAGTGCCGTAATTGAAGACCGGCCCGCAGCCTACCGAGTTGTGGATGCTCATCAGCGCACCGGTCGCGCCGTCGCCAGCGGAAATCTCTTCCACCGCCAAGGCGTAGGCGACGTAGTCGACGTAGGTGCCGCCCCATTCTTCGGGCACCACCATGCCCAGCAGGCCCAGTTCACCCATCTTCGCCACCAGGCCATCGTCAATCCAGCCAGCCTTTTCCCAGGCCTGGGCGTGGGGCGCGATTTCGCCACGGGCAAAGTCCCGGGCCATGTCGCGGATCATGACTTGCTCTTCACTCAATTCGATATCGTGCATGGCTCAGTTCCCGCTCTCATCAAACCCGCTGAAAAAACTCGCGACGTGCTCGGCGTCCAGCGCCTGCAAGGTCGGCGGGTTCCAGCGCGGGCTCTTGTCTTTGTCGATCAGCAACGCGCGCACGCCTTCGATCAGGTCGCCGCGCTCGAACCATTGACGGTCCAGGTGCAGCTCAAGGGCGAAGCAGTTTTCCAGACTCAAGTGCCGACCACGGCGCAGCATTTCCAGCGTCACGCCCATGGCCAGCGGCGAACGGCTGTCCAGCAGGTCGGCGGTGGTGAGTGCCCACTCATGGCTGTCGGCAAACGTCACTGTACGCAGTTGCTCAACAATACTCGGCACATCGGGCAGGGCGAAGAAATGGTCGATGGCCGGACGCAAAGCTTTTAGCGGCGCGTCGGGTAATTGCTGCACGGCGAGTGTGGCCAGCAGGTTTTGGAGGTCTTTGAGTGGCGTGTCGTGCCACTTCAGTTGATCGAGCTTTTCGTCCAGCAACGCCAGTTTGGCGCTGTCCAGATACCAGTCGGCCAGACCGCAATAGAGCGCGTCGGCGGCGCGAATCTGCACACCGCTGACACCGAGGTATATCCCCAGCTCGCCCGGAATGCGTGGCAGGAAGTAGCTGCCGCCGACATCCGGGAAATAACCGATGCCCACTTCCGGCATCGCCAGGCGACTTTTCTCGGTGACCACTCGCAGATCGGCGCCTTGCACCAGACCCATGCCGCCACCGAGGACAAAGCCGTCCATCAAGGCCAGTACGGGTTTGCTGTAATGGTGGATGGCGAGGTCGAGAGCGTATTCCTCGACGAAAAAATCCTGATGCAACGTGTCGCCGCTTTTGAAGCTGTCATACAGCGAGCGAATATCGCCGCCGGCACAGAAAGCCTTTTCACCAGCACCGCGCAAAACCACCGCGTGCACCTGTGAATCCAGCGCCCAGGCGTCGAGCTGACGTTGCAGGTTGCGCACCATGTCCAGGGTCAGGGCGTTGAGGCCGGCGGGGCGATTGAGGGTCAGGTGGCCAATGTGGTTGCGAACCTCGGCCAGCACTTCATTTTGCGTGGGGTCCATGGAGCCAGTCCCCGGAGAAGAAACCTGAGCAGTCATCACTAACTCCCTGCTTTTATTGTTCTTTATAGGATGCTCGCACGCGAGCGATCCCGGATCGTACCAGTGCAAATTTGCCCTGTACAACCCGGAATAATGCAGGTCGTCTTTGCATTAATGCATGGGAGGCATCTAAGGCCGACTGGAAAACACTTCACTGATACTGCGTCGTTTGGCGTGCAACTCGCTGGCATGGATAAGCTGTTCGAGGTCTTCAGGCGTGACGTCGATGAACGCGTCCATGTCCGCCAAGGCCAGTTTCAGATCCTGGGCGGTGATGGCCTGGCTGTCGATGGACGGAGGGCCGGCGGGTAATACGGCTACCGGTTCGGCGGCGCGTTTTGGGTAGCGAATGCGCGTCAGGTTGTTGTAGGCCAGGGCGCAGAACAGCATGGCGCAGGCGCCGAGCATCACCGGGCCGAGGGCTTTCCAGTCCATGGCAATGGTGGCCGGGTCGGCCAACACCAGGAGCAAGGCCAATGCGCCGGCTGGTGGGTGCAGGCAACGCAGCCAGCACATCAACACCAGCGCCATGCCGGCCGCAAGGCAAGCACTGCCCAGCGTGCGACCGAGCACGTGCGCAACCAATAACGAAACGACACCGGCGCTCAAGTAGCCGCCCAGAATCGACCATGGCTGGGCGAGGGCGCCGGAGGAGACGGCGAACAACAACACCGCCGATGCGCCCAGTGGTCCGATCAAATGCAGTGCTACCTCCATGCCGAATACCTGACCGCACAACCAGACGCTGAGCATCGTCCCAAGGGCCATGCCGATGGCGGCGCGGCTCCATTCGGAGGGGCGGGTGTTGATGGCGGCGGGCAACCAGCGAGCGAACATGATGAAATCAATCCGAAGACAAAAACGTGAGCAAAAAAAAAGGCTTGGCTGGGATACCCAGAAAGCCCTTGAAGTTGTTCCCACTATTGGGGGAGGAACGGGACACAGTTTGCCGCGCATTCCCGGCACTGACAAATTCATATTAATGAGCTTTCAGTGCACTAATTTTGCAGTATGGAGCCGCGTCGCCCACTCATGAAACACAGGCCGCCGCCCATCGCGGCCAATGCGCCCAGGGCATAGAACATCGTGGGTGCGGGCGTGTGCATCAGCAGGAAACCGCAGATCACCGGGCTCAACGCGCCGCCGAGCGCTGCGAGGTTCTGCGCGCCGTAATAGCTGCCGCGCAGTTCTTCCGGGGCGAGGGTGTCGACGAAGAGGAATTCGGCGGGGTAAATGATTATTTCGCCGAGGGTGAAGATGAACATCGCCACGCACCACGACACCAGACTGTCAGCCAGGCTGAAGCCAATCAACCCGACAATGAACAGGCCAGTGCCACCGACAATCCAGTAGCGCAATTGCTCGCGCTTGAGGAACCGGCCGATCTGGTATTGCAGCAGGATCACGCTGATGGCATTGCAGGCGAGCAGGGCGGCCATGATTTCCATGGTGTGCTTTGGGTTGCTGGTCGCCAGAAGGTACTGCGACAGATAAAAGGTAAAGCGGCCATGCACTACCGTGCTGAGCAAGCAGCCCCCGGTGAACATGATCAGGGTGCGATCGTTTTTCAGGGTGACCAGCGTCTTGAGGAAACTCTGGGCCTGACCGATGAGGGGAGCCGTGCCCGGGTCTTTCGCAATGCCGGTCATCAAGAACATGCTGAAAAAAGCGATGGCCGCCGCAATCAGGAATGGCGCGCTGGCACAAACGCTGGCGATCAACACACCGAGCATCGGCCCGACCGCGTAACCCATGTTGGTCAACGTATAGCTCAAGGAAAATGCCTTGGCGCGCTGGCCCACGGGCAGGTTGTCGCTGAGGATCGCCTTCGAGCCGATCAGGAATAACGATGATGCAGTTTCGGTGACAATTAATGTGAGGGTGGTCAGGTACAGGTTTTCAGCAAAGGTCAGCAGCACCAGGCCGACAGCGCTGGAGAGCATGGCGAGGATCAGCAATCGACGCTTCTCGAAGCGATCGATGATGTAGCCGCCGTAAAGAGAGAGCAGGGTGGCGACGAACACGGCGATACCCAGCAGCAAACCAACGTCTTGTTGGTTGAGGCCAAGCTTGTCGCTCACAAACAGCGTGAGCAAGGGGCTGGTGATGGCGCGGCTGACAACGATGGTCAGCGAGCAGATCAAAAGACGGCGAACAAGCGGAGAGTAAGCGACCACGGTGATGAATATCCCTATTCGATCAAGCCGGTTTCAGCTCGATCGTCGGCGCTACTTTAGCAGTCTCGCGATTGCGCGACTGCCTGAAATCCTCACTGTAAATGCAGCAGCACAAAATCATTCTTGTCGAATCGACCGCTCAGCACCGGTGGCAACGCACCGAATGCAGTGCCTTGCAGCGATTTATAGACGTTCAGGTCCATCATCAACCACGCAGGTCCCTTGAGGCTTTCCAGTTCCTGAGGCGACTCAGTGAAAACCGGATGCAGGTCCTGTTTGATGTTGACCATGAACTTGATGGCCTTGGCGTCTTTACCCATGCCGTGCATAACCAGCGGCGCCGGATCCTTCTGCACCTGTTCAAACACCTCGCGACTGAACGTCCGGGTGTCGTAGAGCTGTCGCTGGACAGGCTCGAATTGCAGGATATAAAACGACCACAGTGCCAGAACCGCACAAAGCGCCAATGTCTGCGCTCGCCATTGCGGGCGCTTGAGTGCCACCAGGGCAACCACTTGCAGCAAGCCAAGAACGACAAACAGCGAAGGGTGATGCGCAACCTGGTCAGGAAATTTTCGCTGCAAGACAACCAAGCCAATAATCAGAAGGCCAGGCATCAGCAACCAAAGACTCTGGATCAACCCCCGCAACCAATGGAACAAGCGCCCATGAGCAACCTGAAACGGGTACGCCGCCACAATCGCCGCCATGGGCAGCATCGGCAGCAGGTAGCGGGCCTTTTTTGCCTGAGGCACGGAAAGGCCGATCATCACGATCAACCCGGCCGCGACGCAGTACTGCACCAGGCGCAATGCCGGGCCAGCCTCCCTCGGGCGTGACAGCACGACGGCAATCAGCACAAGTACGGCCAAGGGCCACGCCAGGGCATAGTTGCCTACCGAGCTGGTGAAGTAATACAGCGCGTCGTTGGAGCCTTCGGTGCCGTCCATGCGTCCCGTGAACTGCATGCGAATCACTTCCTGCAAAAACGCCGGGCCACCACTGACATCCGCCAGCCATAGCAACACGCCAATGCAGGCCACCAGCAGGACCGATGCCAACAGACCGAAGACAAACAGTCTGCGCCATTGGCGATCGAGCAGGAAATAGCTGCAGAGCACGCCGGTGGGAATCACCAGGCCGATAGGCCCGCGAATCCAGAAACCCAGCGCCAGCAAGGCAAAGATCAGCACCCATCGACGCGGCGCGCCAAAATGATCGGCGGCGTAGCCCAGATAAAACACCGCAAACGCTACCGCTGCGAGCATCAAGTCCAGGGACACGGCCCGGGCTTCGGTAATGAAGGTGAAGGTCAGCAGCATCATGGCGATGCTCAACACCGCCCAACGCGTGGAATAGGGCGCCAGCAGGCGGTACATCAATGTCACGATGACCGCTGCGGCGATAGCGCTCGGGAGCCATGCGCTCAGGCTGTTGACCTGCCCGAAAGGCAAGGAAAGCAGCCAGATAAACACGGTCGACAGCCCCGAGTAATCGGCATAGGGCTGGCCATAGGTCGTCGGAAAAAACGACGGCCCGTTGCGCAGCATCTCCTGGGCGAACAGCACAAAGCGCGAATCGAAACCGATGGCCGCCTGGTGAGACATCCCGGCACAGAACAACAACAGCGCCAACAGCCCGAACGCCAGGGACTGTTGGCGGATGCGTGGGTACATGGCGATTACGCGTCCACGGCGTTGCTGGACCATTGCTGATACGGAATCGGCAGGTTGCGCGATTCGCCACGGCCCATCGGGAAGTACTTGAAGCCGTTGCGTGCCATACGGTCTGCGTCGTACAGGTTACGGCCGTCGAAAATCACTGGTGCGTTCAGGCGCTGCTGGATCAGGTCGAAGTCTGGCGCCTTGAACTGTTGCCATTCGGTGCAGACGATCAGTGCGTCGGCACCGGTCAATACCGATTCCGGCGTGCCCATGAGCATCAGCTTCGATTCATTCGGATAGAGCTTTTGAGTTTCCTGCATGGCTTCCGGGTCGAAAGCACGCACATTGGCGCCCGCAGCCCATAGCGATTCCAGCAGTACCCGGCTCGGCGCATCGCGCATGTCATCGGTGTTGGGTTTGAACGCCAGGCCCCATACGGCAAAGGTCTTGCCCCGCAGATCACCGCGATAGAACGCCTTGACCCGTTCGAACAGCTTGTGCTTCTGGCGCTCGTTGATGGCTTCCACCGCTTGCAGCAGGTCGCTGGAACAGTGCGCTTCCTGGGCGCTGTGAATCAGCGCGCGCATGTCTTTGGGGAAACACGAACCGCCATAACCGCAGCCGGGGTAGATGAAGTGGTAACCGATACGCGAGTCGGCGCCGATGCCCAGGCGCACCGATTCGATGTCGGCGCCCAGGTGCTCGGCCAGTTCGGCGATCTGGTTGATGAAGCTGATCTTGGTCGCCAGCATGCAGTTGGCGGCGTACTTGGTCAGCTCGGCGCTGCGCAGGTCCATGAACATGACACGGTCGTGGTTGCGGTTGAACGGTGCATAGAGGTCGCGCATGACTTCGCGGACTTCGTCACGTTCACAGCCAATGATGATCCGGTCCGGGCGCCGGCAGTCGGCCACGGCCGAGCCTTCTTTGAGAAATTCGGGGTTGGAGACGATATCGAACTGCAAATCGCGGCCGATCTTCGCAAGACATTTGTCGATATGCGCGCGCAATGCGTCGCCGGTGCCTACCGGTACCGTGGATTTCTCCACCAGAATCGCCGGCTGTTCGCGATGGCGTGCTACCGCATCGCCCACCGACATCACGTAGCTCAGGTCCGCCGAGCCATCGTCCTGGGACGGTGTACCCACCGCAATGAACAGGACCTGGCCATGTTGCACGGCGAATTTTTCATCGCTGGTGAATTGTAGGCGTTTGGCGTCCAGGCTTTCGCGCACCAGGCTGGCCAGCCCCGGTTCGAAAATGCTGACATGGCCTTGTTGCAGCAATTCGACTTTTTTCTCGTCAATGTCCATGCAGACCACGTCGTGGCCGACTTCAGCCAGGACGGCCGCTTGCACCAGACCAACGTAACCACTACCAAATACACTGATTTTCATGAAGCACTCCTGATTTCGGGCGCGCGAACTGAACGAGAGTTAATGACGATGACCCCGAGCATGACCAAAGCCACCCCGACGGTCTTTGAAAGACTGAATGATTCGTTGAACACTGGCAGGCTGGCGGCCAGCAAGTACACCAGCGCGTAGCTGATGCTCAGCAGCGAATAGGCCCGGCCCAGCGGCACGTCACGCAGGGCGGCCAGCCAGCAGAGCATCGAGAGGGCGTAGGCCACAATCGCGCTCAGCACGACCGCCACCGCGACCAGATCGATGCTGGAAGACAACACGTTTTCCGGAGACGGCAGGCGCGTCATGCTCCAGCGCATGCCCAATTGCGCGGCGCTGACCAGCAGCACGCTGCCCATGGCGAAGGTGATTCCGCGACGCAGGCTCATGCGTGTTGCCCCAGCAGAACCACGCCACCGATCACCAGTGCCACCCCGAACCAGTGCTGGCGGTCGATCGTTTCATGGAAAACAAAACGGGCGACCAGCGTGACCAACACAAAGTTGAGGCTGAGCATCGGGTAGGCAATGCCGACTTCAAGGCGCTGCAACACCAGCAGCCAAACCAGCAAGCCCAACCCCAACGAGACAAGCGCCAGCCACAACCACGGCGAGCGCAGCTTGTCGGCCCATCCCGAGGTCTGGCCACGCCAGCTCTCTACGGCGTATTTCTGAGCAATCTGTCCCAGGCATGTCAGTAGGCACGCAACCAGTACCAACAGCAGGCTCACGGTGCCTCCTTAGGGAAAATCAGAATGACGAGGTTGCCTTGTTCATAGCGTTTACCGTCCTTGGGCAACAGATCGATTTCCTGCAATTCCTCGTCACCCTTCACCCGCATGACCACACCGACCGAGCCGCTTCGGCGGGCGTCGCTCATCCACTGCTGAACCTGGCCGACAGTGACCAGCTTCTGTGCCGAGTCAGGGTAGGCAAGACCGTATTTCAATTCGCCTATCGTGTTGTACAGCGCCACGTCCGGGTGCTTCATGCGCCAGGCCAGCGCGGAAGCGGCGCCGAGATCGTTGCTCAACAGTTTGTCGGTCTGTGCCAGCTCATCCATGTGATGGAGGATGAATTGGTCGGGCGTCTTGTTGGCGACCACCGAATTGGGCAAGCCGGCCGGAATCAAACCGATCAGCAGCAGACTGCCAAATGCCGGTGCGGCCCAGCATTGCAACGGTCTAAAGGCTTGCAGCAGGTTGGCCATGATCCAGCCAATCAAACCGATGAACACCAACACCAGGTTGTGCAGTTCATGGTCATACAGCGGCTTTTTCAGTTGCAGGTAGACCAGGGCAATCAGGGTGACCAGGCCCAGCACCAGGTTCAGCAAGCCGTTGATGCCCAGCAGGCGACCCTGTTCCAGCTTCAATCGGTCGGCCAGTGCGTTCCCCAGCAGCAGGGCCAAGGGCAGCAGGCACGGCAGTATGTAACTCGGCAATTTGCCTTTGCTGATGCTGAAAAACACCAGCGGAATGACCATCCACAGCAACAGGAAACCGATGCTGGCCTGGCGGCGGGTTTGCCACGCCTGTTTCAACGCCGATGGCAACAGCGCCACCCACGGCAAGCTGAAGGCGACCAACAGCGGCAGGTAGTACCACCACGGCTCGCTATGTTGAGCGTCGTCGCCGGCAAAGCGGCGAATGTGCTCGTGCCAGAAGAAGAACCGCCAGTAATCGGGCTCCTGCGAGTGAACGGCCAACACCCACGGCAGGCTCACCACAATGGCCACGACAATCGCAACCGGGCCGTAGATCAGCAGTTCTTTCCAGCGTTTTTGCCAAATCATGTAGGGCAGGGCCACCAGCACCGGCAGCAACCAGGCGAGGAACCCCTTGGTCATGAAGCCCATGCCGCAGGCCAGTCCCAGAACTGCCCAGCCGAACAGTCGCTGACGGCCGACGCTGTCCAGGGCAAACCACAGGCCGACCACGCTCAGGTTGACCCAAAAGGTGAATTGCGGATCCAGGTTGGCATACCCGGCATGACCGGCGATGACGCTGAAACTCATGTACAGCAGTGCGCAGGCAAAACTCTTGCGCGGATCGTTCCACAGTCGGCGGGCGATCAGGAAACACAGCAACACGCTCAGGCCCATGCTCAGCGCCGAGGCAAACCGAACGCCAAACAGGTTCTGACCAAACAGCGCCTGGCTGGCAGCGATCATCCAGTAACCAGCCGCCGGTTTTTCGAAATAGCGCACGCTCATGAAATGCGGCGATACCCAATTGCCGCTCAGGAGCATGTCCTGACTGATCTGCGCGTAGCGGGTTTCGTCTGGAATCCACAAGCCATGGGTACCCAGTGGCAGCAGATACGCCAAGGCGAAAAGGACCAGCAATAGGGGAAGAGCCCAGCGTTTGCTCATGCGCCTTGCACTCCCAGCCAGCCTTCGCGGCCGTCAAGGGCACCACGTAGCACACGTCCTGTGGGCAAGGTGTTGAGAGCGTCCGGGAGCAGATCGCCCAAGGGCTGGAAATGAATGTCACGCTGGCGTGCATCGGCCAGCAGCTGACGGAAATCGTTGGCCATCAGAATCCCTTCTACTTCTGCATGAATGGTGTAGACATTGAGTTGTTCAGGGGTAAAGCGATCAAGAATGAAGGCGTTGAAGTCATTGGCGGCGACCGTCGGGCCGACCACCTCGTCGAAGGTCGGCAAGTCCACCGGTATCTGAGGTGCACCTAAACCACCACCGGCCAGGATCGGCTGAAACAGACTCTGTCCGCGACAATCGCTGTTGTAGCGAAAGCCGAACGTCTCTTTGGCTTCGATCACACGCTCGTCCGCGCGCCAACCGGCAGCGGCTGAACAGTCGACCTTTTGCCCAAGGATGTCGCTGAGCGTGTCGACGCCCCGGCGGATCTGTTCGATCAACTGTGCGTCGCTCCAGCGTCCGGCGTTGGCCTGCCAGCCATGGTGATCCCAAGCGTGCAGGCCGACTTCATGCCCGGCAGCCTGGGCCTGGCGCATCAAATGCCCCAGGTCACGGCCGATCGGTTTGCCTGGCCAGGCGGTGCCGGCCAGCAAAATATCCCAGCCGTACAGCCCGGCAGCATTGGAACGGAGCATTTTCCAGAGGAATTGCGGACGGATCAGGCGCCACAAGTGGCGCCCCATGTTGTCCGGTCCGACACTGAAGAAAAACGTCGCCTTGACTTGCGCTTCATCGAGGAGTTCCAGCAGCCGGGGCACCCCCTCACGGGTGCCTCGGTAGGTGTCGACATCGATTCGAAGGCCTGCCTGCATTAACGCTTGTCCGCGATTTCGAGCATGGCTTCACGCAGGAAGAAGTCCAGCGTGTTGCCAATGGTCTCGCTCATTTCCACCGTTGGCGTCCAGTCCAGCAGGCGCTTGGCGTTGGCGATGCTCGGTTTGCGGTGGGACACGTCCTGGTAACCGGTGCCGTAGAACGCCTTGCTCTCGATGTCGCGGAAACCGGCGAACGGAGGGAAGTTGCTGCGCAGCGGGTGAGCTTCGAACTGACGCAGCAGCTCTTCGCCCAGTTGACGGATGCTGGCCTCGTTTTCCGGGTTGCCGATGTTGATGATCTGGCCGTTGCAGACATCGTTGTCGTTGTCGATGATGCGTGCCAGCGCTTCAACACCGTCAGCAATGTCGGTGAAGCAGCGTTTTTGCTCGCCGCCGTCGAACAGGCGAATCGGCGTGCCTTCCACCAGGTTCAGGATCAGCTGGGTAATGGCGCGGGAGCTGCCGATACGAGCCGAATCCAGACGGTCCAGACGTGGACCCATCCAGTTGAATGGACGGAACAGGGTGAAGTTCAGGCCTTTCTGGCCGTAGGCCCAGATCACGCGGTCAAGCAGTTGCTTGGAGACCGAGTAGATCCAGCGTTGCTTGTTGATCGGGCCGACGACGAGGTTGGAGGTGTCTTCGTCGAAGTTCGGGTCCTGGCACATGCCATAGACTTCCGAGGTCGACGGGAAGATCACGCGCTTGTTGTATTTGACGCAGTAGCGAACCAGTTTCAGGTTTTCTTCGAAGTCCAGTTCGAATACGCGCAGCGGGTTGCGGGTGTATTCGATTGGCGTGGCAATCGCCACCAGCGGCAGGACCACGTCGCACTTCTTGATGTGATACTCGATCCACTCGGAGTGAATGCTGATATCGCCTTCGACGAAGTGGAAGTTCGGGTGGCTGCGCAGGCGCTCGATAGCGTCCGAGCCGATGTCCAGGCCATAAACCTCATAGCGGTCGTCACGCAGCAGGCGCTCGGACAAGTGATTGCCGATGAAGCCGTTGACGCCCAGGATCAGCACGCGGGTACGGCGTGGTGCACGACCGGATTCGGCACCGCGCAGTACGGAGCCGTCGACCAGGCCCAATTCGTTGGCCAGTTGCGGGCCGCTCAGGTAAAGACCGTTGTCATTGCGCTGACCGGCGGTGATCACCAGCGAGTCTTCGCCGCAAGCGATGCGCAGAGGGTCGACGCTGATGACGCGACCCGGCGCCAGGCCTTCATTGCCCTTGGCTACTTCAGCATTCCAGACGATCAGCTTGTGCTCGCCCACGTCGCAGAAAGCGCCCGGGTAAGGTTGGGTCACGGCGCGGACCAGGTTGAACAGTTCTTCTGCCGGCTTTTTCCAGAACAGCTTGCCATCGGCAGGTGTGCGGCGACCAAACACCGTGGCTTTGGATTCGTCCTGGGCCGTTTCGGTGACTTTGCCTTGCAGCAAGGCGGGCAGGGTGTCGCGCAGCAAGTCGGTGGCGGCCAGGCGCAACTTGCCGTGCAGGGTCAGGGCGGTATCGCTGCGCTCGATGGCAACTTTTTGCTGGGCGATGATCGCGCCTGCGTCGGCGCGCTTGACCATACGGTGCAAGGTCACGCCGGTTTCGGTCTCACCGTTCACCAGTACCCAGTTGGCCGGCGCGCGGCCACGGTAGCTTGGCAGCAACGAACCGTGCAGGTTGAATGCGCCTTTGCGGGCGGTGGCCAGCAGCGGTTCGGTCAGCAGGTTGCGGTAGTAGAACGAGAACAGGTAATCCGGGTCGAGTTTGGCGATGCGCTCGATCCACAGCGGATGGTTGGCGTCTTCAGGGGCATGAACCGGGATGCCTTTTCGCGCACACAACTGGGCAACGGAACCGTAGAAGGCGTTTTCTTTGGGATCATCGGCATGAGTAAACACGGCGGCAATTTCAATGCCGGACGCAAGCAGGGATTCGATACCGGCACAGCCAATATCGTGGTAGGCGAAGACAACAGCTTTTGCACTCATGAGAGAACCTGATCTGAAGAAGTGGAAGTGAGACCGTCAACGGTGACAACGGGGGCGGGCGCGGCGGGTTGGCTGCGCAAGACTTTTTCGACAAAGAAACGAGGGCGGGCACGGACATCGCTGTACATGCGTCCCAGGTACTCGCCCAACAGTCCCATACCGATGAATTGCCCACCGGTGAACACGAACAGCACGGCAAACAGTACAAACGAACCGTCGCCGGCCCATTCAGCGCCAAACACCAGGCGCAAGAAAATCAATGTCATGGCAAACAGCACACCCAGACCGGCCATGGCGAAGCCGATGATGCTCAGCAGGCGCAATGGCGTGGTGGTCATGCAGGTAATCAGGTCGAACATCAGGTTGACCAGGCGCATGGGGCTGTACTTGGATTCGCCGTGTTCACGTTCGGCATGCATCACCAGGATTTCCGTGGTGTGCCGGGCAAAACTGTTGGCCAGGATCGGGATGAAGGTGCTGCGTTCGCGGCAGGCCAGCATCGCGTCGACGATGGTGCGGCGGTAAGCACGCAGCATGCAGCCGTAATCGCTCATGGCAACGCCGGTCGAGCGCTGAACGGCGAGGTTGATCAGCTTCGAAGGCCAGCGGCGCAGGGCCGAGTCCTGACGGTTGTTGCGCACCGTGGCGACCACGTCATAACCGAGTTCGGCCTGGGCCACCAGTCGCGGAATTTCTTCAGGCGGGTTTTGCAGGTCGGCATCGAGGGTGATGACGACATCACCTTTGCAATGCTCGAAGCCCGCCATGATCGCCGCGTGTTGGCCATAGTTGCGGTTGAGAATGACCGCGACCACTTTGCTGCCTTCGCGATTGGCAGCGTCCTCGAGGATTTGCGCCGAATCGTCGCGGCTGCCGTCATCCACCAACACGATTTCGTATTCATGGTGCAACTGCTCACACGCCGCTTCAGTACGTCGAAGCAACTCGGGCAGGCTGTCTTGCTCGTTGTAGACCGGGATAACAACCGATACGCAATTGATTGGGTAAGGTTTCACTGAGCTCTGTCCATAACGTTTTCAATGGCATCGACCACACGATTGACATCATCGTTGGTCATGTCCGGGAACAAGGGAATCGAACATAGCCGCGCCGAGTTCCATTCGGTGTTGGGCAAATAAATGTTCGGGAAACGCTGACGATAATACGTGTGCAGGTGTGTGGCTATAAAGTGGATGCCGGTGCCGATGTTTTGCTCCTGCAAACCCTTCATGAACGCTTCACGGTCCAGCCCGCAGCGCTCGGGATCGATGCGCAGGATGAACAGGTGCCAGGCGTGTTGTTGCGGGTAGGTCGGCACCGCGAGCGGCTGCACGGCGCTGCCTTCCAGGCGTTGCAGGTACGTGCGTGCCAGTTCGGTGCGTTTGGCGTTGATGTCGTCCAGGCGCTCCAGCTGTACCAGTGCGATGGCGGCATTGATGTCGGCCAGGTTGTATTTGAAACCCGGCTCCATCACCTGTGCCTGAGGTTTGCGGCCGTGAGTCATGCGGTCGTAAGCATCGACGCCGAGGCCATGAAACTTGAGCATGCGCACCCGGCTGGCCAGCGCTTCGTCGTCGGTGACGAACATCGCACCCTCGGCGCAGGTCATATTCTTGATAGCGTGGAACGAGAAGATGGCCGTGCCTGTCGAACCGACGTGTCGACCTTTGTAGAAGGTGCCGGCGGCGTGGGCGGCGTCTTCGATGACGGCGATACCGTGTTTGTCGGCCAACGCATAGAGCGGGTCGAGATCGAAGGCAGCGCCGGCGTAGTGCACCGGAATGATGGCCTTGGTGCGCGGGGTGATGGCCGCCTCGATGCTGGTGGCATCACTCATCAGTGTGTCGCGGTCAACGTCGACGAACACTGGCGTGGCGCCCAGCAGGCAGATCATGTTGGCGGTGGACACCCATGTCTGGGACGGGGTAATGACTTCGTCGCCCGGACCAATGCCCAGTGCCAGCAAGGTGATGTGCATGCCACCGGTGGCCGAAGAAAGTGCAACGGCATGCCGGCAGCCAACATAGTTGGCGAATTGCTCTTCCAATTGCTGGTTTTTCGGCCCGGTAGTGATCCAGCCGGAGCGCAATACTTGCTCTACGGCTGCAATTTCTTCATCGCCGATACTCGGGCGGGAGAAGGGGAGAAACGCCTGACTCATGGGCACCTCGGGCTGAAATGAACGGACATAAATACCGGATGTGTTGGATCCAAGGCAAGCGTAGACGATAAAAAATTAGCTGCTTCAATCAGTTACCGAAACTGCGTGATAAACCGCATCAATTGACTTTTTTTGTTCCGGTCGGCACGTTGGAGCCCTGTGAGGGACAGTCGCGACTCGTTGAGGGTATGCGCATTTTCGTGAAAGGAACATGAAAACCCGGTTGGCAATTCGTTTATCTGAGCGTCATACAGGCACTGTTCAGACTCGTGCCGTTCATCGCGGTTTTTAGAGGGAAAGTCCTACGGAAGTCTCCATTTTAGATGAAGGATATTTCAACCCTTAGTTGCTTTACTGCATCGTTTTCACAAGGCCGTTTCGTTTGATTGACTTACCTGTTACCCATCCTGTTGCTACAAAGACCAATCCGTTGACCCTGTACCTGGCCCGGCTCGCGCCCTCCAGTCAGTTGACCATGCGATATGTTTTGCAGGATGCCGCGGATCGCCTGGGTTTCGAAGACGTGAACATCGAGGAGATCCCCTGGCATCAGCTGCAGCCGGAAAATGTCATTGCGCTAGTGGCTGCGTTGCGCGAAGACGGCTACGCCCCCAATACATCATCGCTGTACGTTAACGCGGTGCGCGGGGTGATGAACGAGGCGTGGCGTATGAGCCTGATCAGTCAGGAGCATCTGCTGAAAATGCGCTCGGTCAAAGGGATTGCCGGCACCCGGTTGTCCCAGGGGCGTAACTTGCGGCGCACGCTGATCCAGGAGTTGATGGCGGTGTGTGCCGCCGATCCCCGGCCACAAGGGTTGCGGGACGCAGCGATCATCGGGATTTTGTACGGTTCGGGCATGCGCAAGTCGGAGTCGGTGAACCTGGACCTGTCACAGGTCGATTTTGCCGAGCGCAGCCTGCGGGTCACCGCCAAGGGCAACAAGCAATTGATCAAGTACGCACCCGCCTGGGCCTTCACCAAACTGGAGGCCTGGCTGGCGTTTCGTCGTTCACAGCTCAAGGAGGGCGAAGTGGACGACCCGTTTCTGTTCAATCGGATCCGGCGTGGCAGCCATATCACCCGCGAGCGCGTGACCAAGCATGCGATCTATTACATTGCGCGCCAGCGCGGTGCCGAGGTGGGTGTGAAGATCATGCCGCATGATTTTCGGCGCTCATTCATCACTCGCGTGATCGAGGAGCACGATTTGTCCATTGCCCAGAAACTGGCGCATCACAGCAATATCCAGACGACCGCCAATTACGATGTGCGCGACGACAACGAGCGGCGACGCGCAGTGGATCGCTTTGATCTTTAAAACAGGCCGGTTACGACTCGCTGAACACGTGGGCATGGCCGATGGTCGAGACATGCACCGCGCTGCCGGCAGGCGGCGCGTACATACCTGAACTGCGTACCGTTAATGACCGACCCGACTGTTCCCCCAAGACCGGGGTCTGCAATTCCACGGTTAATGTGCAGGTATTGCCACTGAAGTCCCGGTCGGTGACCACGGCGCGGCACCCGGCCACTTCGTCGGGGCTGGGATGGATGCTGACGAGTTGCAGTTGCTCGGGGCGCAGCATGATTTGCGCCGATTTGTTGTTGCGGTGGTTGTTCACCGGTATCCGGCCGAGGTCGCAATGGGCCCAGCCGGCTTCGATTCTGGCAGGCATGACCACGGCATCCCCGAGAAACAGCGCGGTTTGCTCATCGTCGGGGTAGCGATAGAGATCCAGCGGGTGGCCTGACTGCACGAGCCGGCCATCACGCATCACGGCCAGTTGATCGGCAAATGACAACGCTTCGCTTTGGTCATGAGTGACCAGGATGGTGGTGACACCGGCATCGGACAACAGTCGGGCGACCATCTTGCGCATGGCGCTTCGAAGACCGGTATCGAGGGCGGAAAAAGGCTCATCGAGCAGCATCAAGCGTGGCTGCTGGGCTAACGCCCGCGCCAGGGCCACACGTTGCTGCTGGCCGCCGGAGAGTTCGTGGGGCCAACGGTTGGCCATGCTCTTGTCCAGCGCCACACTGTCCATCAGTTCAGCGATGCGTTCGTTTTTTTCGTGGCCCTTTTTCGACAGGCCGAAACCGATATTGGCGGCCACGGTCATGTGCGGGAACAGGGCACCGTCCTGGGGGACGTAGCCGATCAGGCGCTGATGGGCCGGCACCTCGTGGGTGTCGTCGACGAGTGTCTGGCCATTGATTGAAAGACGGCCCGTGTCCGGGAACTCGAAGCCGGCAATCATCCGCAACAGGGTGGTTTTGCCTGAACCGGACGGGCCGACAATCACCGTTCGGCTGCCGTTGGGCACCGACAGGTTGATGCTCTCCAGCGCCTTTTGGTCGCCATAGGACTTGGAAATGGCATGCAGTTCAAGTGCGTTCATCGGCCAGCCGTTCGTTTGGATTGGTGATAAAGAAGCCCGGTCAACGGAAGTGACAGCAGGATCATCAACAGCGCATAGGGCGCAGCCGCGGCATAGTCGATTTCGCTGGTCATGGCCCAGAAACCGGTGGCCAGGGTGCGCGTCCCATTGGGCGCGAGCAACAGGGTGGCGGTGAGTTCATTGGTAATCGCCAGAAACACCAGCGCTGCTCCAGCGGCGGCACCCGGTGCGGCCAGGCGCAAGGTGATCAGCCACAAGGCCCGACCGGGCGAGCGGCCGAGGCTGCGCGCGATGTTTTCCAGCTCTACCGGCGCCTGGGCAATACCCGCGCGCAAACTCACCAGCGCCCGAGGCAAGAACATCAGCAAATACGCCAGCAGCACGGTGATCGTAGTCTGGTAAATCGGCCGCGCAAAGTGGATGGTGACGGTCACCAGGGCCAGCGCGACGACAATCCCCGGCAACGAACTGGTGATGTAGTTGCAGCTTTCCAGTACCCGTTGCAACCGTCCCGGCGAGCGAATTGACAGCCAGGCAATCGGAATCGCAGCGCAGGTCGTCAGAACCGCGCCCGCCGCGCCAAGCTGCAATGTCTGTTGCAGTGCCGGCATCAATTCGTCCAGTTCCCAGACCTGTGTGCCGCCCGCCATCAGCCACTTGCCCAGCGTGATCAACGGCACACCCAGTGCCAGCGTGCAGGTGATGATTTGCAGCAGCAGGCCAAGTGTTTTGGCTAGCGAACCCAAGCGCACAACCCGCTGTGCGCGCGCGCTTCCCGACCCCACCCGGGCATAACGCGCCGTTCCGCGAGCGGCGGATTCGGCGGTCAGCATCGCCAGGCAACACAGGGCCAGCACACTGGCCAGCATGTTGGCGGCCGGGCCGTTGAAGGTGGATTTGAACTGGTCGAAGATCGCGGTGGTGAAGGTGTCGAAGCGAATCATCGCGTACAGGCCATATTCGGCCAGCAAGTGCAGGCCCACCAACAACGCTCCGCCACAAATGGCCAGACGCAGTTGCGGCAGCACCACACGAAAGAACACCGCCCAGGGCTTGAGCCCCAGCGATTCGGCGACGTCTTCGATGGCCGGGTCGAGCCGGCGCAAGGTGGCGGCGATTGGCAGGTACAGGAACGGGAAGTAGGCGATGACCGAGACCAGGACGCCGGCAAACAGCCCATGTATCGGTGGCACCAGGCTCACCCACGCATAGCTGTGTACGAACGCCGGTACGGCCAGCGGCGCCGTCGCCAGCAGCGACCACCCGCGTCGACCCGGCAGGTTGGTGCGTTCTGTCAGCCAGGCCAGCGCCAGGCCCAGCATGATGCATAAAGGAATAGTGATCAGCACCAGCAGCACGGTGTTGAACAGTAATTCAGCGACCCGAGGTCGAAAGACCAGCGGCACGATGGCCGCCCAGCCTGTCTGGATCGACACACCGAGTACGAAGGCAATCGGTAACAGCGACAGGAGCGAGACCAGTATGGACAAACTGATCACCCACGCGCCGCCGCGACCTGCGAAGACACCACGGGCGCGTCGTCGCAAGTTCGAGGGCATCGCCGTGGCGACACCCCCTGGCAGGGTTTCTGGCATCAATTAGAGCAATCCCGCCTGAGTCATCAGCTCCACGGCTTTTTTGCTGTCGAGTTTTGAGGCATCGACTGCTGGCGCGTCCAGCTGCTGCAAAGGCACCAGTTTAGGGTTGGAGGGTGCGTTTTTACCCACGGCGTACTCGAACGACTTACCGGTTTCGAGGACTTTCTGGCCTTCTTTACCGGTGATCCATTTCAGGAACGCCTGTGCTTCTTCCTTGTGTTTGCTGGAGGCCAGAACGCCGCCACCGGAAACACTGACAAAGGCACCCGGGTCTTTATGTTTGAAGTAGTACAGGGCGGTGTTCTTGCTGTTTTCGCCGGTCTTGGCCTGATCGCCGTAGCTGTAATAGTGGTAAATCACGCCGCTGTCGACCTGGCCGGCATTGACTGCCTTGAGTACGGCGCTGTTGCCGCGATAAATCGTGGCGTTGGCTTTCAACCCTTTAAGCCATTCGAGGGTAGCTGCTTCGCCCTTGAGTTCGAGCACGGCGGCGACGATGGCCTGGAAGTCGGCGCCGGCCGGCGACGCGCCCCAACGGCCTTTCCAGTTTGGCCCGGCGAGGTCCATCAGCGACTTGGGCAAATCGGCTTCAGGCAGCATGCTCGGGTTGTACACGAACACCGTGGAGCGCGCGGCGATCCCGATCCATTTGCCATGCGCCGGACGATAAGCTGATTCGACTTGTTCCAGCGTGGTCGGCGCTACCGGAGCAAGGAGCCCGGCCTTGTCGACCAGCACCATGGCCGGGGAGTTTTCGGTCAGGAACACATCGGCCGGGGAGGCGGCGCCTTCCTGTACGATCTGGTTGCCCATCTCGGTGTCGTCGCCGTTGCGCAAGGTGACCGGGATCCCTGTTTCCTGAGTGAAACCCTCGACCCAGGCCTTGGTCAGGCTTTCGTGTTGGGCGTTGTAGACCACGATACCGGCGGTATCAGCGGCATACACGTGCCCGGCGGCCAGCAGTGCAGTGCTTAGCAGTGCGGATTTGAGGAACGAAGGGATCGAGGGCGTCATTCTGGGGGGCTGCTCCTGTTCTTTTTTAGAAGTCATGCACGCCGATTCACCTGTCAATCAATGCGAATCATTTGCATGCTTTGAGTCGGCAGGGAATGTAGAGCGCTAAATGAGAAAAAAACGTCAAAGAAACCGTTAATACATGTCATTTCCATTCAGGTTAGCATTCCTTTGGCCCCTTGCCCTTGATCGATGTCAAACGATGTCATCGATCAAGGTCAGGCAGATCAAGCGCGATGTTGGGGGGGGGGGCACCAGCCGTATCGGGATTTGAGCAATCGCCCCGATTGTGACGGGCGGCCGCTCCACACCAGAAGGTGGCGAAAGGATAGCTCAGTGGCCCGGCGGACGCCTAGGGGCCGGTCGTTTCAGTTTTCGTCGTGGACGACTCGGGAATAAACGCCACGCTCTGTTCCTCTCGGGCGTGGAACATCCGCTCGCCGTTGGTGGGCGTGGTGGTGATGACCTGGTGGTCGGCACTCAGGTAGTTCAGCGGCAGCGCATCACCCTTGTGGTACTGCGCGACCACAATGGTGCGCTGCGGATTCCAGTGTTGGCCGCTGGCGTTATCCAGCCAGGCCATCAGTGTCGCGGTGTTGCCGGAGCGAGGGAAGTCCTCGGTTTCCTGCACGTAATAGAACGGTGCGCCACCGGTTTGCAGGTACATCGGCACTTTGTTGTCGACGTCGATCATCACCATGCGCCAGTGCTCCAACGGCGCCCGCTTGCTGGCTTCAAACTTGACCGTCTCACCGAAATCCACCACGCCGCCACCGCTGTTAGTCCAGGGGTACAGCACGCCGAGCACAGTCATCAATACGACTGCGCTCACCCCGAAACCGATCTTCAACCCGCGACTGCCAAACGCACTGTCGGCGTTGCGTTCGGCCATGCGCCGGGTGATCCACCAAGCCCCCAGTAACTGGGCGAAGGGCACGAGGGGCAATACGTAGTAGCTGCGTCGACTTCCGCTGGCGGTGAAAAACAGCATCAGCAGCCCCAGCCCCCAGATCAGCCAACGTGTATTGGGTTCGACACTGCGCCAGTTGCGTGCAGAGACCCACAGCGCCAACAACCAGAACGGCGCCCATGGCAAGGTGTAGACGGGAAGGTAAAGCAGGTAGGTGTAAATCGGCCCGATGTTATCGAACGGCTGGAAGAACCGGACGACATTTTCGCGCAACACCAAGCCCAAGCCACTTTCGCCATAGGTCGGTGTGCCATACACATGCGACAACATGAACGGTGTCATGTAGAAAACGCCGGCAACCGACAGGGCTGCACACAGCCGCCAATTGAGGTGGCGTTTCCAGCGACCCTCCTGCAACAGATGAGGCAATAACAACAACCCTGGCAGGATGAAGCCGATCAAACCTTTGAACAGTGAGGTCAAGGACAGCAGCAGGCAAAACACCAGGTAGCGGCTGAACCGTGTGTCGTCGGGCCCCCGCCAGTACCACCACACCGCCGCCAGTACGCCGCACACCGTGAGAATGTCAGCCGTGGCAACCCGTGCCCAGAAGATAAAATAGAAGGTGGTCGCCAGCATCCAGCCGGCAATCAAACCGGTACCTTTGCGATACAGCCGTTCGCCGATCAGGTACACCAGCCACACGCTCAGCCACGCCGCAATCACTGACGAGAGGCGCAACGACCAAGGGTCCAGGCCACCCGTCAACCAGGCGGAGGCGGTGATCAACCAATAGGAGGGCAGGGGTTTGTCGTAGTAGGCCCCGCCCTTGAGGTAGGGATCAATATAGTCACCGCTTTGCAGCATCTGTAAGGCGATGTTGGCCCAGCGTGTTTCCGCGCCCCACAACTCCCGGGTGCCCAGCCCCAGCAACAGCATCAACGCGGTTGCACCCAGCAGGAGCGTTAACCGGCCCCTGTCACTGGCCCAGAACTTCATGACGGGTTTCCAGTCGGTGCTGGTGGCGAAACTTTGTCAGGGCTGGTTTGCGGAAAAATCAGGATCTGCAGATTGCCACGCTGATAGCGTTTGCCATCGATAGGCAACCGCTCGACTTCTTCGATTTCCGCGACACTGTTGACCCGCATCACCACACCGACCGAGCCTTTTTTGCGCGCCTCGGTCATCCACTCATCGACGTTGTCCAGGGGCACTTTGCGCGAAGCCATGGCCGGGTCGCCGAGACCGTACTTCAGCTCGCCGATGGTATTGAACAGATCGACTTGCGGGCGCTTCAAACGCCAGGACAACGCGGAGGCCGCACCGAGATCGTTACTGAGCAAAGAACTGGTTTTGCCCAATGCATCGAGGTGTTCGGCAATGAACTGGTCCGGCATCTTGCTGTTGACGACCTGTGCCGGCATGGCGGCTGGCAACAACGCAATCAATATCCAGATGCCGATCGCCGGCATCGCCCAAAAAGTCAGTGGACGCAGGGCTTGTAATGAATTGCTGATGATCCAGCCGAGCAACACGATGAACGCCAGCGACAGGCTGAACATCTCGGTGTTTTCGTAGATCTCTTTGGAAACCTGAAGATAGAGCAGGGCGATCAGGGCAACAGTGCCCACGGTGATGTTGATCGCCGCATTGATGCGAAGCGACCGCGCTCGCCCTTGGTTCAGGAGCTCCATGACCGTGTGCCCCATCAGCAGGGCCAGCGGCAATAGGCACGGCATGATGTAGGTCGGCAGTTTGCCGCTGCTCAAACTGAAGAAAGCCAGTGGCAACAGCAGCCAAAGCAGCAGGAAACCGACGACAGGCTGGCGTTTGTGCTTCCAGGCGTTGATGAACGTGGTCGGTAGCAACGCCGCCCATGGCAGGCTCGACACCACCAGCAAGGGCAGATAGAACCACCATGGCCGCGCATGCTGTGCATCATCGGCGGCGAACCGGCGCACGTGTTCGTTCCAGAAGAAAAAGCGCCAGAAGTCCGGCTCCCGGTGGTGAATGGCGAGCACCCAAGGCAAGCACACCACCACCGCCACCAGCACGGCCAACGAACCGTAACGCACCAGTTCACCCATGCGCCGTTGCCAAAGCATGTAGGGCAGGGCGATCAACACGGGTAACAACCAGGCCAGAAAGCCCTTGGTCATGAAGCCCATGCCACAGGCGAACCCCAGCATCGCCCAGGCACCCACCTTGCTTCGTGGGGTTTGACCGTCGAGGGCAAACCACAGCGCAACCAGGCTCAGGTTGACCCAGAAGGTGAATTGCGGATCGAGGTTGGCGTAACCGGCCTGGCCGGCAATCAGCCCGAAACTCATGTACAGCAACGCGCAGGCCGCGCTTTTGCGCGGGTCGCTCCAAAGCCTGCGGGCGATCAGGTACGTCAACCAGACACTTAGCCCGGTACTGAGCGCCGAAGCAATGCGCACACCAAACAGGTTGTCACCAAAAACCGCCTGGCCGATGGCAATCATCCAGTACCCGGCGATGGGCTTTTCGAAGTAGCGAATGCCCATGAAGTGCGGCGCGACCCAGTTGCCGCTCAGGAGCATTTCCTGGCTGATCTGGGCATAACGGGGCTCGTCGGGGATCCACAGGCCGTGGGTCATCAAGGGCAGCAGGTAGAACACCACAAAGGCGAGAACCAGACCGGGCACAATCCAGCGATTGGCGGCGTTTGAAGTGCCGGTATAACGGTAGGACTGTGCCCCGACCGGGTGTCGCAACGGATTGTTTTGGGACGTCATGACTCGACCTGACTTAGAGACGTTACCGAATTCAGTGCAGGGCTCGGCGCAATCCTGCGAAAGCACAGCACTGGAATAAATTGCCCGAAGGCACAAATACAGCCGGAGTAAGTGATTTCTTTGATCTGGAACTATCAGCCTCCTTGGTTGAATGGTTCCTGACAAAATCGAAAATAAAGGTGAACTAGCGTTCAGCTGTCCATTGAGAAAGATTAACTTTCACTGTCGGGCACTTAACTAAGGAAGGTTCCATGGGTGCACTTAAAATGCACCGTTCACCTTCCATTGTTACTGCCGGCTGGCGAGTCGTTACTTGCGTGCTGCTGCAGTCGCCAGCGAGGGCCAGTCTTCAGGTTGCAGGATGCCCAACACCTTGAGTTGCCCTTGTGCATCGATGCTGACGAACAATGAACTGGTGTATTCACTGTCGGCAGCGTGTTTGAAACCTGTCTCTTTTTCAAAGTCGCTGATACAGCCACTGTGCGTCACCAGCACGCTGTTGCGATGGGCAACCTTGTGCGCAACCACATCGTTACGCAGTGCGGTGCCACAACTGGCCAGCCATTCTTGGGCGACCGCATCTTTGCCGAACATGGCGTGCGCTGTTTGTTGGGTGCGGGTCACCGGGCTTGCAAGTACATCGGTCTGCGCCATGCCCAGGCCCATAAAGCCTTTACCTACCGCCGTAGCTGTTTCGCTGCCATGGCGGGTAATGCCGTCGGCAGGACCCAGGCACGGGTTGCTCGACCGGTCACAGCGCTCGGCGTGTCGCACCAACACCACCACTTCTCCGGCCTGCCAATGCTTGAGCAGTTCGGCATGGGCCTGGGCGTCGGCGCTTCCCAGATTTGTCGGCGAGGTGTGCCACATGACAAAACCTGTCACGAGAGCAGCCACCAACAGTGAGCCCGAGATCGCAACCACTCGGGTGAGGCGCGAACCCTGGCGTGGCGCTGAGGTGGCAGGTGATACCGTTTTGAGCATGTTCTTACCCTTGACTGTTCGCAACACCGGACATAAGGCTGCTTTGGCCGCAGAAAAAACTGACGAATTTCAAATCAAGTTTTACTAAACCTGGATGATGAGCGGTACGTTAAAGGCTGAGGCGTGTGAACGTGGTGAAACGGATGTGAAAATTTTGCGCAGATGATCGAAGGGCAAATGCTTCTAGTGTGATGATCTACAACATTATTACAAACTAACTAGTTGCGCGGAGTATTTGAAAGTCAATATCAAGTACGGTGTGAAACTTGTTACAGAAGTGCCGCAGTTGCTTTGCCGAGGAAGAAAAACGTCATGCGATGTTCCAGCCTTTCATACCCGACGATGAAAGTCGGGGAGCGGGCTTGGGATCAGGGCTTTCGCAGGTGCAGCGGATCTGTAGCCGACAGCAATGGCAAGTGACGCTCGGCAGCCTTGAGCCCAACGGCTGCTGTTTCACCGTTGAGCTTAAGCCGGCGTAATCGGTTTCAACCGGAGGACGGGCAACTCTGTTGCGACCCCCTGGCCGCCTGGCCGATCACGGCCGCCAGGCGTTTGACATTGTTCTGCTGGGCGGCAACCAGGTCTTCGATACTTGTCGCCGAAGGCGTTTGCAAAGTGCTATGGCAGGTGAGTGATGAAACATTGCCTTCACCGATGCCCCGCAAGCGCCAGGTCGCCTCGATCAGCCCGTACTGGCCGGGAACAGAATCAAAGCGCTGCACCTCCACCCGCAACGACAATTTGCGTGGGGGGTTGGCGTTGATCAGTTGAGCCGCCAGTGCGCTTTGTAATTCCTCAGACAGTGATGCGCCCCACCAGTCGGTTTCCAGCAGGACCAGGCCACTGTTTCCCTGGCGAATGACTATCTGCGTCCGGTCGACCTGAGCCGGCACACTGACAGCATCAAACTCGATGTACATCCCGTTACTGTGCGCCGCGCCCCCGGTTTGCTGCGGCATCAGCGTGTGGTAATGAACCGGTTCACTGCGGCAGGCCGCCAGCAGCATCAGCGCAGTGATCAAGGTGATCTTCGGCGAAAAACCCATACGTCGTGCTCCTTTGTTCTGCGGCGCGGTCATTGTTTCAGGTCCTTAGCCGAGGCATTTTCGGGTCGTCCACGAATCAGCGATTCTGGATGCCTGCTCAAATAATCCGCCAGCTGACGCAACGCTCTTGCCGCGCGCCCCAGTTCATCCAGTGTTTCTCCCAGTTGTACCCGTTGCGGCGAGTCTTCGGCGATGGTGGAACCGGCCGACTTTATCGTCGTATTGGCCGATTGCAGGGTCGTGCTGACGTCCGACAGGGTGGTGCTCACACCGGGCAGGGTCTTGGTATTGAATTGCGCCAAGCCTTTGCGCAGTTCCACGAGGTTGCTGTCGAGGTTGCCGGCAATACGATCGATTGGCAGTTTGTTGAGTTTGTCGACCATGGCCTCCAGTTTTTCCTGCAATTGCTCAAGGCTACCCGGCAACGTCGGAATCATGACCGGGCGTGCGTTTGGATCGAAGGCCACTTTTTCGGTTTTAGGGTAGAAGTCCAGGGAAATGTACAACTGACCGGTCAACAGATTGCCGGTACGGGCCTGGGCGCGCAGGCCGTTTTCGATAAACGAGCCAATCATCCGAACGCTGGCCGCTTCGTCATTGGGGTCATGATTGAGCGCCTTGATCATTTTGGTGTGGGCCTGCCCCAAACGCTGCGGGTAGATCACGATGCCGACATTGACCGGGAACGTGCGCTTTTGCGCGTCGAAATCCAGATTGACCGATACCACCTTGCCGATCTCCATGCCCAGGAATTCCACCGGCGCATCGACCTTGAGCCCGCGCATGGCCTGATCGAAACGCAGGGCCAGGAATTGCGGCTTGCCATTCGGTGGCGCGAGGGCGCTTTGCTGGTCCTCGAACAGTTCGTAGGCATATTCTTCGGCGGCAGGTTTATCGTTAGGGCTGTACTCCGGCGCGCGAAAGGCAATACCGCCTACCAACATCGAGGACAAGGATTCGGTCTTGACCGCAAAACCGTTGGCACCCACGCTTACGTCGATACCGCTGGCGTTCCAGAAACGGGTGTTTTCGGTGACGTACTGGTCATTGGGTGCATGGATGAACAAGTCGATGTTCACCCCTTTGCCATCCGGGTCCAATCCATAGGCCACCACTTGGCCAACCGGAATCTTGCGGTAGTAAACCGGCGAGCCAATGTCCAGCGAGCCCAGGTCCTGGGTGTGCAAGGTGAAACGCTTGCCGGGTTCGCCATAGGTGATCGCCGGCGGGTTTTCCAGGCCCTTGAAGTTTTTCGCGCGGCCATTGGCCTGGCCGATGTCGGCGCCGATGTAATCACCGGACAGCAATGTATCGATCCCTGAGACACCGCCGGCACCGATGCGCGGACGCACGACCCAGAATTGCGAGTCTTCACGGGTGAAGCTTTCGGCCTGCTTGGCCAGTTTGATCGTGGCGTTGACACTCTTCTGGTCGTTGCTCAGTTCTACGTCCGAGACTTGGCCGATGATCACGTTGCGGTATTTGACCTCGGTCTTGTTGGCCGTCAGGCCATCACCGGTCTTGAACGTAACCGTGATAGTCGGGCCTTCCTGCAAGATGCTGTGGACGACCAGGGAAATACCCACCAATACCGCGACAATCGGAACGATCCAGACCAGTGAAACGCTGCGGCCAGTCTTGATTGGGGCCTGTCCGGGGGCCTGTGGCCCTTCAGTGGCTTGCGACTTCATCCATGACCTCCTCGTTTTGTGGGTTTTCCCGCGTTGAATCCCAGATCAGGCGCGGGTCGAAACTCATCGCCGACAGCATGGTGAACACCACCACCAAACCAAAAAACAGGATGCCCGGGCGCGGTTCGATGTCGGCCAGGGCCTGAAACTTCACCAGGGAGGCCACCAGTGCCACGACGATCACATCGAGCATTGACCAGTAACCGATGACCTCCACAAAGCGGTACAGCTGCGACCGTTCCTTGAGTGCCCACTGGCTGTCGCGGTGTACGGACAACAGCAGGAACGTCAGGGCCAAAAACTTGATGCCCGGCACCGCGATGCTGGCGATGAAAATGATCAGGGCGATGTCCCACGCGCCGGCCTCCCAGAACTCAAGTACGCCGCTCATGATCGTGCTGTCGGCACCGTTACCGACCATCTTGGTGTTCATCACCGGCAACAGATTGGCCGGGACGTAAAACGCCAGGGCGGTGAACATGTAGGCCCACGTGCGGTTCAGCGAGTTGGTTTTGCGCCGATGCAGGGGCGCACCGCAGCGCTCACATTCATGCGGCTCGCCGGTCATGTCGCAGGCCAGGCCGCAGCTGTGACACAGGCACAGGTTGAGTTCGCTGGCGACCGGAGGGGTATTCATAGAATGTCCCATAATTCACGGATATCGCGCCCGGCGATGCGGATCATCATCAGGCTCAGCACGGCAAGCGCAAACAGGCCGATGCCGGGCAGTACGTCCAGCAATCCGGCGAGTTTGATGACCGCCACCATTGCACCCAGCAGGCAGACTTCCAGCATGCTCCAGGGCCTGAGGGCCTCCAGCCAGCGCATGCAGAATTTAAAACCGGGTGAACGACGGTGTGAGAGGGCAAAACCCAGGACCCAGATGAGCAACAACAGCTGGAAAATCGGTGCGATGATCATCGCAATCGCCGCGACCATCGCAATGAAGGTGATCGGTCCCATGCTCAGGGCCAGGACTGAATCCCAGAGCGTTGCACTGTTTTTCAAGCCTTTGAGGCTGATGCTCATGACCGGATAAAAATTGGCGAAAACCCACAGCATCAACGCGGCGAAGGTCAACGCCAGGCGTTGCTCCACTGTCAGACCGTTATAGCGCTGGAGCACGCCGCCGCAGCACGTACACAGGGTTTTCTGGTGTTTGGCGAGCGTGACTTTTTCATACACACAGTCGCAGTGCTCGCAGATGATCAGCTGATCAGTAGTTGCCATGGGCCAAGGCTCAACAAAGGGCAGGAAGTTCAGAGCACCTCCTCAATATAGAAGTGACTCGCAATTGAGCAAATCGAAAGTCGATACGATGGAGCTTAATGGCCATGAAACAGCTGCCCACGCGAGACAGCGAATTCGTCGAACTCCATATTTACCGCTATTACGATGTCGATTTCACCGCGCCTTGTTCGACTAACAAACAGGGAATGAATCTGTCGCATCGCACCGATCTCAGGCATTCCCTGTACGAGAACTCACCGGGAGAAGACCATGCGCAAGCTCACCGTTGCCGCATTCATGAGTCTGGATGGCGTTATGCAAGCGCCGGGCGGGCCGGAAGAAGACACCAGTGGCGAATTCCGCTTCGGTGGCTGGATCGTGCCTTACGCCGACAAAGTCTCCGGCCAGGCGATACAGGATCTGTTTTCGCAGCCGTTCGAGTTGCTGCTGGGGCGGCGCACTTACGACATATTCGCGGCGTACTGGCCCCACAGACCTGCCGACTCCAACAGTCATGACATCGCCAGCCTGTTCAACAGCGTCCCCAAGCATGTAGCCACGCATCGCCCCGAGACGCTGGATTGGCACAACAGTCATGCATTGCAAGGAAACCTTGTCGACGCGATCCGCACGCTCAAGCACCGCGACGGCGCTGACCTGTTGACGCAGGGCAGCGGCAATCTGGTGCATCAACTGCTCGCCGCCGGGTTGGTCGACGAACTTCGGCTGATGACGTTTCCCGTGGTTCTGGGACGCGGCAAGCGCTTGTTCGACGACACGGCGCAACCTGAGGCCTTCACATTGGTGAACTCGATAATTACGTCCAGCGGTGTGCTGATCACGCGGTATGTGCGAGACGGGGAGGTACGCACTGGAACGTTCGATGAAGGTGAATAGATTGGCCATGCTTGCGGGTTCGCGGTCTTTTGTTCCTCCCGCTGGGTAACCACTTCTGGCCGATAGCCGCCAGAACAGGCTACATCTCTCTCTGTGGCGACGAACCCGTTCTTCGCCACAGAGGATCGTGCTTATTCCTTCAGTTCAACCTTATCCAGCGCCTGATTCACCGCCAATTCCCCCAACATCACCACTTGGGTGATCCCCAGCAGGGTCTTGCGGTTTGAGTTGTCCAGTAGCGCCGCAAGATTGCTGAGCATGGTGGTGGCCGAACCCAGTGATTCGCTGGCGTTGACCAGCAGGGATTCGGTGTCGTACTTGGGGTTGGCGAGGAACATCGGTTCGGGTTCGTGGGTGCTGGCCATGATCTGGGCAGCCGGGTTGAGGTAGTGGTCGAGGGCGCGTTCGGCCGCTTCGTGGAGTTTTTTCGAATCGAGGGATTCGTAGGGCGATGCCGGATCGGTGTCCGGTGGGTTGGGTGTTGGTTTGAACATAGATGAAACTCCTGGAAGAACTATTGAGGAGCCATCACCCTTTGCTACCAAACGAAAGGTGGTGGCCATGCACAGGTTGGTAGACCGGTCCAGGAACCCGGCGCTCCCGAGGGAGCCCTACGCATGGCCACCATAAAAAACAGAGATAAAAACGATCTCTGTAAAAGGTGGCGCTATGCGCCTGGACATACCGGGCTACCAAACCCGATCACTGTTTTTCAGTGACCCAGCCACGATAGAACCCGTGCCCTAGACGCACAAGCCGGCGGATTCTGTCTTACCCGTAGGCGATGACGCAAGGCGTTGTAGCCTTCGGGTGGTAACAGGAGGCTTCGTTTAAACAGGCGGGAACTTCGTTGTTTAAGCGTCAGCGACACGAAGGGGAATCTCGCGCCGGGACGCAGGCTGTCGGGGAGGCGCGCACTCGGTCGCAATCTTCTGCGGCGCTAAAATGTACCTTCGAGTTCCAATCCAGGAGAACCAAGATGATCAGCAAAAACACGATTTGTCTCTGGTACGACGGCACCGCGCTGGACGCTGCGACCTTCTATGCCCGGACGTTTCCCGACAGTTCAGTGGGGGCCGTCCACCGCGCGCCGGGCGACTATCCGGCGGGTAAGCAGGGCGATGTCTTGACGGTTGAATTCACGGTGATGGGTATCCCTTGTCTCGGCCTGAACGGCGGATCGGGGATCCGGCATAACCAGGCCTTTTCGTTTCAGGTCGCCACCGATGACCAAGCCGAAACGGATCGCCTGTGGAACGCGATTGTCGGCAACGGCGGCACGGAAAATGTCTGCGGGTGGTGCCAGGATAAGTGGGGGTTGTCGTGGCAGATCACCCCGCGTGTCTTGACGGCTGCGATCACCCATCCTGATCAAGCGGTGGCCAAGCGAGCGTTCGAGGCCATGATGCAGATGGGCAAGATCGATATCGCGGCGATTGAAGCGGCGGTGGGGCGTTAACGGGTTACGTTAACGTGGTTGATTGCTCTGCGCTGGCCCGATCAATCAACCACTTCTTCAATACCGCAGCGGCTGGACGTAATACAGCCTGACGGTGGTGAACCAGGTAATAGCCTCTGGACACCGGCAGGCGCATTTCAAAGGGTTCGCACAGCGAGCCGTTGCGCATTTCCAACTCTGTCAGGACCGCACTGCTCAGTACGACCCCCTGTCCATGCCGTGCCGTTTCAATGGCCAGAATGGACTGGTCGAAATGTTGACTGGGGATGCCAGCCACCTGCGCGTCGGTCAATTGGCTGAACCGTTTGAACCATGGCGTCCAGTGCGGGAGCAGGGTGGTTTGCAGGAGTGTGGCGCGCATCAGGTCTTCGGGGCCTTTCAGCTTGAGTTTCCGGGCATAGTCGGGCGAACAATAGAGCCGGGCTTCATCCCGATACAGCAAGGTTGAGTCCAGCGACGGATCGTTGCCGTCAAAGTAGCGAATCGCCAGATCAACCCGATCCCGCTCAAAGTCGATCAAGGCCGTCGATGCACTCAGGTGCAGGGAAATGTCGGGCCTGAAACTCAAGAAGTCGGCCATTCTTGGCGCGAACCATTTCGCTGCCAGCGTCGGCGGCATGGACAACCACACTTCATTCACATTGCTCAGGCGCAGCTCGTTGCTGGCTTGCTGGAGCCGCAGCAACGCGGGTTGCACGGCGGCCCAGTAGTTCAATGCGGCTTGAGTCGGCTGGACTTGCCGCACAGACCGGATGAACAGCGGCGTGCCCAGCCATTCTTCGAGCTTCTGGATCTGCTGCCCCACGGCGCCCGGGGTGACATGCAGCTCCGCCGCCGCTTCGGTAAAGCTGGCGTGTTTCATCGCGGCATCGAACGCGACCAGGGCCTTGAGGGGAGGCATATCGTTCATACTGAAGTTTTTCTACTCCATATGGGTTTTTTAATCGGTTGTTCAGTTCGGTCCTAGCCCTTACCTTCGCACAACAACTCCCCGTGCAGAGGTTCATCATGAACAAATTTGTCTATCCTGCCTTTGCTTTGCTCGGGTTGATCTGGGGCACCAATTTCATTTTCATGAAGTGGGCTGCCGAGGTGATTACGCCGATGCAGATTGTACTGTTACGGGTGCTCTTCGGCTTTCTTCCGATCCTTGTCCTGGCACTGTCACGCCGTGCGTTGCGCTGGTTTCATTGGCGCCACTTGCACCATTTCTTCGTCATGTCATTGCTCGCCACCACCGTGTATTACCTGGCGTTTGCCAAGGGCGCGGCGCTGCTTCCTTCCGGCATCGCCGGCATGCTCAGCGGTGCGATTCCGCTCTTCGCCTTTTTGACGGCATTTGTTTTTTTGCGCCAGGAACCGATCAACCGCTTGACGGTGACGGGCCTGATGATCGGTTTTGTCGGTGTGCTGCTCATCGCCCAGCCTTGGAACAGCGCCGGCAACGGCGTTGATATCCGTGGCGTGCTTTACATGGTCGGCGGCTCGCTGAGCCTGGGCTGTTCATTCGTCTACGCCAGACGGTTCCTGATGGACAAGGATCTGTCGCCGCTGGCGTTGTCCACGTACCAGATCGGCCTGGCGCTCCTGGTGCTTTTGTTGACCACTGACCTTCACGGGATCGAGCGCATTGCGCACGAGCCTGTCGCCTTGAGTGGGCTGGTGTTCGGGCTCGGGGTCATCGGCACCGGCGTGGCGTTCCTGTTGTATTACTTTCTGGTGCAGCACCTCGGCGCGCTCAAAGCGGCGGGTGTCACCTACATTCCGCCCGTCGTGGCGCTGGGCATTGGTGCATTGCTGATCCATGAGCCGTTGCAGGCCCATGATGTGCTGGCACTGGTGTGCATCATCGTCGGGGTCTATGTACTGCAAGTCGGGAAGTCTGCGCCGCGCCCGATAGCCACCGCGTCTTCTTTAAAACCGCTTTAAAAACCTCGCCCAATCCAATCTCAACCCAGCAGGAAACCACCATGCCTTTAGCCAGAATCGATGTCGCCGCTGATACCTCCGAAGAAACCGTCGCCGCCATCAGCGATGTGGTTTACGAGGCCATGGTCCAGACGGCCAATGTTCCCGAACATGACAAGTTCCAGATCATCAATCGCCACCGCAAGGATGAGCTGGTTTATCCGTCGGCCGGGTACCTGGGCCTTTCTTACACCCCGGGGATCGTGTTCATTCAAGTGACCTGGAATGCGGGACGAACCGTTGCGGTCAAGAAAGCGTTTTACCAGGCGATTGCCCAGGGCATTCATGCAAGGACAGGGCTGCGCAAGGAAGATATCTGGATCAGTGTGGTGGATGTGAAGCGCGAGGACTGGTCGTTCGGCAATGGCGAGATGCAATACGCCCCGGTGGACTGACGGAGGGGGCAGGCCCCTCGCCATACGCCGTCAACCCAACATTTCGCGCATCCGGTACCACAGCATGCCCAGCGCCAGCAGTGGCGAACGCAGGGCGCGGCCACCGGGGAAAGTCATGTGCGGCACGGCGCTGAATACGTCGAAGCCTTGGCTGTGGCCTGCGTGGATGGCTTCGCCCAAGAGCTTGGCGCACCAGTGCGTGACGTTCAGGCCATGGCCGGAGTAGCCCTGGGCGTAGAACACGTTCGGATGCTGGCTCAAGCGTCCGACCTGGGGGAAGCGATTGGCCGAGATGCCGATCATGCCGCCCCATTGGTAGTCGATCCGCACATTGGCCAATTGCGGAAATACCTTCAGCATTTGCGGGCGCATGTAGGCGGCAATGTCTGCCGGATCGCGCCCGGAATAGTGGCAGGCACCGCCGAACAGCAAGCGCCGGTCCGCCGAGAGCCGGTAATAATCCAGGCCGACCTTCTGATCGCACAGGGCGACGTTATGCGGGATCAGTTGGGCGGCAGCGTCCTTCGACAGGGGCTCGGTGGCGATGATGTAACTGCCCGCAGGAAGCACCTTGCCGCTGAGCTTGGGTTCGAGTTCCTCCAGGTGCGCGTTGCAGGCCAGCACCAGGCTGGCGGCGCGTACCGTGCCGCCGGCACACCGAACCTGCACGGTGCTGCCATGGATCAACTCCAGCACCGGGCTCTGTTCAAAGATCCGTACACCAAGCGACTCCGCCAGTTTCGCTTCGCCCAGGACCAGGTTCAACGGGTGCAAGTGCCCCGACCCCATGTCCACCAGGCCGCCGGCATATACGCCGGAATTGACGACGTGCTCGCGGATCTGCCCGGGTTCGACCAGGCGGGTTTCATGGGCGTAACCCGATTCGATCAGTTGCGCGTGTTCGGCCTTCAGCCCGGCGAACTGCGCCGGGGTGTTGGCCAGTTCGCAGAAGCCCCAGCGCAGGTCGCAATCGATGCCGTGTTCGCGAATCCGATTGCCCACGACCTGTACCGATTCAACTCCGGCGCGTTCCAGATAACGTACACCTTCGGCGCCGACATGCCGGGCGAACCCGCTGACGTCGTGGCCGATGCCGCGAATCAACTGGCCGCCATTGCGTCCACTGGCGCCCCAGCCAATTCGACGGGCCTCCAGCAGGATCACCGAGAGCCCTCGCTGGGCCAGTTCGATGGCAGTATTGACGCCGGTAAAACCGCCGCCGATCACGCAGACATCGGCGGTCAGCGCCTCGGCCAGCGCCGGGCGCGGCGTCAGGCTATTAGCCGATGCAGCGTAGTAGGAATGGGCGTGTTCGTTGGTGTACTGATTCATTTGTTGGACTTCACTTTGCTCCACGAACGGGTCATCAGACGCATGATCGACTGGGGTGGAGTGGTGGAAATATAGAGCTTGTCGAGGACTTCCTGTGGCGGGTACACCTCAGGATTGTTCACCAGCTCCGGGTCCATGAACGGCTTGGCGGCCGGGTTCGGGTTGGCGTAACCGACCGAAGCGCTGACCTTGGCAATCACTTGCGGGTCCAGCAGGTTGTTGATGAACGCATGGGCTTCTTTTGGATTGCTCGCGTCGGCAGGAACGGCCAGCAAGTCGAACCACAGGTTGCTGCCTTCCTTGGGAATGGCGTACGCGATGTTCACGCCATTCTTGGCTTCCTTGGCCCGGTTGGCCGCCTGGAACACATCACCGGAGTAGCCGAAGGCCACGCAAATATCACCGTTGGCCAGGTCCGATACGTACTTGGAAGAATGGAAGTAGGTGATGTAAGGGCGGATGCTCAGCAGCTTGGCTTCGGCCTTTTTGAAGTCTTCAGGGTTTTCGCTGCGCGGGTCCATGCCCATGTAATTGAGGACGGCCGGGAACACTTCATCGGCCGAGTCCATCATCGACACGCCGCACTGGCTGAGTTTCTTGATGTTTTCCGGTTCGAACAGGACCTCCCAGGAATCGATGTGATCGATGCCCAGCACTTGCTTGACCTTGTCGACGTTGTAGCCGATGCCGTTGGTGCCCCACAGGTACGGCACAGAGTGCGCGTTTCCAGGGTCGTTTTTCTCAAGCAACGCCAACAGTTTCGGGTCGAGGTTCTTGAAATTCGGCAGTTGTTCTCGGTCCAGCTTCAGGAACGCGCCGGCTTTGACCTGGCGTGCCAGAAAGTGGTTGGACGGCACCACCACGTCGTAGCCAGTGCGGCCTGCGAGCAATTTGCCTTCCAGGGTTTCGTTGGAGTCGAAGACGTCGTAGATCACCTTGATTCCGGTTTTGGCCTGGAAGTCGGCGAGGGTGGTTTCGCCGATGTAATCGGTCCAGTTATAGACGCTAACCTGTGGCTGAGCCTGCGCAACGGCGCTGAACAGGACGGCCAGCGCGACCGGGACCACGGATTTCAATAGACGCATATCGACACCTCTTGGAGTGATCGTTCCCTCGCTCTGCGTGGGAATGCAGCCCGGGACGCTCTGCGTCCCATTGGAACGCGGAGCGTCCCTAGAGGCATTCCCACGCAGAGCGTGGGAACGATCAGTGGTTGGATTTTTGTTGTTTTAAACGCTAAGCAGCAGGAACTCGCGTTCCCAGGAACTGATCACCCGCTTGAAGTTCTCGTGTTCCGCACGCTTCACCGCGACGTATCCGCGGACAAACTTGTTGCCCAGGTAACGTTCGATGGTTTCGCACTCTTCCATCTGGGTCAGGGCGTCTTCAATGGTGATCGGCAGGCGCAGGTTGCGACGTTCATAGGCGCGCCCTTGCACCGCAGCACTTGGTTCGATGCGCTCGACCATTCCCAAATAACCGCACAACAGGCTGGCGGCAATCGCCAGATAAGGGTTGGCGTCGGCGCCCGGCAAGCGGTTTTCCACGCGCATGGCATCGGGTGACGAAGTCGGCACACGCAGGCCGACAGTGCGGTTTTCTTCGCCCCACTCGACGTTGACCGGTGCCGAGGTGTCTGGCAGGAAGCGGCGGAACGAGTTCACGTTGGGCGCGAACATCGGCAGCACTTTAGGGATGTACTTTTGCAAGCCGCCGATGTGGTGCAGGAACAGCTCGCTCATGGTGCCGTCGGCATCGGCGAAGATCGGTTTGCCGGTGGCGATGTCGACCACGCTTTGGTGAATGTGCATGGCGCTGCCGGGCTCGTCGCCAATCGGCTTGGCCATGAAAGTCGCCGCGACGTTGTGCTTGAGTGCGGCCTCACGCATGGTGCGCTTGAACACGGTGATCTGGTCGGCCAGGTCCAGCGCGTCGCCGTGACGGAAGTTGATTTCCATCTGCGCCGGGCCGTCTTCGTGGATCAGCGTGTCGAGGTCCAGGCCTTGCAGTTCACACCAGTCGTAGACGTCTTCGAACAGCGGGTCGAATTCGTTGGCGGCGTCGATGGAGAAAGACTGACGACCACTTTCAGCTCGGCCCGAACGGCCCATCGGTGCTTTGAGCGGCAAGTCCGGGTCTTCGCAGCGCTGGGTCAGGTAGAACTCCATTTCCGGCGCGACAATTGGCTTCCAGCCTTTGTCGGTGTATAGCTGCAACACTTTCTTCAGCACGTTGCGCGGCGACAGTTCGATCGGGTTGCCGAACTTGTCGAAAGTGTCATGGATCACGATCGCGGTGGGCTCGATGGCCCATGGGATCACGTAAACCGCGTCGGCCACCGGCTTGCAAACCATGTCGATGTCGGCCGGGTCGAGCAGGTCGTAGTAAATGTCGTCGTCGACAAAGTCCCCGGTTACCGTTTGCAAAAGCACACTTTCCGGCAGGCGCATGCCTCGCTCATGCAGGAACTTGTTGGTGGGTGCAATTTTGCCGCGTGCAATGCCGGTCAAGTCGCTGACCACACATTCGACTTCGGTAATCTTGTGATCTTTCAGCCAAGTGAACAGCTGATCGAAAGGGGCATTCATAAAGACCTCATTATTGGTTTTATTAACGTCGGGGAGAGCGGTTTCATCCACCGGACTCTTCCCCTGTGACGCGTTGACGACTATCTTGGGCGAGCCTTGCAGTTCCATCTATCCACTTTAAGCAGCACCAAAACGCACCAAACGAGTGCGTAAGGTCACCCATGTCAGCGTCCAGTCCGATACAGGTTCAAGCGTTCAACACCGAAGATGTCGCCGAGCAAATCCGCGCTACACCGGGTTGGGTCCAGCACTATCAGCAGATGTCCCCCGGGCATTTCGCCGGGCGAGTGCGCTATCTCGACTTGCACGGGGTGGAGATTTACGAAGAGCAGATGAACACCCGGGTCGAGCAGAATTTCAGCGCGCCCGAAGGTTCACTGGCGTTCTGTTTCGATCGCAGTGACAACGCGCTGTACGTGCTCAATGGCGAAAGCCGCAACATCTGGATCACCCCGGAGAACTACCAGGAAATCGCCGTGGTGTTCGGTCCCGACTTCGTTCAGCGACACGGTTTGAACGTGGCGCGGCTGGAAGGGTTGTTCATGTCGCCGCTGAACTCGGGACAGAACGCGTTGTTCAGCCGCTGGTTGAGCGGCACGCTGACCCGACTGGCAGAAACCCTCGACCCGCCGAGCAAGGAAGCCCTGACGCAGCAGTTGCTGGAGGACTGTTTGTACATCCTCGACAACGCCTGTGTTTGTCTTGACCGGGGTGGCTTGCAGCGTCGCACCGAAGAACGCACGATCATGAAACGCATCGGCGAGTGGGCGGCCGATACCCCGGAAGAAACCCTCAACCTGCTCGAGCTATCCCAGGTCGCCGGGGTTCCGTTGCGCCAATTGCAACATGCCTTCAAGGCCTTCACCGGGATGACGCCGACCCACTGGTTGCGCCTGCGCCGGCTCAACAGCGCACACCGTGAATTGCTGGTCAGCACACCCAACGACACCACCGTCGCCGAAGTCGCGATGAATTGGTCGTTCTGGCATCTGGGGCGTTTTTCCAGCAGTTACCGGGCGCTGTTCAAAGAGCTTCCGAGCGAAACACTCAAGCGCGGCAGCCAGCGCTGATCAAGCCGGGGACGACGGTTTGGCCAGTTCAATGCCCGCCGCACCCAAACGTTTCAGAATCTCGAACAGCAAGTCGCTTTTGGTGATGCCGACAATTCTCGGGCTGGCGACGTAACCGGTCACGGTCAAGGTGATGCCGTCGGGCGACAGTTTGCTGAATCGCACATAGACCGCCGGTTTTTCGAGGATGGTTTCGTTCTCGCGATAACAGTCGTACAGCAGGTTTTGTACCTGCTCCGGGTCGATATCCAGCGGGAACATCAACTCGAGGCTCGCCACCCCTTGCGCACTGCCGCCCAGGGTGACGTTGCGCAGGTTTTGCGAGATCAATTGGGAATTGGGCACGATGACAATCGAGCGGTCGCTGAGTTGGATTTCGGTGGCCCTGACGTTGATTCGGCGGATGTCACCTTCGACGCCGCTGATGCTGATCAGATCGCCGACCTTGACCGGACGCTCGGTCAACAGGATCAGGCCGGAGACGAAATTCTTGACGATTTCCTGCAAGCCAAAACCGATCCCCACCGACAGGGCACTGACAATCCAGGCCAGGTTGGTCCACTTGATGCCCAGTGACGACAACGTCAGCAGAATCACCAACGCATAACCGATGTTGGCGAACAGTGTGCTCAACGAGGCGCACATGCCGGGGTCCATGGCGGTTTTGGGCAGGAACTCGTCATCCAGCCAGCGGCGAAAGGCTCGAATCAGGTACACACCGACCATCAGCGCCAGGATTGCATTGAGCAAATGGCCGGGAATGATGTTCAGCTTGCGCAAACCATCGCCGCCAAGAATGGACAGCATTTGGGTCACCAGTTGCTCGAGTGTGGTGCCAACCCCGCCGACAAACAGCGAAATGACCGCCAACAGCAGCAAGCCTGCGCGACCGGCCCCGGACAAGATAATCGACATTTGCTCAAGGCGAACATCGCCAATTCCGAGCAATTGCTTGATCGACTTCCCACTGGGCGTCTTGGGCGAAAACAGGTACTCACAGCTGTCCCTGAGCAACTGAATCAACATGTAAAAGCCTGACAAGATGACGAACCCCCAGACCAGCTCGTAGGTGATGAACCGTGCCAGCGAGACATAGCCGATCAGCAGGGCGAACATCGAAACAACCAACGCAACAATGGTGCAGGTATAAATCAGACCGGCAACGGCGGTGCCCGTTTCAGTGGTGTCTCCTGAGGCCACCGCGAGCCGGCGCGCATGGCTGGCACGACGGAACAAGAGGACAAGAATCAACGTGACCACCAACGCGATCAGGCCCCGCCCAAAGAGTATTGCGGAGGAGCTCATGCCGGTTACGTTGGTGATCTGGGCCGCCGATACCAGTCCGAGCAAGGCTGCGGCCAACACCCTGGGATAGGGTTTGATGGCCTTTGCAACGGAGTCGGAGATAGAGGGCAGTCGCCAGGAGGGATGCTGGTTCGCCAGCAATGCCCGGCTTAAACCAGTGATCAGGACGCAGGTGTAAATGAGCCTTTCGAGCTCCTCGGCAAAGCTCTGGATCATCGGTGACAGTGGCAGTTGTCGCGTGAGCGCATAAAATAACAATTGCACTGCACAGATGGCGGTCAACAATGTCGCCACGACTGAAGCCAGTGCCAGCGTGCTTCGACGCAATCGCCCGGCCGGTATGCGATGGATGCAAATCCAGGTCAGCCCGCGATCAGCCACTTTGCGCCCCCAGGACCAGATGGCCAGGGCGAGCATGATCAGCAGGACAGCCGACAGGCGTTCGCCGGGTTGCCAGGCGGCCGCGAGGGTGTCGCTGACCTGTTGAATGAATCCCCTGAGTCGCAGGCGATCTTCCCTGTTGGGGTGAATCAACGGCTGCCAGAACTCCAGCCCCAGGATGCTGCCGCTGCGAAGGGTGACTTCGCTTTCCAGCAGACTGCGCCGAATGCCGGCAATTTGAGTCATCAGATCGAGGGCGCTGGCTCTGAGTGCTGCCAGGGTTTGCAGGCTGAAATCGACTTTTTTCTTCTGCTCGGTCAGATCGGTTCTTTGCGTGGTGATATCCGATTTCTCTACTGCGACACCGCCGAGCGAGACGGGGCCGCTCAATACATCCAGCTGGGCTTGCAATTGCTTTTGTTCGGGAAGCAGCGCTGATTGCAGCCTGTCCACGTCATTGATAAACAACTGAACGGAATCCTGCAGGCCGAACATCATGATGACGTTATTGGCCAAGGAAACTTGCTGTTTAATCTGGTCCAGGCGCAGTTGCAGGTCTTGCAATGCGGAGGGTGACACCTCTGACGCCGCAGGGTCTGGTGTAATGACTGCAGACGCCGGAGGATCGGTGGCGGACAGCGCGGCGCCACTTTGCAGCAGCAGCGTAAGCGCGACGAAAATCGCTGACATCAATGCATGACGCATAGGCGTGCCCGGCCCCGTTGTGGCTCACTCAACCCTTGAGGTTAGGTCATCAGGCCAAAACGATCGAAAAGTTTCATGTTGGCCGGCCGCAACCGACCTCAATCACCCGCAGGCGGGTGTGATGGCTGATCTACACTTCAAGATGCTCAATAAAGTGCGGGGCCCGTGGTCAACGGTCTGCTCGGTGCCGCACAGGAGGTGATCATGCATACGTTGTCTTCCATCAGCCTGTGTGTCGCATTGTCGGTTTCGTCAGCCCAGGGCTGGGCTGAAACCGTAGTGCCGACCAAAGGCCAGAGTTCGCAACAAACCCAGTTGGACATTAACGAGTGCCATAGCGTGGCTGCCAGTCAGACGGCGTCCACTAGCACGTCCTCTTCCGGTGGCAGGGTCAAAGGGGCGGCAGTGGGGGCCACAGCCGGGGCCGCCGCGGCTGATGTACGTGGACGTCAGCATGATGAGTTTTATGACAACGCCAACAGCGAGGTGAAGCAGGAATATCGCCAAAACCAGGCCAAAGGTGCGGCAGCGGCGGGCGTCGTGGTGGGTGGTTCGCGTCAGCGTCAGGAACGTCGGGAAAATGAGAAAACCAGTGCCTCCACCACCTCGACGGCCTATACCAGTTGCCTGCAAGGCAAGGGCTATCAGGTCAACCCTTGAGCTTGAGCTTGTGTTTGTACTGGACGGTCAAGCAACCGAACCATCAGGTACGCGTACAACGTGACGGCCATGAACAGCCCCATGCGCACGGCGAAGGCGGTGTAGACGTCTTTGCCCAAGGCGCTGTCCTGCACTGACTGGCCCAGCAGGATAATCAACGTGATAAAGGTGTTGAGCCACAATCCCGGGCCAAACCGGCTCGGGCTCAGGGCATACAGCTTGCGCGCCAGTATCAGGCCGAACAGCAGGGTCCACAGGAAGAACATCCACAGGTGCACAAACAGGCTCAGTGCGCACCAAAACAGGATGGCCAACAAACCGCCGAGCAAGGTCGCGCCGACCAGTTCGCGACCGGCATTGCGGGCGCTGGTCGTGTTGCATTGCTGACCCAGGCCGACCGCTTTCAAAATGATCGGCAGGTAGCTCGCCGGGTCGATCATTGCCAGTAGAAATGTTGGCAAGACAATCAAGGTTGCTCGCAACGCAATCCGACTGGCTTCTTCACCTACCGGTGGTGGGGCGGCCGGGGGCGATGGCGCATTGGCAGGTTCGGGGAACATCCAATGACTGATCGCAATCACCATCACCGCCATTAACAAACCCTTGACCAGCGCGCCAATGACCATTGCCGCCGCGTCGAACTCGGCGACGCCTGCCGACGAGATCATGGTCAGGCCCATCACCAGCAACGTCACGATCAGGTTATTGCCGCCACTGAGTCCCCAGCGGAACACCAAAAACAGGCTGACCGCGACCAGCAGTACGCCGCTTAGCGGGTAATAGCGCAGGATCGGGATGAGCAGCAGGCCGATGCCGGTGGTCAGCATCGCGACCAGTGCCAGAACGATCGCGGCCTTGAAGGGTAACGGTCGATTGACCGAGGCCAGGAGCAACAGGCACAGCACAGGCGCAAGAAACGGAATGGGCAACGCCAGGCCGAAACTGACCGCCAGGCACAATGCCGTGCCAGTGGCCAGCCGTAAGGCACGCTGCTCCCGTGGGGTACGCTTAGTAGGCATAAGACAGCCAGCTCATCAGGCGTAAATAGACCCGGCCAAGCGGGTTGAGCAGACTGCCTTCGCTGGTAAAGGCCATGACTTCAGCCTGCCCACCGGCACGAATGCCACCGCTGCCAAGCAGCGCGCTCATAGACTCCTGGGAAAACTCGATAATCACTGGGAACCGTTGTGCGGGGCGTAGCCAGTCCCGGCTGTTTTGAATGCCGGGCAAGGTGCCGGGCGGGGTCGGCTGTCCGACGCTGATGCCATAACCGACGCTACGTACGTGGCCCGAGTAAACTTCGCCTGGCATCGAATCGAGCACAATGGACACCGGCGTGTCGGGCCCGACATGACCAAGGTTGTTCTCGGTCATGTCGGCCGTGATCCAGATGTCCTGAATGGTGATCAGGGTCATGACCGGGCCGCCCGCCGAGGCGAATTGCCCGACATCGGTACGCAGGTCGGTGATCAACCCTGCCGAACGCGCGCGTGTCTGCGTGTTGGACAGGTCCAGTTCGGCTTTTGACAGGGTCGTAGCGGCGCTGCGCAATTTTGCGTTGACGTCTTCGCCGCCGCCTTCCGTTTCTTTGGCACGTTCTACTTCGGCGCGGGCAGCGGCGGTTTGACTGATTGCCGCGTCGCGGGTGGTGCGTGACATTTCGAGCACGCGTACGGAGATGGTCCCCGGGTCTTCACGGTACAACCCTTCAAGGCGCTGATTCTCCTGACGTGCCTTGGTTTCATTGGCCTGTGCGGTGCGCAGAGTCGCTTGCGCCGAGGCAATCCCCGCGGTGCTGGCGCCTAATTGCCGGCGTGTTGTTTCAAGGTCGGCGCGGGCACGGTCGACGGCAATCTTGAAGGGGGCCGGGTCCACTTCGAAGAGTACGTCGCCGGCCTTGACGGTCTGATTGTTGTGGACGTTCACGCGGATCACCCGACCCGCGACCTCCGATGCCACCGGGATCACCAGCGCGCCCACGCGCGCTTGTTGCGTATACGGCGTGAAACGGTCGGCCAGCAAGTACCAGACCAGGCTCAGGATGATCAGTATCAACACCCACTTGATGCCTTTTTTAACCGGGTCGGCCGCCACCGGTTCGGCGGTGACGGGGGAGGGCTGCGAGGCTTCACTCATGGCTAGTTTCCTTGTCAGGCAGCGGGTAAGCGGGCAGCGCGGCGTTGGGCTCATCCAGCATGTTGCCCCAATCAGTGCGTTTTTCCATCAGCTGGCGGGTGGCCGGGTCCACACGGGGCAGGGCGGAGTACCAACCGCCGCCCAAGGCCTTGTACAGGGCGATGACATTGCTGACTGCATTACCGCGTGCGAGCAGGTAATTGTCCTGTTGTTGGAGCAACGCGCGTTGAGCGTCCAGCACCCGCTGAAAGTCAGCGTAACCTTCGCGGAATTGGACGCTGGCCAGCACCAGCGAACGTTCGGCAGCCCCTCCGGCGTCGCGCAGGATGCGTTCGCTCTCCAGTGACTGGATCAGGCCGTTGGCCGCATCATCGGCCTCGCGTGCGGCTTGGCGTACCTTGTCGCGGTAGGCTTCGATCAACTGCTGCAACCGCGCGTCCTGGACGCGCACGTTGTTGGCGATCTGCCCGTGATCGAACACATTCCAGCGCAGACTGGGGCCACCAACCAGGTCCAGGCTGCTGGACGTGCCATGGAGCGTATCGGTCGACCAGACAATGCTGCCGAGCAGCGTCAGCGACGGATAGAAATCGCTTTCGGCCACGCCAATCAGCGCCCCTTGCGCCGCGACGTTCAGTTCAGCCGCTCGTACATCAGGTCGACGCAGCAGCAGGGTGGCGGGCACATCTTGCAGCACGGCGCGATCAACCAGCGGGATCAGGCTTTCGTTGTCGACCACCTGTGGCAACGTGCCCGGCGGTTGCCCGATCAGCACCGCCAAGGCGTTGCGCGTACGTTGCAATTGGTCCAGCAGGCCGGGAATAGTGGCCAGCGTGCCCAAGTACTGGGTTTTGGCCTGTTGCAGATCGAGTTCAGCATCCTGGCCGCTGTTGAACAGTTTTTCGGTGATCTCGAAATTGCGTTTTTGCTGCTTGGCGTTTTCACGCGCGACGCGCAAACGGGCGTCCGTGGTGCGCAATGAAAAGTAGGCATCCGCCACCTGGGCGCGCACCAATACCAGAACGTCTTCGTAGTTGGCCTGGGCGGCAAAATAACTGGCATCGGCCGACTCGATGGCGCGACTGAAACGCCCCCAGAAGTCGAGCTCCCAGCCGATGTCAAACGCGGCACTGTGTTGCCAGAAATTATTGTCCTTGGGGTTGTTGCCACCGTATTGGTGACGCTTGACGTACAAGCTGTCGGCGCTGGCTTGCTGCAGTTGCGGGTACAGCCCGCTTTGCGCAATGCCCAGTTGGGCGCGGGACTCCATGACGTTCAACCCGGCGATTCTAAGGCTGGAGTTGTAGGCATCCGCTTGCGTAATCAGTTTATCGAGCACCGGGTCGCGGAAAATGTGCCACCACTGTCGCAGATCCGGATTGGCGCCGCGTTGGCTGGATTGCTCAAGGGCAGGGGAGTCCCATGTTTTGCTCCACTCCTCAGCCGGCGGCTGGAAGTCCGGTCCCAGACGAATGCAGCCGCTCAGGCCCAGAGCTGCCAGGAGGATGAGGTGGGCCGGGCGTGTCGAAGGGGATCGGCTTGGAGGCATTGTCCAGAGTCCAGCCAAGAAAGTTCTCTGGAGCATAGACGCCCGAGCGCATTGTCGAGGCCGGCGTTGGCTTTTTCTTACCGGGAAATAATCCCGTGATCGATCGCGTACTTGACCAGCGCCGCAGGTTTGTCGATGTTGAGTTTGCGGCGGATGCTCAAACGATGGGTTTCGACCGTGCGCACGCTGATGTCCAGTTCGCGGGCCATTTCCTTGTTGTTAAGCCCCTGAGCCATTTTGTACAACACCTGGCTTTCGCGCGGCGTCAGCTCGTTGTCCGAGCTTTTATCGGCGATCAGCCGCTGCGCGATTTCGGCGCTGTAGAACGTGCCGCCGCTGGCAATGGCTTCGATGGCCGCAATGATTTCCCGCGACGGTGAGTTTTTCAGGACGTAGCCGCTGGCACCGGCACGAACGGATTCGCTCACGTATTCGTTATTGTCGTACATGCTCAGCACCAGCACCTTCAGTGACGGGTATTGGCTGCGCAACACACGCGTCAGCTCCAGCCCGTTCATGTCGCGCAAGCTGATGTCGACCAGCAACAAGTCCGGCTGGCAGCGCCCGACCATCTCGATGGCCTGCGCGCCACTCTCGGCTTCGCCGACCACTTCCAGGGGCGCCATGACCGCCAGCAGCGCTTTGATTCCGTCTCGGACCAGGGCGTGATCGTCGACCAGGGCAACGCGGATCGGGTAGGGCAGGTTCATCGCGGGTATTCACTCTTGTTGTCTGGGGGTGAGTCAGCGTTTCGTTGCGGGCGCTTTCATTGGCAGCAGCACGTCCAGCTCACTTCTTCCGGGCATCGATATCAGTTCGAAACGACCGCCAAAATGCTCGACACGTTCACGGATGTTACGCAAGCCGATGCCCGCGTGGCGACGTTCGACCCGGGCGACGTTGAAACCGATGCCGTCATCCACCACGCTCAGTCGTACCGATTCTCCCGCGCCGAGCAGGGTAATGGACACGTTTTTCGCCTGGGCGTGGCGTTCGATATTGGTCAGGCCTTCTTGCACGATCCGGAACAGCGCAACCGCCGCGCCATCGACCAGGTGACAATCGAACTCATTGTCGTCGTAAGTCACTTTGAGACCGCTGCGTTGCTCGAATTCGGCGGCGAGCTGGCCGATGGCCGCGCGCAGGCCCAAGGTGTCGAGCAAGGAAGAGCGCAAGTCGTGCGAGAGGCTGCGGACCTCACCGATGGCTTCGCCCAGGCGTTCGGTGGCGTCCTTTAACGTGCTCAAACCCTTGTCATGTCCCTGTTCATTTTCCAGCAGATGGCTGGCCAGCTCGAAACGAAACTTGATTGAAACCAGCAACTGGCTGATACCGTCGTGCAGCTCACGGGACACCCGAGACCGCTCTTCTTCCTGCAGGCTGACGATACGCTGGGTCAGGCGCTGCAACTTTTTATCCGCCAGGCGATGCTCGCTGACGTTCAGTGTCATGCCGCTGGCGAACACAAACAGCACCGCCACCAGTGCCACGACGGCAATCGCCAGCATGGTTTTGCGAATACCCATGGCCACTTCGTCGCGGGCCTGCTGCGTGGCGCGCTCAACGTCTTCAAGGTAAATACCGGTGCCGATCATCCAGCCCCAACGGTCCAGCATCACCACGTAAGCGAGCTTGTCGGTCACTTGGCCGGAGGACGGTTTGTTCCAGGCGTAGCGCTGAAAACCTTCGCCCGATTGTGCACTTTTCAGCAGCGCCTGAATCACCGGCAAACCGTGCGGGTCTTTCATGTCCCACAGGTATTTGCCCACCAGTTCGGTCTGGCGCGCGTGCATCAGGCTGCGACCTTCGCGGTCGTAGACGAAAAAATAGCCATTGATGCCGAAGCTGAGCTTGCGCAGTTCTGCCAGCACTTGTTGCTGGGCGTTCGCGTCACCGTGGCCGTCGTCGTACAGCGGCGCGATCAGGCTTTGCGCCATTTCCACGTAGTTTTTAAGTTCGGCCCGTTTGCTGGCCAGAATGCTGTCTTCGATCAACTGCGCCTGTTGATCGCCAAGTTGGCGGTTCATCGAAATCAGCAGCGCGCAGATCACCGCGATGGCCAATACCAGCGGCAGAATCCCGAGCGCGACGATTTTGTGTTTGAGCTGCATCTTGGCTCCTGACCGGACCGAGGGAAGGCGAAGGCCCGGCATCATAGGCCAAAGATACGCTGGGCCAGTAGCGCTGCTGGACGGAATGACTGACGGCCTGGGTGTGTCAGCTGAAATACAAACCCTTGTAGGAGTGAGACCGGCTTGCCGGCGATAGCGATCTACCCTCCAACATCAATGTCGGCTGATACACCGCTATCGCCGGCAAGCCGGTCTCACGCCTACAGAGGATCAGTGGTATCTACGTAGAACTACGTAGAAACCACATACGTAGTAACGCGGATTTATTTGTAGACGGCATGCGGGGATATTGGGCCAGCTCCGCACCGCGGACACAATTATAAAAATTACCGCCGCAGTCCACTGACTGTCGGCAGGAGACACGCTATGCCCCGTCTGGCTAAACACCTCGCCTGGTTTGCCGTGGCTGTTCTGGGAGCGATTGCGCTAAGTGTCGTGGCCCTGCGCCGCGGCGAAGCGATCAACGCCCTCTGGATCGTAGTCGCAGCCGTCGCTATCTACCTTGTTGCCTACCGCTACTACAGCTTGTTCATCGCGACCAAAGTGATGCAACTGGACCCCAATCGTGCCACGCCCGCGGTCATCAATAATGATGGCCTGGATTACGTGCCGACCAATAAACACGTGTTGTTCGGTCACCACTTCGCGGCCATTGCCGGCGCGGGGCCTCTGGTCGGGCCGGTACTGGCGGCACAGATGGGTTACCTGCCCGGTACACTCTGGCTGATCGCCGGCGTGGTGTTTGCCGGTGCCGTTCAGGACTTCATGGTGTTGTTCATGTCGACCCGCCGCAACGGTCGGTCCCTGGGCGATATGGTCCGTGAAGAAATGGGTCGCATCCCCGGCACCATCGCGCTGTTTGGCTGCTTCCTGATCATGATCATCATCCTCGCGGTGCTGGCGCTGATCGTCGTGAAGGCCCTGGCCGAGAGCCCGTGGGGCATTTTCACGGTGATGGCGACCATCCCGATCGCGATGTTCATGGGCATCTACATGCGCTACATCCGCCCGGGTCGCATCGGTGAAATCTCCGTGGTCGGCGTGTTGCTGCTGCTGGGCTCGATCTGGCTGGGCGGGCAGATTGCCGCCGACCCGGTCTGGGCCAAGGCCTTTACCTTTACTGGCATCCAGATCACCTGGATGTTGATCGGCTACGGTTTTGTGGCCGCGGTGTTGCCGGTGTGGCTGATTCTGGCCCCACGTGACTACCTGTCGACCTTCCTGAAAATCGGCACCATCGTCGCCCTCGCGATCGGCATTCTGGTGACCATGCCCGAGCTGAAAATGCCCGCGCTGACCCAGTTCATCGACGGCACCGGCCCGGTATGGAAGGGCGGTCTGTTCCCGTTCCTGTTCATCACCATCGCTTGTGGCGCGGTCTCGGGATTCCATGCGCTGATTGCTTCCGGCACCACGCCGAAGTTGTTGGCCAGTGAAGGGCATGCCCGTTACATCGGTTACGGCGGCATGTTGATGGAGTCCTTCGTGGCGATCATGGCCATGGTTGCGGCTTCGGTGATCGAGCCGGGTGTGTACTTTGCGATGAACAGCCCGGCGGCATTGGTCGGCGCAGATGTTGTCTCGGTCGCTCAAACCGTCAGCAGCTGGGGTTTTGCCATTACCCCTGATGCGCTGCAAGCGGTGGCCAAGGACATCGGCGAAACCACCATCCTGGCCCGTGCCGGTGGTGCGCCGACCCTGGCGGTCGGTATTGCGCAGATCCTGCACCATGTTCTGCCGGGTGAAAACACCATGGCGTTCTGGTACCACTTCGCGATCCTGTTTGAAGCGCTGTTCATCCTGACCGCGGTAGACGCCGGGACTCGTGCCGGTCGCTTCATGCTCCAGGACTTGCTCGGCTCCTTCGTTCCGGCGCTCAAACGCACGGATTCCTGGACCGCCAACCTGATCGCCACCGCCGGTTGTGTGGCGATGTGGGGTTACTTGCTCTACCAAGGCGTGATCGATCCACTGGGCGGCATCAACACGTTGTGGCCGTTGTTCGGTATCTCCAACCAGATGCTGGCCGGTATTGCGCTGATGTTGGCCACCGTTGTGCTAATCAAAATGAAGCGTCAGCGTTATGTCTGGGTCACCATGTTGCCGGCGGTCTGGCTGTTGATCTGTACGGTGACGGCGGGCTTCATCAAGCTGTTCGATGCCAACCCGGCCATCGGTTTCCTGGCGCTGGCCAAGAAGTACAGCGATGCACTGGCCAACGGTCAGGTACTGGCCCCGGCCAAGAGCATTGATCAGATGCAACATGTGATCTACAACGCCTACACCAACGCAACGCTGACGGCGCTGTTCCTGTTCGTGGTCTTCAGCATTCTGTTCTTTGCACTCAAGGTGGGTATTGCCGCCTGGGGCACCAAGGAACGCACGGATAAAGAAGCGCCATTCCAGGCCATTCCGCATGTTCAATGACCTGAGTCGCCTCGGTAAGTACCTTGGTCAGGCCGCACGCCTGATGGTCGGCATGCCGGATTACGACACCTACGTCGAGCACATGCAGAACAAACACCCGGATAAACCGGTGATGAGCTACGAAGTGTTCTTCAGGGAACGCCAGGAAGCCCGTTACGGGGGAGGGAACGGACAGACGCGCTGCTGTTGATAGCGACGTGAGTACATAAAAAACCCGGCCGATGAGGCCGGGTTTTTTAATGGTCGCGGATAAACATCCATTGCACCGTTCACGCTGAATCCGGGTTACGCCGATGTTTCGGTGTTCAGCCGTCATTTCAAACAATGGACCGGGCTCTTGCCGCGCAACTGGCAAGCACAACAACCGCCCTGAGCCCAAATCTGACAACCGTTCATCGCTGAACTACGCTGCCACACGAACCTCAGTCCTGAATTTGTGACGTAAGGAAGTGACACATGCGCAGCAGTTCGCTCGCGATTTTGATGGCTGTATTCGGGATGTTCTGGTCGGTGCTCTTGTGGGCTGAAGACGCGCCCAACGTGGTAGATCCCCCCGCTGAACTTAAAGTGGCCAACCGCAGCATCATGGTGTTTCGCGCGACGATCCTGGGTGAGGCCCCGGCCGCACGGGTCAAACGCGCCAAAGTCGTGATCAGCGACGCGCTGGGCGAGACCGATGATCTGAGCGTTACCGTCAGCCCGATACAGAACAGTTACCTGGTGTTATTAGGGGCCCGGCGGGCGTTTATCGTTGCTCCTCACGATGTCGACAACGTGGAATTCACCTCGGTCCAGGAGGCTGCCGACAGTGCGGCGGCAAAGCTGCGTCTGGTGGTGGCCGAAACCCAGGAAGCACGCAGCTTGCAGTTGATACTCCGGTCCGCGGCCGTGGGGGCTTTGGCCACGGTCATCTATGTTGTGCTGCTCTGGGGCATGGCATCTCTGCGCCGTCGCATGATGATGAAACTGCCCGAGCTGATGGACCGGCATACCCAGGCATTGAAAGTAGGGCGCGTCCAACTGGTCGACGCCAATTACCTGTATCCGCTGGTCACCCGTTTGCTGGAGGTGTTGCGCTGGGCAGTCGTGTTGCTGCTCACGTATGAGTGGCTGGGGTTTGTCCTGTCGCGTTTCCCCTACACCCGGCCATGGGGCGAAAGCCTCAACAACTATCTGCTGGAAGTCGCCGAGTACCTGCTGCAAGGGATCGTCGGTGCCATACCCGGTCTGGGTGTGGCGCTGGCCATCTACTTTATCGCTCGGGGTGCAACCGCATTCAGTCGCCGGGTTCTGCGTCGCATGGCCGCCCCCGGCACCCTCAGTTGGTTGAACGCCGAGACCCTGCAACCGACCCAGCGCCTCACATCACTGGCAATCTGGCTGTTCGCCCTGGCCATGGCCTATCCCTATCTGCCGGGCGCTGGCACCGATGCCTTCAAAGGCTTGTCCGTGCTGATCGGCCTGATGATTTCGCTGGGGGCTTCCAGCGTGGTTGGCCAGGCGGCGGCGGGGTTGATCCTGACCTACACGCGCACGCTGCGCCCCGGTGAGTTCGTGCGCATCGGCGAATATGAAGGCACGGTGACCGAGCTGGGTATGTTCACCACACGCATTCGCACCGGCCTGGGCGAAGTGCTGACCGTGCCCAATTCGATGATCACCGGCACGGTCACCAAGAACTATTCGCGCACCGTGCAAGGTCCGGGTTATGTGGTCGATACCGTCGTCACCATTGGGTACGACACGCCATGGCGGCAAGTCGAGGCCATGTTGCTGGAAGCCGCCAGACGCACCCCCGGTGTCCTTGAAGTGCCGCCGGCGCAGGTGTTTCAAACCGCGCTGTCGGACTTTTATCCCGAGTATCGCCTGGTGGCACAGGCCATTCCCAGTCAGCCTCGACCTCGCGCGGTGTTGCTCAGCATGCTGCACGCCAATATTCAGGATGTGTTCAACGAACACGGCGTACAGATCATGTCGCCGCATTATCTGGGCGATCCAAAAGATGAAAAATGGGTGCCCAGAGACAAGTGGTTTACGGCGCCCGCGCAAGAACCGAAGGAACCTTGATACCGTCTGAAAGAGAGTTGGCAGGATTGTCGTGCGGGCCCATCAAGTGGCGGCGAACACCCCGGCCAATGGTCTGCGCATCGTGGACGTTAAACGATCACATGAATCACTGAGCGTGAAACGCGTGGTGCGAGCGGGGCGGATTATTGAGCGCGACGAAGAGTTGCCCCTGATGGCCAGTTGGCATTAATTTGGATGGGCGGTAGCCCTTTTACATTCGAGGCCGAGGCATCGTCGAGGGCTGGAGTTGCTCGCGCGGGATGTACTTGCCGTTGCCATCGGTAAACGGCGGATGTTGCTCCGCGTTTACGGTGTCGTCTTTTTCATGGTCATGGCAGGAGGCGCCACTGATCGCGATGAGGAGGGCGACCATGACAGGAGGGATGAAGTGCTTGATCACAGCCGTTCTCCAATAACATGAGACCGTATGTATTGCCGGGCGCTAGGGCAGGGCATAGATCTTGAACAACTTTCTGTGCGTGTCGCTGGCGCCTCCCAAGTGCTTATCGTACGCCTGTTCAATCTCCCCGGATCGGTACATTTCGCTCAGCGTGGTATCGACCAGCAGGCGGAAATCCTCATCGCCACGCTCCACGGTCATGGCCGTCGGGGCGTACTCGAAAATGCGTTCCAGCAGGACCAGATTACCCGTGGGGTATTGGTTGTCGATGAGGTTCTTGAGCATCATCCGCTCGGAGAACATCGCATCGGCCTTGCCTTCGGCAATCAATTCGAGGCCCGCAGCGGCGGAGTCGACCGTGATCAATTTGGCGACCACGCCGAGCATGCGCATCTGCTGACGAATCCACGCCTCGGTGACGCCTCCCGCCAGGGTGACGTAGGTCTGGTTGGCCAGGCCACGGTTGACGGTGGCTCGCCAGGTCGGCCCGGTATGCGCGACCCGACCGTCGAGCACCTCCAGCAGCGTCGCCGGTGCATCCTGATGCACCACCGCCGAGAGGCCTGCTGTGTAGATCGGCACCGAATAACTGACCGTTTTGCGGCGCTCAAGTGTGGGTGGTGTGGGCGTGCAGAGGATATCGACATTGCCCGAGCTGACGGCACTGGTCTCGTCGGCGACGGTGACGGGTAGGTAGCGCACCTGCAATTCGGGCAAACCCAGTTCAGCCTTGACCTTGTTGGCGATCTTGTCGCAAAGCTCGATGGCATACCCCTGGGCCTTGTCGCCCACCTTAACGCTGAAAGGGGCGAAGTCGGGCAGATAGCCGAGGGTTAACGTATTGCTTGAACGTACGCGCTCCAGGGTGTTGGCACCGGCCAGTGGCGGCACGAGGATCAGCAGGCAGGCGAACCGCAGTGCTGTGGTTTTGATTCGTTGTACGTTCATGTCCCGATTCCCCGTGTTCAGATGTCAGTTCCGTGCAGAAAATCAGGACTAAGGATTATCGACCCCGGTTTGAGCGGATGCGGACAGCCTGGCAAAGCGCTTGGCAAGCACGCCATAAAGCGGATATCCAAACACCAGGACCAGCGCGCCGCCGAACACGGCGTCCTTGCCACATGAGTGCAGGGCGTACAACGAATAGGCGACCGCGATCAGCAGCACGGGCGTATTGCGCATATAGACCGCAGGCGAAACCCGCGCCTTGTACATCATGACCAGCAATCCGGTCAGCGCCGTCACGTAGGGAATCAGGTTGGTCACGGCGGCAAGATTGACCAGTTTGCCGAACTGCGCGGCGGCATTGGGTGAAATGGTCGACAAGGCCATCAGCGTCTGCAACACACCACACGCCAGCATGCCCAGGAGGGGCGCATTGTGGGCGTTGAGCTTGCTGAACAGTTTCGGGAACATTCCTTGGTCGGCGGTCATTTTCGCCGTTTGGGCCAGGGTGAACTGCCAGCCCAGCAGCGAGCCAACACACGCCATCACCGCCAGCGCCATGATGATGTTGCCGACCGTTGGATTGAACATCTGCGCGTAGACCAGCGCGAAGGGCGCCGAAGAGTTGGCGAGTTCGGCGTTGGGGATGATGCCCTGGATGACGGTCGTCGACAGCACGTAGACCACCGCAGCGCCCAGCGTGCCAAACAGGCAGGCCAGCGGCACGTTACGCTTGGGATTTTCCACCGCATCGGAGGCCTGCGCGGCGGACTCCATGCCCAGAAACGCCCACAGGGTCAACGGAATCGCACTGCTGATCGCCTCGGCGTTGGACAGATTGTTCGGGTTCCAGGCGGCAATCAGTACCTCTGGCTTGAACCAGAACCAGCCGATGATGCTCAAGCCCGCCACTGGAATGATCACCCCCCATACGGTAATCGCACCGATCTTGCCGGTGATGCCGGGGCCACCGAAATTGGCGAAAGTGGTCAGCCACAGCAAGCCCACGGTGCCGATGAACAGGGGAATCGCGCCGCTGCCCAGCCAAGGCAAGAATGAGGTCATGTAACCCACGGCGGAAATGGCGACGGCGACGTTGGCAATGGCCAATGAAAGAAAATACAGATACGAACAGAGGAAGAACCCAGACTTGCCATGCGCTTCTTCGGTGTACGCGGACAACCCGCCCGGGCGCTGACAGTAAATGCCGCATTGGGAAAAGCAGTAAGCAATGGCCATGGACCCGACTGCCGTGACGATCCATGACAGCAATGAAATGGCCCCCAGTTGCGCCATGCTCGTGGGCAGCATGATGATGCCCGAACCCATCATGTTGACCATCACCAACGTGGTGAGCCCCACAAGGCTCATTTTTTTGCTTGAGTCGGCCATCGAAAACTCCTTTCTTCACACCACGCAATGCCCCGAAGTCTGGCGCTTGTGCCAAGCTGTTGGGTGTCGGTACGCCACGCTTTTAAATCCGTTAAACCTCTGGAGCCATTACATGAACATCAGTCATGCCAAGCATGTTCGTCGAGAGTTCTACAAAGCTGTGTGGTTTTACTTCCGTGTTGTCTGGCCGATTTTTTCCATACTGCTGACGATGATCATAGTGCTCGGTCTGGTCATCAGCCACCTGGAAGGATGGGGGGCGTTTGACGGCATCTACTTTGCCTTCGTGACCGGCCTGACCATCGGCTACGGTGACCTGGCCCCCAAACTCGCGAGCTCGCGTGTCCTTGCCATCGTGCTGGGTTTCCACGGCGTTTTGATGACGGCGATATTTGCGGCGGTGAGTATCCGGGCCATTGAAGCAACGGCTGAGGCAGCCCAATCCGAACCTCAATCCAGGGAGTAGGCTGCCACATCGCGCAGAACCGTCAGAACGGTTCTGCGATGTACTTGAATTGATAATTGATCGGCTTGTAGCTGCCGATTTTGCGTTTCGGCAGCGTGACTTTCTCTTGCTTGATTTTTTTGTACGGGATGTTTTTCAGCAAGTGGGTCAGCAGGTTCAGCCGTACCGATTTTTTGTCTTCCGAACGAGCAACATGCCAAGGCGCCCACTCGGTGTCGGTGGCCTCGAACATCTCGTCACGTGCCCGGGTGTAGTCGTCCCAGCGGTTGTAGGACTTGATGTCCATCGGCGATAGCTTCCAGATTTTGCGGCCGTCGGTGATGCGCTCCTTGAGTCGACGGGACTGCTCATCAGGGCTGACTTCCAGCCAATACTTGAAGAGCAGGACGCCGGAATTGACCAGCAGGCGTTCGAACATGGGCGCGAGCACAAAAAAGTCAGACACCTGCTTTTTGTCGCAAAAACCCATGACCCGCTCCACGCCCGCACGGTTGTACCAACTGCGGTCGAAGATCACGACTTCACCTGCCGCCGGGAAGTGCGGCATGTAGCGCTGCAGGTACATCTGGCTTTTTTCTCGTTCGTTCGGTGCTGGCAACGCCACGACACGAAACACCCGAGGGCTGACACGTTCGGTCAGCGCCTTGATCGTGCCGCCCTTGCCGGCGCCGTCACGACCTTCGAAAACCACCACGACCTTGGCCCCGGTGGCGACGACCCACTGCTGCAATTTGACCAGTTCGACATGCAGAGTCTTCAGCTGTGCCTCGTAGTCTTTGCGGCTCAGCCCGGCGGCTTCTTTATCTGCGGAGTCGGTTACTTTAAGATTTTGTTTTTTCATCGCAATACTTCAACCTCTTTATGCACATGAATACGGCTAGGCACCGGCGGCCAATACACGGCTAAACCGGTACGGTTTGGGATAAAGGGTAGTTCAATTTCTCAAGGACACCGTTGATGCAAGGCACGCCTGCGGGCAGGCGTGCAATTACTGTTTCTGATAATGCGCAACGGCCTGCTCCAGATTCAGGAACACCCGTGAGTCGCCCAATGCCTGGCCCAGCGGAGCATGGACAACCATCGTGGATACGCTTGGGCTCATGCCCACCAGCCACAACGAGATGCCTCTTTCTCGCAAGCGCTGTTCGGCTGACGTGAGCATTTTCAAGGCGGTGTATTCCAGGTCGAAAACGCTGCGCAGATCGAGAATCACGACGCTGGGCGCTGCCTCTGCGATCAACGAGCGAATTTTCGAACCGAGACGTTCGGCGTTGGCAAAGAAGAGGCGACCTTCAGGCCGCAGCAGCAGCAACCCCTCAAAATGTTCATCGTCTTCGGTCTCGGCGGATGACGGGCGATAGATGTTGGTGCCGGGTTTACGCCCCAGTATGTGTACGGGCGGGTCCGAGAGCTGATAGGCCAGCGCCAGCAACGAAACGATGATCGCCACGACGATACCCTGCAGCGTGCCGAGTAACATGACCCCGACCATTGCCACAATCGCCCAGATGAATTCTGTGCGGCGTATCGAAAGAATGTCGCGAAATTCCGAAGGCTGGATCAGGCCTATCGAATACACAATCACAACGGCGGCGAGCGTGGCATTGGGCATCAAACCAATGAAGGGTGCGAGCAGCAGGCACGTCCCCAATGCCAGCCCGGCAGTGATCAGGCCCGCCAGTTGTGATTGCGCACCGGCGAGGCGGTTGACGGCTGTTTGGGTGGTTCCTCCGCCGGCGGCCATCGCTCCGAGAAACGCGCCACCGACGTTGGCAAAACCTGTCGCTACCAGTTCTCGATTGGGTTGCAAGGCGGGCTCGTCACTGCGCGCAAATGCGCGGCCTGCCGCGATGGTCTCGGTAAAGCTCATGAGTGCAATCCCCATCGCCGAAGGCCAGAGGTCGGACACCATCGACCAATCGGGCAGTGTCAATGCCGGTAACCCGATCGGCACCACACCGACTGCCGACACACCAAAATGCTCCAGGTTCAGCAGGCTCATGCCGGCGATTCCGAGCGCGACCGCAATCAGGGGCGCTGGCAATCGTGGGGTAAAGTGCTTCATGCCTATCAGGATCAGCACCATGAACACACCGACTGCCGCTGTCGGCAAAGAGGCGTGCCCCAGCCCCTGAAAGGTGGCGAGTACGTTGTGCAAAAAACCGGCTTTTTCGATGTGGATGCCCAGCAGCTTGGGCAACTGGTCGAGCACGATGACAATCCCGATGCCCGCCTTGAAACCCACCAGCACCGGGTCGGAAATGAAATTGGCTACAAAACCCAGGCGCAACATCCCCGCCAGGACCAATATGGCGCCGACCATCAGGGCCAGGGTGGCGGAGGCAACCACCAGCGTGGCGGTATCGCCGGAAGGGCTGATATGCCCTAGTGCGGAGGCAACCAGGATGGCCAGGGTTGTGGTGGTACTGACGCTGAGCGGTCGCGAACTGCCGAGTACGGCATAGATCGCCATCGGTACCAGCACGGTATAGAGGCCGACCTGCACGGGCAGGCCTGCAATGGTGGCGTACGCCAGGGCCTTGGGAATAACCACGGCCGCGGCGGTCAGCCCGGCGATGACATCACCCTTGAACCAGGCCGGCCGATAGTGGCCAACCCATTCCGGCAACAGGGCGCTCGCGGCCCGCCGAAAGGGGGATCCTGAAAGCCGATCATCCTGATCGCTACGTTGCTGAATCATGAAGTGCTCCAACGGTCATTCAATTCAAGCAGTGGTAAATCCGGATTCAGTTGCCCACGCGCCGGCCAAACAGTGGCGTGCAGTCACTGAAACTAAAAAGATAGTCGGTGCGGGCTAGACGGAGGAGGGTGACGCCCCCTGTTGAAAGAGGGCGTCACCAATTCCTCAATGGAATGGGAAGATGTAGTTCATCCAGGCAGCCATGCGCAGCAAAATTTTGCGCATCACCGCGACATGGTGAAAGTGCGTGCTGTAAAGCGCCGCCTGCCCATAGGCACCGCCAGGTACTTGTTTGCTGTATTGAGCATAGTCGGGGTCGGTTATTTCGATAATGACCGGTACCCGGCCTGCTGGCGGTGAGCCGGTAAAGCTGACCAGCGTTCCAGAGGGTTGTACTTGTCCTTCTGCAATGACGGAGATAACACTCTGAACCCGCCCCTCGAACACTTTGCCGGGAATGCCGTCGAAGGCTACTTCCGCTTCATCGCCGACTGACAAGCGCAACAGGCTGTTCTGACGCATCCATGCTGAAAAGTAATGCCCTTCTTCCGGGATGAATATCATTGAAGGGCGCAAGGGGAGCTTGGTGGCCATCATGCCCGTGCGCAAGGAAACATGGGTCACGAAGCCTTTGCTGGGGGCCCGAACGACAGTGTTGTCCAGTTCATACTGCGCAATAGACAGCTGTGCGTCTAAATCGTCGGAGCGAGCAACAACGATGTCCAGTTCACGTTGAGTGGCGAAGTTACGCTTGATCAACTCAGTGATTCGAGCACGATCAGCTTTTGCCGCGAGCAACTGTGCTTTGATGGACTTGACCCGGTATTCGAACGGGGCGGGGTCGATTCGAAACAGCACATCACCTTTTTCCAGAGGTTCATTACCTTTGACGGGTACCTCGATCACCTGGCCAGTGACTACCGGAATCACTGGAACCGAAACGAAGTACGAGCGCGCCACCTCGGAGTAGGGGTGGTTGTAGTTCATCGTGAAAATCAATGCGCCAACCAGCAGGATCCCGCCAAGCACTGCGGTAGGGACCGTCCATTTGTTCAGCGGTATGCGGAAAATCTTGAAAATGGCCACGCAGATGGCCGCATAGGTCAAAACGAGCAATAGATCCATGGCTTAGATTCCCTCACCGCGATTGTCCGACGCCGGGATGTGCCCCGCAGTACGTGTCGCCGCTTCCAGTTGCTCAATCCGATTGTTCAGGGCAGCAACCTGTTCCTCCAGACGAACGACATGGACCTGCGTCGACTTGCCATCACCAAATCCCCAGCCCCGATCGTCCCGGTACGCCATCGCCCAGATCCACAGAAATGGCCAAAGGGCATGCAGGGTGAACAGGCTGACCCAACCGGTTGCATGGATCGCATCCTGGTGCGGGTGATTTCGGTGCACGGCGATTTCGTAAGGAATGTCGTGCAGTGCGATGACCCCGTAAAACAGGACAAACCCGACAAAAAACAACAGGCCTAATGCGAAATAATCAAGCATGACGGACGCCTCCGGGCACGAGCAATGTATTGGGCTCAGTGTAGTCACGGATTTTATGAGTGCGGGCAGTCCTGAAAGCTGAAAGTAAATAAAGAAGCGCTGCGTGCACCGGCACGTATTGTTTGGCGCGCGGTTGGATGGACTTGTCGATGCGCCGCAATGCATCTGCGACGGCACGCACACGCACACGCACACGCACCGTAAAAGGAATCAGTTCAAAAAAAACCATAACAACTCCGGCAATTCAATTGTCCGCGAATGCAGGCTTGCCTTGGCACATGGCCAATGACAGAGCCTGCAGGCGAGCTATTGAAAGGATCTTCTTAATTGTTGCGGTGTTCTAGGTCGTTTTATGCGACCGATAGTAATTGTCATTTACTGGCATCCAGCACGACGCGGTAACGCGCCTTGCCACTGCGCAGATGGTCGATGGCCTCGTTGACCTGGCTCATCGCAAACACCTCGACCTGCGGCAGGATCTGATGACGCGCGCAGAATTCCAGCATGGTCGCGGTGTTGCTGGGCGAACCGACCGGCGAGCCAGACAGGCTCTTTTGCCTGGGAATCAGGTCGAACACATGCACTGGAATGGCGCTGGGCACTATGCCCACAAAATGCAGGCGACCTTTACCCCGCAAGGTGGCGAGCATGGCCGCCCAATCGAGGTCTGCGCTGGCACTGACCAGGAGAAAATCCAGGGTCCCGGCAATGGATTTCAGGGCATTACTGTCGGTAGAGGCAATGACGTTGTGCGCACCAAGGCGCTTGGCTTCATCCTGCTTGCTCAGCGATGAGGTAAAAGCCGTGACCTCGCAGCCCCAGGCATTAAGAAAGCGCAATGCCAGGTGACCAAGGCCCCCGATCCCGACCACACCGACCCGGTCAGTGGGCTTGACGCCAAACTCCACCAGCGGGTTGAACACCGTCGAGCCGGCGCAGAACAATGGACCGGCCTTGGCCGGGTCGAGCGCGTCCGGAATCGGCAGAGCCCAGGCCCAGTGTGACCACAGGCGGTCGGCGAAGCCTCCGTTGCTGCCGATGATGGTCGGTTTGGCCGTGTTGCAGAGCTGGTGAGAGCCTTCGATACACGAAGAACAATGCATGCAACTGCCCTTGAACCAGCCAATGCCCACCCGTTGTCCCATTTCGAGGCCGCGTACCTGTGGGCCCATGCGAACAATACGGCCGACCACCTCGTGACCGGGGATAAACGGGTAGTGGCTGATACCCCATTCGTTGTCGATCATCGACTGGTCGGAATGGCAGACGCCGCAATACTCCACGGCGACTTCTACCTCATCGCTTCCCAGTGGGCCGGGATCATAGCTATAGCGTTCCAGTGGAGCGCCTGCTGTCGTTGCGGCCCAGCCGGTGAATGTCGTGAGTTCGGTGCTGTCGCTCATGGGATACCTCCAAATCAGGAGGCCGCTCGGGAGGCGCGGCGTCGACAGGCAAGTGTAGCGGGTCGTTTGGCGTTGTCCCGGTTAGCGATGGGTGGGGCAGACGCGTGGGGCAGGGGGCTGCAACCGGGTGTCTACACCGCTATCGGCCCGGCTTATCCCTGTTTGGTAGAGAAAAAAGCAGGCATCTGGAGCCCGTAGTAAATGACGAGAAACCTGAACCCTGAGGTGAATATCAAGGCGATCCAGCCGGCGATTTGAATCGTGGGGAATGTATCGCGCAGCAAGACGTACAGGATGCACCCCAGCAGGATTGGCGTGGCGTATATCTCGCGTGACATTAACAACGAAGCCCTGCCAGCCAGCACATCACGGGCGATGCCGCCGCCAATGCTGGTCAGCAAGCCCATCATTACTGCCAAAGGTGCCGCGAGCTGCAAAGACAGCACTTTTTCAGTGGCAACTATTGCGAACAGCGCGGCCGCAAAACCATCGAGATACAGCAGCAGCTGATAGCGTTTATGCAATCTATTGGTGAGAAAAAAAGCCACCAGTGAGGTAACCAATGCGACCCAGATGTAGTTGAAGTCTGCAAACCAGAAAATCGGTTGATCGAGCAACAGGTCGCGAAGGGTGCCACCACCAATAGCGGTGATGATCCCCAAAACCACGGCTCCGAACAGATCGACACCGACTCTTTGGATAGCCAGCAACCCGGTAATGGCGAACACGGCGGTGCCCAACATTTGCTGAAAATAAAGCATCCGTTACTCCGTTCTCAGGTTGCCCATCAGGTGAGCTATGGCGATAGTCTAGTGGGTTTGCGCATTTTCGAGCCTGGATAAGCGCCACGACTGAAACCGGGATGACAGAGATTTTCTGTTAGCTCAACCAAAGAGCTATTTAGTCGAGTTATGTAGCTAACGTACGCGATTATGTTGTTATCTATCGAAATGTAGTGAGGAGAGTTACCAGCATGACTCGAAAATCACCCCGCATCAATGAGGTCATCACGGCGCTCGATCTGGAGCCTCATGTAGAAGGAGGCTACTACCGCAGAACCTATCAATCCGATGATCAGAGTCTCGTCACAACAACCGGTGGCCAGCGTTACCGGATGACGTCCATTTATTACCTGTTAACGAGAGATTCCCCGGTTGGCCATTTCCACCTGAACCAGTCCGACATTGTTCATTACTACCATCTGGGCGATGCCATTGAGTACACGCTCATTTTTCCGGACGGCACTCTGACAACCGTCACGATGGGCAGCGATGTCATCGCGGGAGAATGTTTGCAATTGACTGTACCGGGCGGCGTTTGGAAAGCTTCGCGGCTTACGGACGGATTGGCGGGATTTGGTCTGATCAGCGAAGCGGTGTCGCCAGGGTTTGATTTTGCGGATATGGAAATGGGTGATCGGCAAAAGCTCAGCGAACAGTTTGCCGAGCATTCGATGTTGATAGAAAGGCTCACGCACGGATGAATGGCTGGAGGTGAATTGGCGCTGCAAAATCTGTGGGCAACGAGGCTAATCCTGAAATACGTTGTTACGTGTAATGTATATTATGTTAAATCATAGATTATGTCCGTATCCCTAGCGTCCGCTTTCCTCTTGGTATGCATCTCCAGCAATCGACGCTCGAACCGTCTGATCATGTATGACCCGCCTCGGGAAGCTTCGGCTCAGCGTTCGATGGCAGGCACCCAGTTCAAAGCATCAGCCGGCTACCGCTGCGGCGACAAGACCGGCGCAGCGAACTTCGCCTATGGGACATTGAAGGACTCTATAAATCTCAAAAACCACCTGCATCGTTGCGTCTTCGATCGTTCCTTCATTGCGGCATAAAACCCAGCCGTTATCTGCAATCGCTTGCTCGAACGCCTGGGTACAAGCGACATGTTCTTCCAGCTTATGGATCACCGTACTACTCAGTCCACGACGTCGTGCCGCTGCCCTTGCCCATGAAATTTCAGGGTTGGTGACAACCCCGACATGCAGATCTGGCACTTGCACGTTTCGATCAATGTTCAACTGTAGAATTTCTGCAAACGGGACTAGCCGGCGAAACGCGGCATCAGACGGGTACCAGCGATCGATCAAGATGATGCTGTCTTGTGGCTGTTTAGACAGAACGTGCTGGGAAATCCAGGTACGGCTATCTGCAAAGCGCTCACAAACCTCCAACTCCAAATCCCGGGTGGGATTTCTGACGAGCTTGTTAACGAGGGTCATTGTTTCACGCCGATAGGGATCGCTTTTTTTCTCGCAAAGTCGGATCACCTTTTTGTTGTCCGCCCTCAGTACTTTCGTAACGGCCTCCAAAAGTGTGGTTTTTCCGGCTCCCTTGGGCCCATCTAGAGAAACAAACAGCGGACGATTCATTCTTCAAATATCGATTGATACACGGTTTTTTTTGCCCGGCTCTTGCGCTGGAACCGCTTGGCGCGGCTACCCGAATCGGGTGGAAGGCCCTATGAACAGGCATTGCTGAGCACTCTAACCCAGTTTCTGACCCAAGGGTCTCAAAACCAAGAGTCACAGTTGCTTATGAACACCGGTCATCGCCCATAAGTTAAATCATGTATCTGGTGGAGCTTCTCTCGCATCCATCCACTTCCCGGCACCCGGAAGCAATTCTTCGACGTTCACGGATCTGTCGTTGCAGTGTGCCTAATTCAATCGACGCAAATCCCCTTCTGAATCTGCGCCCCGCTACATTTCGCTGAAAATCAGCCCGGCATTGGCAAACTGTTGGTTAGCGTTGTGACCCAGCACGAACAGGACGGATTCGAGGCTGAAGTTGCCGATGTACTTGCCTTGGGAAGCAATACACGCGGCGATGTGACCGAAGACACTCAGCTGGTTCTGGCTCAGGGACAGTTTCAACGCCAGCAACAGGTTTTCCGTGCCCACCAATGTATTGGAATCCGCCAGCAGACTGCGATAGCAACCTTCAACCTCGCCTCCGTCGGCTGAGCCGGCAAGTTGCCGCAAGCGGTCGAGCATCGCATCGCCCAGGCGCAACGTTTGTAGCCGGTTATTGCGCAGGCGTAATTCGCCATAGCCGGGCTTGAGTCGGACTCCGCCGCGACTAAACGCAACACCCAGATTTTTCAGAAAATCGAGGTCCAGCGCTTCGTCGCTCTTGGCCTCGCCGTACAAGGACACGCGGCCGTTGATCTGGTTGTCCGCCAGCAAGGTATCCGCCTCGGCATCGCCAAGGGCCAGGGCGAAGCCGGTGTGGTTGAGCATCAGTTCCGTGCGCAAACGATCCAGCGAGAGCAGCAGTCGACGCTGGCTGGCACCCTGTTCGATATCGCTGCGCAGCGTTGACAATGCCAATATTTCATCGGTGTTGAGGACTACCTGACGGCGATCCACTTGTTGCCCGAAAGCCTTGCGCTGAGCGGCGCTGAACGCTGCAAAGGCATCGACCACCTTGCTTGGGATAGCCGCAAAAAGTTCGCCCTTGCCTGATTTCATCGCCGCCTCCAGGGGGGCGAGCAAGGGTATGGCATCAAACAGTTCCCGGGCGTGCTGTGTCCCGCTCGACGAGTAGGCGTTGATCAGGCAAGCGCTCAGGTCAATGCGCTGGGCGTCGTCGATTTGCACCAGGCTGATCCCGGGAACCGTCAGCCCCGACAGGCGCATTCGTTGCAAGCGCAAATGCTGATTGCCTTGAAAACGCAGGCACTGGTTCTCGCCCAGCATGACGATGTCGAAATCCAGAAACGTCAGGGAGGCAAAATCGAAACAGTTGAACTCTTGATTACGCAGCACCAGCCGGCTCGCGGGGCCGCTACCGTGGATGAACAGATGGGTGCCGTTCGGCGCGACCTGGTCGATGCTGTCGGCCAGGTGATGCTCGCCAGGTAGCAGGCACAAGCAGATGTCGCGTTGACCCTGTTCGAGTAACACTTTGAGCGCGATGTCGAGGTTCTCGAACTCGCCGCCGACACCGACACTGGTGCAGCAGCCACCGCCGTGGTTTTTTTGACAGAGCGCGTCGAGCGCATCCTGCACGGTATGAATGCCCTGGGCGGCCATGTCGGCGCACTTCGCCGGGTCATAGGCGACTTGTGTGGCCACGGACAGACTGGCGGAAAAATGCAGGACGTTGTACTTGCCGGCCGCTACCTGGCCGGCTTCGAGCAGTTGCGCCGTGCAGGTCTGGTTCAGCACGCCGGGCGCCAGGCTCCAGATCACGCTGGCGATACCGTCCGCGCCGGTGGCGATGATCTGGCTGGCGGTGCCGTTGGGCAGCGTGCCGTCACTGACGCTGAAGCTGACCTCGGCCCCGGCAACCGGGAACTTGCCATTGAACACCGCGACTTCCAGCGGGCTGGGCAACGGCAGGTTTTGTGGCGCCAAAGGGTTTGGCATAACCTCCTGGCCGTCGCCACCAACGTAATAGAGGTTGGTCAGTTCGGTCAGCGCCGGAAATAGCTGACGGCAATCGGACAGCGTGCTCCAGACCCCGGCCTGGCAGTTGAGCAAGGCCAGCCGGGTGAAGGCGCGCAATACCCCTTGCGGTGACTGGAAGGCGGGTTTATTGGCCACCAACGGCCACTCGATGTCAGCGGTAGCGGTGCGAGCGGGAATGGTCCAGAAATCCCCGACACGATACTTGCCGGGGATGAATTTAATCTCGACGCCCTCCTCCAGCTCCACCCAGCCACTGTTCAAATTGGCTGCCGCCGGGACCAGCTTCGCCCAACCGTCCCAGCGCCGCACACGCGGGTTGCTCAGGTACAGCGCCTTGTCCAGAGACCCGGTGGCGCTGGCCAGATCGAGGGTGACAATATTGCCTTCTGTCTTGAGCACCTGGACCAGAGTCCCTGGCCGGCCAAGCAGTTCGTAAGTATCGTCGAAGAATTCCAGCCAGCAGCCGGCGGTGATCGCAAGGTAGGCATCACGGCCAAGGCTGGCGACCTCGAACTCGTCCGCCGTCGGCTCGCCCAGCCAACGTACAACGCGGGTTTCAATGCTGCCGTTGTCACGCGACCATTTGTAGCGCTGGTCGGCTGAAACGCTGCCATCGTCGTGGATCTCAACGCGATACAACAGGTTTTCCAGGCGCCGGTAGCCTGCTTCCGGCGCCAGCAGGCAGGGATCTTTGGGCGGAGTGCTGGGTTCGGCGCGGGCCGCGAGCTTGCCATCGACTGCAGTGGTCAGGGTGGTCCAGGCCGCCAGCGCGCTCAGGCAGTTCAGGTCGGCGCCGATATCACCGGCACGCAGCAACTTGACCTGCCACAGCAGTTGGTCGCGGGTCGCGCTGTCCGGCCCACCGAGGGCGACTTCACGGATAAGCGGGTCTTCCAGCGCCGTGATGTGCCGCAGCCAGGCTTCGAGATAGCCAAGGTAGATCCCGTCCGGAGGGTCGATGGGTGCTCCGTTGTTGTCGTAGACCTTGATCTCGACCAACTGCGGCGCATTCGCCGGGGGTAATGGCAACAGACTGGCATTGGCCGGCAGCACCGGTGAGACGTTGCCCGGCAAGTGCGGCTGGCTGGTGGCCGGGACCTGGCTGGCGTTTTCGCAGAGCAAGCCTTCGACGTAGTAATGGCCGATGCCGATGCCGATGTTCTTGCCATTGCCGGTCAGCAGAAACCCGGGGTTGGCCAAGGGCCCGCCACTATGGCCAATGGTATCGACGGTTTCACTCTCGATCCGGCGATTGAGAATGTCTTGCTGCTCGTTCCAGTCCGCATCCAGCTGCACCCGCCCCTGTTGCATGCGTACGGCGCGATAGTGCTGGTCCGGCTTGTCGGTCGAGCGGGTGAGATCGGCTTTCATAGTGGTAGTCCTTGCCCGTTTTGCGCGTTCGTTCAGTTCACAAAGATCACCCCGGCCTCCAGGCCGAAGCGCAGGTATTCGTCCAAGGCCTGATGCAGGTTGGCCTCGCGTTGTGGTTGTTGCAGCACATTCCAGACGCCCATTTCGGCGCCGTCCTCGGCGCCGGTGCGCAGCTCTTGAGCACTTGAAAGGCGCAGCTGGGCATATGCCGGATGGCTGAAACTCACCGAGGTAAAGGCTGGCGTCACCCGCACCCGTTCGCTCTTTGCCTGGGCGGTCGGCAACCCCTGGGTCACCAGGTCCGGCAGGCAGCGGTAGCGACGTGGCGTCTGCGAGCCCGATGGCACATAGCAGAAACGCACGCAGCCTTCCTGGCGTCGGGCGATATTCAATTTGGCGCTGAACAGACTGTTGCTGGCTTCCAGCTCCCCGGCGGCGCTGGCGCCGAAGACGCTGCAGCGGTCGAGTTGCAGGCGCGTGTCCGGTAAATCGAAGGCCACGTCATCGCCGTTATCGAACACGCTGTTGCGGCCCTCGACTCCGGCAATGGCCTTGCTCGTCCGCAACGGCCCGCACAGGCAATGGATCAGCCGCAGCCAGAGTTGGCTGCCGGTGCCGGTGTGACGAATGCCACCCTTGCTCGGCGTCAGGCTGCAATGACGCAGATTCACTTCGCCCAGCGCGCCGTCCAAACGCAGTTGACCGTCCAGCAGCAGCCCGGACAGGCTGAGCCGGGTGTCGAGGTTGCCGCGTAACCGCAGGTCGCCGATCAGTACCGGCCGCCGCTGGTTGGCGGCTTCAATGGCCAGGTGGGTATCTGGCAGGTTGAGATCAGGGGTCAGCTCCTGGGTCCCGTCGTCCAGCAGATAGATCAGCGTACGGGTCCCGGCAATGACTGCCGCCAGCGCGTCGGCCAGCGTCGCGTGGTCGCCCGGGACCCGCAGCAGTACCTGGAAATCCGCCGGATCGAGCAGGCCCTGCAACGGCTCATCGTCGCGACGCAACGGGCGTCGATCGTAGGGCCCCGCGCCGACATCGCCGGGGAAGCCATAGCTGTAGGCGACTTCCACCCGGTTCGCGGTCTTGCCGGCGGGCAAGGCGATACGTCCCAGGACCGGGTCGAAACCCACCAGAAACAGGTTGGCAACGCCAGGAAAGGTTTTATCCGGCTGACCGGCCTTGCTCGATTTCACCGTGACGCTGGCCGGTGGACGCCGCCATTCTTGCGGCACTACGCCGGGCAAGGGCGAGAGATTGCACACCAGCAGATGCTCCGGCGGTACTTCCACATCGTCCAGCCAGATCCGCAGAACCGGGCCACCCTCCTCCTCTCGATCGAGGGGAAAGTACACAGGGTCAGGTGTCTCACCATCGGTCAGGGCCTGACGTAGCGCCGTCAGTTCGTCGTGCAGCAGTCGCCGGGAAAGAGGCTCCGGCACGTTTTCCGGTTGCGCCAGGTGAGTGATTTCCTGCTCGGTGCGCGGCCGGTTGAACAACATGCCCTCCCCCCGCAACAGCGGCTCGGCGACGTCGCGACCCAGGGCATCGAAACTGTAGAAGCCTGCCAGGCTGGTCATGGCTCGGGCGGTGGCGCGTTGTAGTGCATAGGCCTGCAACCGCCAGAGATAGAGACCAACATTGGCAATGTTGTAGCGCCCGGCCGGGAGCGAACGCACCTCGACGGTATGGGCGGCGCGGTCGAAGGGGCCGTCTACCCGCTCCAATTGTGTGGCATCACGCAGGTTCGGCGTGCGCACATTTTGTGGGCGGCAGTGTTCGAGGTATTGGGTCGTGCCCAGCAGCTCGAAAAACTCCACCGCCCGCGCACGCCAGCCGGTGGTATCGAATGCCAGCTGTTCCAGCACCGGCAGCGTGCCCTTGCGCCGTCGCAGGCGCAGGCTGTTGGCCACATACGCGCGCAGGCCGAACGCCTGGGTGCCGCTGACCGGATACAGACCGCGCACGCCCAGCAGATCGCCGATATAGGGGACCAACCAGTCGTCACAGGTTTCGATAAACCAGTTGTCGTAGAGCCGGGTGATGTCCTCTTCCAGCACCGCGCCCTGCTCGGCGATAACTTCCAGCAATGCCCGCAGCGGCCCACCCATTTCGGCATCGCGCTCGCGGTAGAAGGCCGGCAGCCGCGCCATCAGGAATTCGGCGTCAATGCTCATAGGCTAAGCTCCGTCAAGGTAACTGCGGACGGGTCCAGCAACAGCAGTTGTGCCGCCAATATTTGCTGACTCTGCCACCGGGCACCGCGGGCGCGCAGTCGGCCATCCGGCCCAGCCACACTGCTGCTGGACAGGCCGTCGTAGAGCCGCAAGCTATCCAGATCCACCCGCTCCACTCCCGGCACCCGCTGTATCACCGCCAGTACTTCGCTGCCACTGACGGGTTGCCCGTAGTAACGCGCGGCAAACCCGAAGGCCTGCCCCAAGGCGCTGCGCACTGCACTGAGGACTGTTGCGCTTTGATAGTCCGGGTTAACCCGAACCTTGGCTTCCACACCAAAACGCAGCACCACCCCGGGTGCAAGCTTGAGCGGCTGATGAGCCGGGCGCACCGCGTCAATGGCCGCGGCCAGGTTGCGATAGAGCGCCGATCCGGGATCGATGCTGACACCTTCTACCCCGCTGACCGTGAGGTGGACCAACCGCTGCTCGCCATCCCACAACCACACCGCTTGGGCCTTGCCGACGCCGGCGAAGGCCGCGGCGAAGTCTTCGAAATCCCGAAGCGAGACGATGCGATCCAGGGTCCGTACGCTCAGCGGTGCGTTCTGCCGGGCACTGTCGCGGTCTTCCGGATCGACCCCACCCGCCGCGGGTACCGGGTTGATCACATCCTTGACCCCCAACGGACGGGACAGCAGCAGGCTGATCCGCCCACTGTTGAGGTTGCCGGCCGCACCGATGCCGACGCGATAGTACGCGTGCACATTCATCTGTCCCGTGGGCAGGCGACTGCCGTGCACGCCGTCACCGAACTGCACGGTGACCCGGCCATCATCGCCCCGGCGCAGCAGATAGGCACGGTCTTGCGCGCCGAGCTCACCCAAGTGTGGCGCCTCGGACCAGCGCACACCTTCGACGCGTACCTGCAGCGTGCTCTGGATGCCCGAAGGGGTGGGTGAGGAAATGTAGGTCAACGGTTTCTGCAGCAGCAGGAAGCGCTGGAAGGCCTGGCTGGCGTCGCCACTGCCAAGGATTTCCGGCTGTATCTGCATCTGCTTGCTGTCGCCGTGACTGGCCGGCGCCACATTGGCGTTGATCCGCACACTCAACGGCAGATAGGCATGTTGCAGATCGCTCTCAAGTTCCAGGCGCGAACGCGGCCCGCTGCTGTCATTGCGTTGCAGGCGCGCCACTTCGCTGGCGAAGCCAAGCACTACTTCATGGCGCGCGCCATCGGTGAAGGACAGGCTGGCGAGCCGGCCGTCCCTGGCGATTTCCACCGCCACCAACGGGTCATTGGCCAACAGTCGCTGACGCGCCGGCGCATTTTGCGTCACGTCCGGCAAGGTGTGGCCGCTGATCGACAGCCAGCGCCCCGCCTCCAGCTCCGGTTGCAGATCATCCAGCGTCAGCACATGACCGCTGAGCAGCCCGGACCTGGGCCGGGTCGCCCACGGCAGCTCGATGGATTCGCCATAGGCCGTGGTCTCGCGCAGACGCTCGTTGAACAGCTCGCGCAGTTGTTCGCCACGCAGGCTCAGGCGCGTGGTCTTGCTGCTCAGGGTGAAGGCGGCGCGGGCATCCTCGCGGCTGTCGAGGATTTGATACAGCTCCTGATAATCGGGCAGCGTCAGCACCAGCCAACTGCCCGTGACCAGTCGCGGATAGCTGGCATCCAGATGCACGCTGTGTACGTCTCGTGGGTATAGACGACTTTGGGGAATGATTTGTTTGGCGATGCCAGGGCCCTGCCAGCGCAATTGAATCAAGGCAGCGCCACCGTTCTCGTAGTACTCCAGGCGCAGGTCGAGTTTTTGTCCGGCCTGGAGCTCGAACAGGCTCTCGCCGTATTCGGTCGCGTCTTGGTCTTGCCATTGATTGACCAGTAACTGGCCGCCAATCCACAGCCGCACGCCATCGTCGGCTTTGACGAAGAAGCTGTAATTGCCGCTTTCGGGTATTTGCAGCCAGCCGCTCCAGCGCACCGAGAAAGTATCGACGGTCAGCTGCGGGTCGGGGCTGGCGCTGCCCCAGTCGAAATCAACGGTGGCGTCGGTACGGCTGAGCTTGCGCGTCTTGAAGTCGTTGCCTTCGAAATACTCGCCATACAGGCCGCTGCCGGTGGCCTGGCGGGTCGGCGGATCGGAAACATCGGCCAGGGTGAAGCCCGGCCACTGGCCGTGCAGGCTGATCTTCGCCTGATTATCATCGTCCAGGCCCAGGTAGCTTGCCCGCAGGCTGCGCGGCATCGCCCGCCAGTCCGGCGCCGCCTGGCCGAACAGCGCAGCCTTGGTCCGCAGGGCAAAACAGCGAGGATTGGCCTTGGCCGGCTGGACGTGGGGCATTACCTTGCCTAGCGGCCGGTCGAGCGTTACTACCGTGTAGCCAGCCAGTGGGTCGGCGCTCGGCTCCACCGGCGAAATCACTTGCAGGCGAACGACGCGGCGCAGGTCCCAGTTTTCGCTGCCGGGATTTTTCAGGCGTTCATCGCCGACGATCAACAGTGCGTCACCGGCTTGCAAGCGCGTGTTCTGCCCTTTCAGATACAGAGTACGAGCGCCCCAGTACGGCGGCACCTCTTCCTGGCTCTGCAGGGCCAAGGCATTCCAGGCAGCGCGCGCGTACAACGGCTCCAGCGTTTCGAAAACCTGGGCCTGTTCATCCTGCTCTGGAATGCTCTGGCTCTTGTTGCCGGTGTCGATCCGCGCGGTTAACGGCGCGCCCGGCGCGGTCTCCAGAGAAAAAGCCAGAAACGTCGAGGCGGCCACGCCAGGGCGCAGTTCGTAGCCGATGGAACGCCCCAGCTCCAATATCGAACGCCGCTCCGTGGCGGTACGCAGGAAGCCCTCGTTGACAATGCGCTCCTGATAGAAACTCAGCACGTCGAGGACGCCAGCCCAGGCATCGAGCAATGCCAGCGCCGGATCATCGGCATCGCGAGTGCTCAGCCCGAGCAGCGCCGTCTGGCTGGAAAGGCGCGCCAGCTGACTCTCGCGAAAACGCCCATGGGTGCCGACCCGATAGTGCAACGTCGTCTGCCCTGGCGGGTTCAATTCGTCGACCGGTGTCAGCACCTTGATCCCGGCGCAGCAGCCGCAGTGTTCGCCATTACTCATAAGCCACCTTGCATGTTCAGCAGCAGTCGGCCGTTTTCGGGGAAATTGGGATCGTTATCCAGGCGCAACACTTCCAGTAACGCGGCACCGATCAAGCCCTGCGCTATTTCCTGATTAGGGGTTTTGCCCCAGCGCTGGAACACCTCGACCTGAAGCGAGGCCACGCCGGTTACCGAATGCGCCGCCTCCATCAGGGTGGAAAGCGCCAGGCCCTGGCCAAAACTGAAGTGATCGGGATGAAAGAAGCCGAGTTGTCCCAGCCCGTCTGCGCCACTGCTCAGGCGCTTGAGCAGGCCAAGCTTGACCGTCGCGGCAAAGTGGCCCGGCAATACGCAGACGTTCAGCTGAATATCCAGCGGGGCATAGATCGGATCACGCAGTTCCAGGTCATAACCGGCCAACCGGTAGCGTTCCAGGTGGCGCAGCATTTCTTCACGAAACGGCTTATCCAGTGGCTGGCCGCCCTTGCGGTCGAGGCTGACGAACATCGTGTACCAGCTGCCGGTCCAGCGAAGCCTCGCAGCGGCCCGTTGTACTTGCGGATGACGCTCGGCGGCCCGCGCGTAATCGGCCTCGGTGACCGCCCGTTCCTGGGTGCGGAAAGCCTGGGGTGCAAACAGCTTGATCGCGTCAGCGCTTTGCGGCTCTGCGCCGCCGCTTGCCGACAACGGATTGCGCAGCGTTTGGATGAAGTCCTTGATCAGAGGGTCTTCACAGACCATCTGGGTGATGCTCTCGGCGCCGACATTCCCGATGCTGCCACCGCCTTGGCGATAGCTGGCCAACAGCCGGCTGAGGGGTTGCGGTTGCATGCCGAAGCGGTTGTCGCCAAAGCGCAGGTGGGCGCTGCCATCGGCTTCGGTCTCCACCACGAATTCCTGTGCGAAGCGGTCACTGCCGAGCAGATCGCGGCGTGGCAACCAAGGGCTGGCACCGGGCTTGGGTTGGTCGCCAAACTGATCGGGGTCGTCTTCGCGCAGTTGCATGCCGGACGGACGGGCTTGCCGGGGATCCTGATACAAGGTGCTGCTGGCGGAGCGCGTCGGGTCATGTTCATAGGCCTGGGCATAGACGATGCCGGGCTCGCGCAGGCGCGGCCGGTATTGGCCGGCAGTCGGTACAACGTCCGGCAGCAGCGACTCATCGGCGCGAGTCAGCCCGTGGTCGGCCAATACCACATTGCCGCAGACCTGAGCGACCCTGACAGTCTTGCTGACACCGGACTGTTGGATACGCGCGCTGATGCACAACGGGAACGGTAGCGCGTCCTCGGCGTGCCAACTGATCAGCTGCAACGGCGTGTCGGTCAGCAGGTCGTGCCCCGGCTTGACCTCGGTCAAGCGTACTGCATGCCGGTGGGTGCGGTCGGCATCCGGTGCACGGCCGGTGCCGGGGCTCAGGACTTCTTCGAAGATCAGCAGCATGCCGGCCTGCAAGCTCAGCGACGGAACGTCGATCAGCGCGGCCTCTTGCGCGCCTTTGCCCAGACAGAAATCCGGCTCGCCCCAATGATGGATATCAATGCGGTTATGGGCGGACTGCAACGGCAACGCGTGCATTGTTTCGAAGACTTGGGTGCTGCCGTCAGGCAAGGTTTGCAGCGCGGATTCTTTCAAGACAGTCCCGGGCGAGCCGGTGCGGGTCAACAGCGGCGTACCGGCGGCCAACACTCGACCGTCAGCTTGGGGCGAGACGCTCAGACTGACGAAGACCCGACTGTTGCAGCCGTCGTGTATCGGGTAATCCAGTAGCCGCGCATGCCGGCGCAGGGAGACGCGGCGTCGGGCAGTGCCCAGATACGCTTCGGTGGCGACTGCATCCTGGTAATAGCTGAGCTGATCGCCGATATGCGCCAACATTTCCACCAGGGCCACGGAAAAATCCGCCGGGTTGCGCTCGTGAAAGCCAGGAATCAGCTGCCCCATGCGGTCCAGCATCAACCGGCGAAAGCTCCCGTAATCCTTGGCCAGGTAATCCAGCAGCGGCTCGGCCGGTACCTGCGGCGGGCAGGGTTGGTCGTCGGCACAATCGAACTCGGAACGGCACTGTGCCTTGAAACTGAATCGGATACTCGACAGGCAAGGGTCGAAGCCCGGCGGTGGGTCTTCGGGCGCCGTGGGGTTGATCAACACGAAACGGTACCAGGAGAAATCACCGGCCCGGTCCACCGTAATGTCGAGCTGATTACCGTTGATACTCAGGCTCTCGATCTGTACGCCCGTGATGCGCACCCCGCCCTCGATCCGGCAATGGGCGGCGGTGATGCCAGCCAACGGATTGACGAACGCCACGCTGAGCTTGCGCTGATTCAGGGGCGCCACTTCCAGGTAGTCGATGCCGTTCAGGCTCGGTGGATCGAGGTCACGCAGCAATTGCAGACGATGGCGGTTGTCAGACAAAAACTGGCGTTTCATGGTGCAATCCCTCGGCTGAAGGTCGCCAGTTGCCGCTGGCGATCCCGGCGCATGACGTACTGCACCGTCACGTCGAGGCGCGCGTCGAGGTTCTCGACGGTCACCGCCTCGACCTCGATCAGCTCCCCCAACCATTGTTGCAGCGAACCTTGCACGGTCATCTGCACGGCGGCAGCGAGGGCATCGCTGTTGGGCGCGAACACCAATTGCAATAAGCCGCAGCCGAAGTCCGGACGGTTCACCCGCTCGCCCGGCACGGTGAACAGCACCTGTTCGATCATGTCCCGCACCTGCAGATCGGCGAACACTTCGGCGCTGCGCCCGCGCGAGTCGATGCTGAAGGGAAAGTCCAAAGCCATATCAGACTCCTGAGACCCGTAGCTGAGTGACGGTAACCATCATCGGCGTGCCGGTGGGGACGCAGATCGAGGTGCTCGATTGCAGTAGCACCGGCAGCCCGCCGGCGAACACCCGGGTCGCGCCGACCAGCCATTGGCCGGTCACGCAGGGGCCATTGCCGGAGGGCGGTGGCGGCATGGCGCAGCCGGCAATCACATAGGGCGCGGCCAGGGTCGTCACGGGCTGGCCGGAGAGTGTCACCCGGGGAAACGGCGCGGTCGGCGTCGCCTGGCCGCCGTGGCTGCACATCACCGTGGCGCCCAGATGCAGGAGAAAACCGGGCATCAGCGGTCCTCCCCTGTCATGGCCGGTTTCAGCTGCCGATTGCGTGAAATGTTCATTTCAAATCACCGTCAATGCGCCTTGATTGATATTCACCGCCGGCCCGTTGAGCATGATCGTCGCGCCTTGGCCGTTGCTGATGGTGATGCCGATTTCGTTGATCGAAATCATCGCCCCCGTCAGGGTCTTGAGCAGAATGCCGCCCGTGGGCCCCGGCAGGTCAGAGATCGTCAGGCCGTTCTGGTTGCCGGTTTGCAGCACAATGCTTGGCGATACCGGCAACCCCGCCAACGCCAAGGCGGGCACCTCTGCCGCACTGCCCCAGAAACCGCCGACCCAGATGGGGTAATCCTGGTTGCCCTGCTCGAATTCGACCCAGACCCCGGCGCCGATCTGCGGCACCACAAACATCCCGCTCTGCTTCCCGGCGAACGGAACGCAGGGCATGGCCCAGCTGGAGATGCCGAGCCCCAGCACATCAGGCACCTGGACCTGGATGCGGGCCATCTGCATCGGGTCGATATTGTTCAACACCACACCGCGGAATTTGCCGTAGAACTTGCCTTGCTCAGCGCTCATACCGGTACCCTCGGCAGCGTCGAGATCAAACCGTTGCGGGTCAGCGTGAAGCTCTGCTTGAACTCGCCGGGCTTGAAGTTGCTGGTCACGTTTTTCACGTAGTACAAACCGTCAAAGGCGCTGCCCGCACCGCGCACGCCGACCAGTTGGCGCGCCTTCAACACGGAGCCGTAACGCAGTACATCGACCGAGCCAGTGGCGGTCACCACATCCGCTGAGCCCGCCGCCTCCGCCAAGCCCTTGGACAAGGCCGCCATTGGCGAGAGCTTGGCGGTGTCCTTCAGCAGGTGGATCGACTTTGGAATGGGCGGCAACGCACCGAGCGGCGGGTTGAGCAGGCTGATGTCGGGGATCGGCAACGGAATCGGGAACTTGGTCAGCGGGTTCTGGATAAACACGATCGGCAGGCTGGCCTTGGTGTTGTCCACACTGAACGACAGCGCCTCGACGTTGCTGTGGGCATCCATCCCCAGGTTCAGTGCCGGTTGCGGTATCCCGAGCTTGATCTCCGGGCCCCAGTAGGCGGTATTCATCCCCGGCAACGGGCCGGGTTCGACGTAGAACACATAGCCGGCGTCCTTGGCCAACTTCTGCACGTAGGCCAGGTCAGTGCCGTCATGGGTGGGGATTTTTTCCACCGGGATCGGCACATCGCTGAAGATTTGCGGGATCACCAGCGGCACCATGCCAAAGATCGCGTACTTGGCGACAATCAGCGCCACCCGCGCCTCGGCCGGCATGGCCGGATAGGGAATGCCGTTGAATTCCTGCTGATCCATGGCCACCGACAGGTCCTCACCGGTGATGGTCAGGGTGCTCTGCCCCGGCTCGTTGGAGCCACTGACCTCCTGGCGGGTAATCAGGCCGTCCATCAACACCATCGGCAGGCTGTTGAGGGTGATCACGATCAGCACCCGCAGCCAGGGCACCCGCCCGCCGGTGAGCAACAACAGGGTGTGCAGCGGTGAATTGTTGTGCAGTGCGAAGCTGATCTGGAAGCCACTGCGGGCGCCCGCCGCCGACGTCACCTGGATGCTCTGCAAGGCATCGATCAGCGGCTTGGGCACCGGTAACGGTATCGCCGGGCCGACCAGCAATGAGACATGCATGCCTTTAAGCATCGCTCGGCCCCTGCATGCCTTCGGGCAAGGTCAGGCGGATTTGCCGGCCCAGCTCTTCCAGCTCCAGTGGGTGGAGGCAACCATTGGCATCCGGCAGGCGCCAGAACTGTTCCGGGTCACCGAGCACCGCAGCGGCCATGCGATCGATCCGGTCGCCCTCGATCACGGTGTAGATCTGCAAGGTGACAAAGTTAGCCGGGTCCGGTACGAAGCGCCGCCGCAGGTAAACCACGCGTCGACCGTCGACCTGGACCAACTCGGCGGTGTCGGTCGGGTAGTAACGGCTGTTAGGTGGGAAGCGGTCGCTCATCGTGGCTGTCCTTTCGTTCATCAGCGTTCCGTTGTTTTAAAAAAGCGCGCTCAAACCCAGGCTGGCCAGGGTCGCGCTGCTGGCCTTGCGCGCCAGGCGTTCGCGGCTCTGGTGGTAAACCATGTAGAGGTGCCCGCCCTTGTCGCCGAAGCCCAAATCATTGATGTTGAGCACGCGCATGCCGAGGGTGATGCGTGCGCGGATCGGGTTGAGGTTGACGTCGAACGCCTCCTCGACGATCGAAAAATCGGTGATGCGCACGGGCACCACGCGTTCCTTGCTCCACACAAACAAGGGCAGTGGCGCCTGTACCGGAACGATTTCCAGGGTGCCGGCACTCGCCATCTGGTTGTTGCGGATCAAGGCGTTGCTGTCCGGGTAGACGATGGTTTCCAGTGCGGCGAGTTGCGGGTGGATGCCGACCTCGATCGCACCAGGGTGCTGATCGGAAAACTCCAATTGGTCGGTGGCGTCGATCTCGGCGTCGAGCTTGATCGTTTCCACCGGCGGTCCTTTGAGGCGCAATGGCTCGCTGATCGCTGCACTGCCGCCGGTGCTCTGCGGTTGCAGGCTGCGGGTCAGCAGATCGGGGTTGTACTGCAGAGCAATGACTCGCAGCACGGCACCGCTGGCCGGGTCGATCAGGATCAGGCCGCCCTTGAGCACTTTCGGCGAATTGGAAAAGCCGGTCATACCTCGTGCTCCTCTTTCGTGGCATTGCCGAACAGGTTGGACAGCATCTTCGAGGGGTCGAGATTGAGCTGCGCAGGTTCCGGTTTGATATCGGAGAGCTTGGGCATTCGAAAGCCATCAATGCTGTCGTAGTGCAGCGGCAGGCGTACGCCGAGGCTCAGCCCGGTGTCGAAGGTGCCACCGAGCAGTTTCCAGGTTTTTTCGGTCCGTACCTTGAACCGCCAGACCCCGGCTTCGGCGAAGACCCGGGCATTCAACGCGGCGGCCAGCACTACGCTGCCGCCGATATAGGCGCTGGCATCGACGCTGAATTTGTCCTTGCTGTAAGCGATCTCGCCGGCCAGCTCGGCCTTGCCTTCAAGCCCTGCCCTGGCCTCGACATTGAGGCCGCCACCGACCTCGGCGATGTACAGATCGATCACCACATCGGCGCCGACTTTGCCGCTGATCCCCCCGCCTGCCGGGATGCTGGCCTTGGCCTTGAGGTTGAAACTGAAGTCCGGGTCGGCTTCGAACGGGCTGAACTTGACCGTGGCCTTGATCCCGGTGAGTACCCCGGGGCCGACATAGTAGTAATACCCCAGGCTGCCCCAGAGTTTGACCTTGAGCCCGATCGGGCCGATGGAGGCGCCAGGAATCGGGATGCTTCCCGAGGCCGAGAAAATCGGCTGGTCTTCCTGTTTCTCCGGGAAGCGCTTGAACAGGGTGATGTCGGGAAAGCTCAGCTCGCCGTCAAAGGTGATCTTTTGCTGTTCGTCCACCGTGATGCCAGCCGTGGCGACCATGTCCTTCTTGATTTCGTAGGAGAGCTTGCCCTTGCCGATGATCTTTTCATTGGGCAGCAACTCGACAACGATATTGCCTTTGGCGCGCCCCTTGTCGATCTTGATATCGCCCTTGCCGTAGACCTTCTCCTTGCCGCCCTTGTTCTCGTAGGTGGCATCGATGATGCCGTCGAGCCCCGAGAAGGCGAATCCGGCCTGGCCCTTGGCGATAAACAGTTCGCCGTCGTACCAGAGGCTGGCCTGGATCGGTTTGAGGTAGGGGCTCTTGACCTTGATCTTTCCGCGTCCCTGGAACACCCACTTGTTGGCGGCGTAACTGATCTCCAGCGCAGCCTCGTTGCCGCCTGGCAGTTCCAGATTGACCTTGCCGCTGGCGTCGATCTTGCCGGCCTTGAGAAACACATCGACAGCGCCGCTTTTTACATAGGGAATCTTGCCGGCCATCTGCCCCGACTCGATGTGCGCCCCGCCACTCCACTCGCCGGCCTGATACTTGATCTCGCCCTTGGCTTCATCGACGCCGGGCAAATACACAAAGAGCACCCCGGTCAACACCAGGCCATTCTCGTCGGCACTGACCTCGACTTTGCTCGCGGCGATTTTCTTCGCGGTGCCGAACTCGAACGCGACAGTCCCGACCGGTTTCAGTTTCGGCGCCAGATCGATGGCCAGCGTTGCCTCGGTGATTTTCACCCCGCCGAACGGTGGCTTCAGTTTGTCCTTGTCCAGCGGCGCCTTGAGCCGGAAATACTCCGGCGAGAAGGCCACTTCGATTTTTTGCAACAAAGGCACTTTGGTGGGGGTGATGTAGCCCTCGCCCGCGACCCCACCGGGCACCAGGTCCAGTTTGGTGAAGACGCCGGGGCTCAGGTAGTCATAAGTGAACGCGATACCGGCGTTCTTCTTCGCCGCCGCCGAGAGGGTCAGGCCACCGTCCTCGGCGACATCCAGCACCACCCCGGTGCCCTTGGCCGGCAAGGTGATCGGCAGGCGGGTCCGGTCGCGGTTGTCGATCATCGCGTTGATGGTGTCCTTGCCCTTGCCGACCCGGCGCAAGGTCATCAACAACAACCCGGGAAGGATTTCGGCCCCTGCGACGTTTTCCGGGATACCGGACTCAAAGATCGGCGGCGTCTTGCTCTTTTCACTGACCCGCAGCACCCGCGTGCTACCGCCGGCCACCACCGGGTAGTCGATCAGGGTTTCAGTGGACTTGTCGGCGCGCCCGTCCTTGCCGGGCTTGCCGAGTTTCTTGCCGGTTTCGCAACAGGGTCCGCACTTGCCGGTGCCCTTCATTTTGGAATCGGCGAACACCATGCGGATCTGCGCCGGCGGCTCCTCGCCGCCCTCCTCGATCTTTTGCGCGATGGCTTGTGCCAGGCCAAAGACCTGTTGCTTGATCAGGCTGCCGCTCATGCCGTTATCAAGGCGATCGAGCACCTGGATATTTTCCTGGGTGTTATCGCCTCCCACCTGCAATTCGATGATGTGATCCATCTCGCAGGTGCCACCGCCAACCTTGGGAAACTCGGCATCGCCACCGGCCTTTTGCCACGCGGCGTTCAACGCATCGCCCATCTTCCAGCCGCGCAGATTGACCCAGCGCGAACGCAACTCGTCGGAGCTGACACGCATTTGCCACAGGCCCGCTTCCTGGGCCTTGGCCCCCTGCAAGGTGATGATTGCACGCAGGGCCTTGGCCTTGGCCTTGCTTTGCCATTCCTTGAGCACCGGGCCCTTGACCTCATGCAACTCAAGGAAATCGACGTCGTACGAAGCCAGCTCCTTGTCCTTGCCCTTCACTTTGGCAGTGGTTTTTTTCTCCGGCGTGACCTTGTGCCCGGTGGACATTTCCAGGTCTTTGTAACGGCTCTCCACCTCATAGTCTTGCGACTTGCCCTTGCCATCCTTGCGCGACAGTCGCGGCCCGCCCTGACTGAGCACGCCGCTGGCCAGAGGCTGGCCGCGCATCACGCTGTCGGCGGCGAAGTCGGCCTCGCGTTCCAGCCGCTGGTAGTGCGGCCCCTGATCGGCGAGGTTGCTGATGCCGGAGCGATGCAGGCCTTGTTGCTGCACGGTGTGGGCCAGTTCGTGGGCCAACAGGTGTCGACCGCTGTCGCTGTGAGGCTGGTATTGACCGTCACCGAACACGATGTCCTGACCGACCGTGAAGGCATGCGCATCCACATCCCGGGCGCTGGCCCCGGCGGCGCTGTCGTCGTGTACGCGTACGGCAGCGAAGTCGCTACCGAAACGGCTTTCCATGAAATCGCGGGTGTCCGCATCCAGCGGTCTGCCGGGACGTGCCAGGGTCTCATTGACCGAGTCCGGTACACCCTGCCCGCCCGAGGCACCGTTGCTCTTGCGTTGCAGGTTCTGCTGGCGGCCGGCGGCGCAGCTTTCGCACTCGCCGCTGCTGCCCGCACCCGCGCCACAGGCGCACTTGCGCTGTAAAAGCAGACCGCGCACGGCGGTTTTCGGGGGCGAGGCGTCGCGTTCGGCACTGGGGGCAAGGGCGTGTTCGGTCATTGTCCCGGCCCCTGCAGTTGTTCGGCAATCAACCGTGCCAAGCGCCGCCCGGTGCGCTCCGGGCGTTCTCCGGCGGGCGTGGCGAACCGGGGGATTTGCACCTGCTCAAGCGCAAAGCCCTGCCCTGGCAGCGGTCCCTGGATCAGCAAACGTCCCAACTCGCGTTCCAGGGCGCCGGCCAGTCGCTGGCCATTGCGCAACGAATAACCGGGCAGCGCCAGAGTCCCTATCGTAAGGCTGATGGTCGGGGCGGCGGGTGCCAGGGTACGGGTCATTCCCAGTCCCCCACTTCCGCCGCCGGCAGCGGTTTTTCCAGTTTGGCGAATTCCGCTTCGGCCGCCGCGCGCAGATGCTGCATGCCGATGGCCATGTCCTTGTCCGCCGCGAGGAAAGCCGCGTTCAAGGCCAGGTTGCGGATATGCCCGCCTGACAGCGATAGCCGCGCCAACTTGCCAATATCCAATGCGCTGCACGGTGCATCGGACGGAAACGCCCGCTGCCAGATGGCGCTGCGGGCGTCCACATCGGGGAAAGGGAATTGCACGATGAAACGGATGCGGCGCTGGAACGCAGGGTCGATGGCCTGCTTCAAGTTGGTGGTGAGAATCGCCAGGCCACGGTAAGTCTCGATCCGTTGCAGCAGGTAGCTGACCTCCAGGTTCGCGTAGCGGTCATGGCTGTCGCGCACTTCACTGCGTTTACCGAACAAGGCGTCGGCCTCGTCGAACAGCAGGATCGCGCCACTGCTTTCAGCCGCGGCGAATACCCGTGACAGGTTCTTCTCGGTCTCGCCGATGTACTTGCTGACCAGCGCCGCCAGATCGATGCGGTACAGGTCCAGCTGCAGTTCGTTGGCCAGCACTTCGGCGGCCAGGGTCTTGCCGGTGCCGCTGCCGCCGGCGAACAAGGCGCTGATGCCCAGGCCTCGGTCGCTGCGTTCGGCAAAGCCCCAGTCGCGGTAGACCCGCGTGCGCTGGCGGACTTGCGCCGCCAACGTATGCAGACTGGTCAGGGCCGCGTCCGGCAGCACCAGGTCGTCCCAGCCGGCGCGGGCGTCCACCCGTTCGGCCAAGTGTTCCAGGCCGCGTCGAGCTTCTTCGCGACACACCTGCCAGAGGTGTTCGGCACCACCTTGGGGGCTGGCTTTGAAACCCTCGGCCAGACGCAGAATGGTGCTGCTGCTGAGCTGGAACTGTTCCGCCAGCAGGCCGAGACGGCCGTTGAGGCCTGCGACTGACTCACCCAATTGTTGCTGCCAGAGCTTGAGCCGTGCCGATGCATCGCTGCCCTGAACGCTGACCCGACATTGACGGCGACGCAAGGCTGGCGCGCTGTCACCACTGAGCAGCAGCAGGCTCTGCAGGTGATCGAGGAAGTCGCCCAAGCGTTGTGCCTGCTCCGGGTTCAGACTTTGCGGTTGCAACCAGAGCAGCACGCCGTGCAACAGCGCTTCACGTTCCCATAAGTGCGCCAATTGCCCGCGCTCGGCTTGCCCTGCAGGCAGGTCGAACTCGGTCATCCGGTAGAGCTTGAGCCCCAGCTCTGTCGCCAAGGCGTGGGCGTAGCCATCGCCGTCACCGTCCACCAGTCGCGCAATGGGCGCCAGGGCCAGGTTGGGCGCCACCTGCCACTGCGCGGCGATCTCGAGGATGCTGGCCCTGGCCTGATGCCCATCGACAGCGACCGACGCGGCGTCTGGCAGGTTTTCCCGGCGAAACCAGGGCTCCAGGCGCGGGTCTGGGAAGCTCAGGCCGGCGATCCGGTGCAGGATGATTTCATCCACCACCAGCCGCGCTTGCAGCACCCCGCCGCTGCCGCTCGGTTCGAGCAATTGCCAGCGCCGCAGAGGGCCGATAGGGGTGATCGAACTCCACTCAGGGTCCGGGAGCAGATTCAGGGCCAGCTCGAAACTCAACCAGGGTTGGTACGCGTCGCCTTGGGCTTGTGCCAGCAGGTCACGAAAGCGTGGGTCGAGGTCAGCGGCGGCGGCCAGCAGCAACAGATCCTGCTCGAAACGGCTCAACCCCAACCGCTCGCTCAGCCGCGCCAGGGCTGGCGGGGTTCGCAGATAAGCGCCCAAGGGCGCAGGCTCGCCAGCCAGTCGCGCCGTCAGGTAAGCGGCAAAGGCATTCAACGCCTGGGTCAGCACGCGGCGGTTTTCGGCAAAATCATGGCGCTGGCTCATGGCAGCACCTGCGGCGTGCTGAATTGCCCGTCAGCGCCCATGACCAGCGCGCTGGTTCCGGCATCCACCTGCACCCTTGCCAGGTAAGCGCCTTGGGCGACGCCCTGGTACTCGACGGTGACTGTCGAGCTCTGCTCGGCCGGCGGGAGAATGCCATTGCCGTCAGTCGCGCTGAAACTATAGGCCCGTGCCGGCCGGTCGCTCGGCGGGTTCTTTTCGTTGAGTAGCACGCGCACCCGCTGCCCGGGGCCCACTGGCGGAGCGCATGTCACCTCGATGCTGCCGAAGCGGTAGGTGACGCCGTCGACCACCGTGCTGGTGGCACCGGGTAGCACGACAAAACCCGCCTGCGGGTTGAGGATGAACACGCCAAGGTTCGACTGCACCGCCCCATGGGCTACCGGCGGCGTACCCAACCATTGCCCATGGGCCACCTGCAACGTGCAGACCCCCGCCCGCAAGGATGAAGGCAGCGCCGGCGGATGAGGCAGATCCGGCAACAGGAAACCGAACTCCAGGGTCTCGTTATCGACGGTGCTCAGACCAGCGCTCAGGTCCAGTCCGTTGACCCACAGTTGTACGGTCTGGGCCTTGAAGTTGGCGCCGCTGACCCGCACGCTGCCATCCGGCAGAATCGGCATTGACGCGCCGGCCACCGACTCGACCCGGTCCACCCGTGGCATCCGCAACGGCACCACATAGAGGTTGCGTGCCAATACCGGCAGCGGCGTGCGTTGGCTCCTGGCCGTCGATTGCAGCAGTACGCTGATCAGGTACGCCGCGCTGGGCCGCGCCGGCACCTGGATCGCCGACCAGATGCGCGAGAGTTCGTCGGTGCTGAGATTGAGAGGCGTGATCCGCAGTTGCTCCAGCTGATCGGCCAGCCCGGCGCGTTCCAGCGCTTTGGGCACATTGGGTTTGTTCGGCGCCGGCTTGAGCGCCGCGCGGATGGCATCGCGGCCCATTCCCGGGGTGTCATGAAGGATCTGCATGGCAGCGCCGAGGAGGATTTCGGCGTGGAAGTCGGCAGCGCCATAGGCTGTGATGAGTATGTGCAAGTCCAGCGCCAGAGGCGGATTGCCAATGCGCTCACCCACACTGTCGCGGCTTGGCAGGCCAAGGTTGGCCCAGCCGGGGTTGCGCGTCTGGTTGTAGAGATAGAGGTTCAATTGGTCGCCACCGGCGGGATCTATGCGGTCCGGGCCGATACAGGTGACGCTCGGCGCACCGCCCAGCACATCGCTGACTTTCAATTCCGCCAGGCCGCTTTCCAGCAACTGTTGGAGCGTCGCGAGCGCTGCGGCCAGCCCAAGTGGCGAACTCATGACCGCGGTCCTGCACCCGAGTTACGCTCGCTCAGATAGTCATCCAGGGACTTGGCCGGCAAGCGCCGGGGCGGCTCTTCCCGACGCGACGCAGTCGCGGCCTCGGACGGGATAATTTCGATGCGACCGATATTGATCTCGACCCGCGGTGCGGCAGCGGGCCTATCGAGCTGCGTCGGGTGCGGTTCCTGCCGGACATGCAGAGGCTGCGATGCCGAGGTGGCGTTGGGCGCTTGCTCGTGCAGGCGTTCGACACGGCGTTCGATCAGCTCCCGAGTCAGCTCGTGGCGCTCGATACGCTGTTCACTGTGGGAGCGTTCGATCAGCCGGGATTCCAGGCGCAGGGGTGGCTGTCCTTGCGCAGTCTCGACAACCGGCGGTAACGGTAGCGGAATTCGGGGTAGCCCGGCCTCCTTCGGTGATTCAAGCATTGACGAAACCACCGTCTGCGCAGGGCCTGGCATGGGTGGCGGGATGGTCGCCACCGGCGATGTTGGTTGCAGCAGCGAGGTCACCTGACGCAACACCTGCGTAACAGGCCGCGCCATCGGCGATGACGGCTCGGCCCTCGGTTGCACCGTTACCGGGATCGCGGCAGTCGCGGTGGACGGTTCTTGGGTGGGTGTCAGTTGCGACTGCGGTGCCTGCTCAAAATCCCGCGGCGCGATAGCGTCGTTTTCAAAGCGCGAGCCGATTCGCGGGCGAATTGTTGGCGGCTGTAAGGCGCGCCGGGCCAAGGCCAGCAGCCAGTCGCTCATGACTGCACGCGATGCAGATAGCGGGCGCGACGCTGCGGGCTCAAGGCGAGAATCTGCGTCTCGCTCCAGCCGTAGGCCGCGGCCAGCAAATGGACCTGATCGAGCGTCCGTTGCGCCCAATGGTCGAGGCTTTCCAGCAGGTAGCTGCCGATATCGAAGACCTCGCTCCAACGTTCCTTGCACGCCGGACAGCACATGTCTAACTCAATCAGCGCTTGTGGATCGGCCTGGCTCATGGCCTCGCTCAAGGCTTGCATCGCCCCCTGCGGCAAGTTCTCGAGCGATATTGGCTGCGCGCCCTGCGCAGCCTCCAGCACGCAGCGCCGGACCAATAGCTGCCGCGCCTGCTCGATGTCCGACAATTGGGCCACGGCCGCCAGATCGAGGCTGTCCGGCAGGCGAAAACGCAGGCGGTAATCTTGCCACTGCAATTGCAACTCCGGCGCGTCGGCGGGCGGATCATCCAGACGCAGGTCGGCCGTACTCAGGTTCAGCTCCAGGCGTTCGGCACAATGTTCGCAACAGGCCATGGCGGTCAATTGCGGCCCGAGCAGCGCGCCATACAGGTCCAGCAGATGGGCATCGCGGTGCCCCACTGGCAACCGCTCGGCACCCGCCAGGCCGTCGGCCAGCAAGGGCGCCAACAGCGCGCAGGATTGCAGTGCGGGGGGCAGCGTCTGGCTGTGGTCCCAGATCGCCAGCCAGTCAGCGGAATCAAGCTTGGACACGGTCAGGGATCTCCATCATGGAAATGCCAACAGGCACGATGCCTCGTCAGTTCGGCTCGTTGAAGCTTGGTTCGCTCGGTTCGACCACCTCGTAATCGCGCTCCCAGCCTTCGTTTTCCAACTTCAGACGGGCGATGGCGACGGCGTTGGCATTGGCGTCCAGGTCCGGCAGCGACTGAAACTCGCTGACCCAGCAGCGGAACACCTTGTACGCCAGGGCTAATTGGCCGGCCTCGTTGTATAGCTCGATGATGATGTCCTTGCGAAAATCCTTGAGCGACACCTCCGCGCCCAAGCCGGAAGCGAAGTTCCAGACCTTATTCGCCCAACGCTCGAAATCGGCATCGTGGGTCACCCCACGTTCCAGGGTGATCGCCTCGAACTCGGTGCGCCCCGGCGATTTGCGGCTGCTGCTGGGGTCACCGCCCTCGCGGTGTTTGACCACTTCAGTGGTGCGCTTGAGTGCCGATACCTTGCTGATGCCGGCGACATAGCGACCGTCCCACTTGACGCGGAATTTGAAGTTTTTGTAAGGATCGAAACGCTGGGCGTTGACCGTGAACTGAGCCATGGCATATCTCCCTGATGCAGCGATTCAGCGGCCACCCACCCGGGTGGCCGCTGCCTGGATCACACCTGAATTTGCCCAGCCAGCTGCTGGATCCTGATCACCACGAACTCCGCCGGTTTCAGCGGAGCGAAAGCCACCAGGATATTCACCACGCCGCGATTGATGTCGTCCTGGGTGGTGGTTTCACGATCGCACTTGACCAGATAGGCCTCGCGCGGCGTTTTGCCCTGGAAGGCGCCCTGGCGGAACAGGCTGTTCATGAAGGCGCCGAGGTTGAGCCGGATCTGCGCCCAGAGCGGCTCATCATTGGGCTCGAACACCACCCATTGAGTGCCGCGATACAGGCTTTCTTCCAGGAACAGGGCCAGTCGGCGCACCGGCACGTATTTGTATTCGGAGGTCATCTGGTCAGCCCCGCGCAGGGTCCGGGCTCCCCAGGACACCGCGCCGTAAACCGGAAAACTGCGCAGGCAGTTGACCCCCAGCGGGTTGAGACTGCCATTCTCGCGGTCGTTCAATTGATAGTTCAGCGCCTGTACCCCGATCAGGCTGGCTTCAGTGCCGGCCGGCGCCTTCCAGACACCACGGTCACCATCGGTGCGGGCGTAAAGCCCGGCCACGGTTCCGCAGGGTGCGCTCAGGCGCAACTTGCCGTTTTTCAGGGGATCGGCGATGTAGACCCAGGGGTAGTAGACGGCGGCGTGATCGGATTTTGGCAACGCAGTGCCGGAAACCGTCGCCACCATCTGCTGCGGATCGACAGCGGTTGGTGGCGAGTCGATCACGAAGAATGCCCGGCGTTCCTCACAGTAAGCCGCTGCATCCATCAGCACGCCGGTGTCGGTGATACCCGGCAGACAGAGGATGTTGAACAGGTCCACTTCTTCCAGGGCATACAACCCTTTGCGTGTGTCACGGTCCGCAATGAAGGCGGAATAGATATCCGCGGCGGCATAGGCTGTTTCACTGCCGCCTTGCAGGGTGACGTTCACCGGCTGGGTGGTCAGCGAGCCCGCCAGCAAATGCAGTTGGCTGGCGATGCTGTTCAGCGGCGAATCCGAGACCGCGATACTTGAGGCCGCGCCTTGGGTGCCGGTGGCCAGGACCAGGGTGCTGCCGGCCACTGCACAGGTAAAGTTGCGGTAGGCGGGATCTCCCGGTTTACGCGCACGCACCGCAGCCTGAATCCGCGCGGCGACGTCCGTCAGTTTGGCGGCCAGATTGGCGCCAGCCGCCCCCGCGTCACCAATATCGATCACATCGGAATTGCCATCGAGGCTGATGCGAAGGCCCGTGTGGGTCGCATCTGGCAGAGCATCCAGGTCGTTGGCAGCGAAGGTATCGCTGGTCAGGGTCGCAGGATCAGGCACCGGCACCGGACGGATTGCCCCGACCGCATCGACCTCCACTCCACCTGCTTCACTGCCAAGTTTGAGCGCAGCACTGGCATTGCTTTTCTGCCCGGGCAGCACCCGCACACTGGAGAACTCACCGCCGACACCGGACGTCATCAGGATCGTTTGCGTAGCGGCCGGCCGCCCACAGGTGAAGTTCTGGTAGGCCAGTTGGCTGTTCGCTTGGGCCCGGACTTTGGCCTGGATTGCACCACACAGTGAATCCAGACGCTGGGTCGGCGTACCACCGGCGATATCCGCCGGCAGCGCGATCAGCACCTTGACCGGCGGCAGATTGTTCACGCTGACCCGAAACTCGTTGTGATTGGCGTCCAGCAGGGTCGTCACATCGGCCAGACTGGCACCACGCGAAGTGCCGGCTGCCAACCCGTCCAGTGCTGCCTGACCGACCACCCGACTCACGTTGACCAACTGAGAAACCGCATTGACCTGATCCAGCACGTAGCGGGCGTCCATCGAGTTCATTGACAGATTTTCAAAGCGTTCGGCGCGTCCATCCGAGGCGCGGATGAACGTGATGTTGAATGAGCTACCAGGGTTGATGGTGAGGTGATCCACCCGTACTTCGATACCGTTACCCGCAGCGCCTTCGTCCAGCGCTTCGACCTTCAGTACATCGATCGGGTTTGTGTTCTGCAAGGTTTTGCTGGCTGTACTGGCGTCCTTGACGATACGCACCACGTAGGCCTCAGTACCGCCGTTCTGGAAGAACTGCCGGACCGCATAACCCATCTCGGAATCCACTGCCAAGCCGCCGAAGCGCCGCTCGTAATCGGCGAAACTGAACAGGTGCTGGGCTTTGTTGATCGGCCCGCGTGGCGCCGAACCGGCAAAGGCAGCCACCGAGGTCGCGACGCCGGTAATGGTCCGCACGCCGCTGGGAAGTTCTTCGATATAGACGCCTGGATAGCTGAGTTGGGCAGGCATGACGGATCCTTTCCGGGCTGGATGCAGGAGGTTGATGGCCAAATCCCTTCAGAGGCAGATACAACGTCGCCTCACAACCAACACAACTACATCCGAACCCATCCACTGCCCGGAAACCGTTGACGACCTGGACGCAGTTCATATTTCTTATGGGAACTGACAGCCCACGATCCGAAAGGTATGGATAGCTATAGATCGTTTTTTTTATTACGCAAATTCAAGCATTTCCATCTTTAGCTAATGGCTTATTGATATTTTTAGTTCTATAAGCACCTGAACTTAAAGGGCTGCCGCCAAAGGCCAATACCCAATAGTTATAAAGCGTCGAAGTAAAACAATAATTAACTGTAAAAGCCCAATGACTGTTTTGTTGTAACGCTAATAGCCAGACATCATTAAAATCAGCGAAGCCCCCCCACTTTCATCGCTCAGTTAAGATGTGGCTGGATGGAACTTCTCTCGCTTGAGGTTATAGTCCCGTACAGAAAAGCCCCGTACAGAAAATGATCCGGGTGACGTCAACATGAAAACGCTCACGGCCCTTTTCACCTGCTTGCATGTTGCCAGCGTATGCGCGGTCACGATCTCCTGCGCGAATGCTGCGTCACCTGCGCGCACCTTCAAGACCAGCTTCGACTGCGCCGACACAAAAGCATCCGTCGAGAAACTCATCTGCCGCGATCCGCAACTGGCGCAAATGGATATTGAACTGATGCGTCTCTATCGACTGGCGCTCACGGATGAGCATTCGGTGCCGCCCGCAAACAAAGTCATGATCGACCAGCAGTTCTGGATCGAGGCCCGCAACCAGTGTGGTTCCGGGCCGGAGTCCAAGGCATGCGTGATCCGCAGTTATGCCGAACGTGCGTATCAGCTCCGCCAAGGCTCGGCCATTGTGAGAACCAAGGATCCAGACAGACTGACCGAAGGCCCCCAGGCGTTCCGTTGTACCGGGCTTAGCGACTTGATGACTGCGACATTTTTTAATACGCAGCCAGGCGTGGTTTACCTGAAATTGGCGAACTCCTCGATCACCCTGAGCCAGGTGCAAAGTGATTTTGAAACCCGATACACCGGCAAGAATTACCAGGGGAACTACAGCTTTCGGCAAAACGAAAACGGGGTCTATTTCCAGAAGCCTGGTGCCGGGGAAGTAAGCTGTACGGCCGAGCCGGTTGGTTGAGGGCTCTGCCCGCCCCCTCCTCACCCACCCTGCATCCGGTCGCCCTCGTGCTCGATGTCCATGAGCAAGTGGTTTTCCACCCAGCGCACCGGTACCGACTCCAACTGTGCGCCCTTGCAAGGGCCGTCGATGCATTGCCCGTCGTCGAAACGGAACATAGCGCTGTGATGCGCGCACATCAGGACCTTGCCGCGATAGGTGCAAAATTCCAGTGGCCGATAATCCAGAGGCACCGAGAAATGCGGGCAGCGGTTGACGTACACCCACACCTGCTGACCTTGGCGCACTGCCACCAACCCGGCCGGATGCAGTTGCTGGTGCTGCGGCAGGCCCAGGGCGCCGCCGTCCGCGATGTCGTCGAGTTGGCACAACGTGATGGTGATCATGGTCAGCCGCGCAACTCCGGGTTGCCCAGGCTCCAGTGCCAGGGGCGAATCTGCACACTGGCGAACAGCCCGGCCTGGACATAAGGATCGTCCTGAATAAACGCTTCCACTTCAGGCAAGCTGCCCGCCTCGATGACCAGCAGCGTGCCATTCATGGACGTGCCCGCTTCATCGAGGGTCGGGCCGCCGAAGCGCACCACTACCCGATGAGCCTGGTTGGCACGTAAATGCGCCTGATGGCTAGGCCGCAAACGCTGACGCAAGGCTAGCGAGTCCGGATGGTCGGTGGCGAATACCGCAAAAAACTGGCCCATGATTCACACAATTTCCATGACAAATTCATAACACGCACGCTTGAACGGCAATTGCATATCCAGGTCGGCGGACAAGTCGTCGTGAGTGAAACGGTCTTCGTAGATCACCTGCAACGACTGTTTGACGCCAAACACCGCATCGGACTCCAGGTACGGATCATCGTGATTGAACAGGTGCGTGACCAGTTTTCGATAGCCCGGTACGTCGATCATGAAGTGCAGGTGTGCGGGCCGCCACGCGTGACGGTTGGCGGCATTGAGCATACGCCCGACCGGGCCATCGGTAGGGATCGGGTAGCACACGGGAACAATCGTGCGAATGGCGAAGTAGCCATTGGCATCGGTGCGATATCGACCGCGTAAATTGCCGAACGGCTGCTCCGTGTCCTGGCCTGAATACATCCCGTTTTCGGCGGTTTGCCACACGTCCAACACCGCGCCGGCCAGTGGGTTGCCCTGAGTGTCGACCACACGACCGCGCACCAGTGCTGTTTCGCCAGGTGTGCAGGCCATGTTTTCACCAAACTCACGCTCTGGCATGCCGTCGATGTAGAACGGCCCGAACACGGTGGTGTCGGTGGCATTGGCGGTGTGTCGATGGTTGATGGCGTCGACCAGCATCGAGACACCAAGGGTGTCCGAGAGCAGGATGAATTCCTGGCGCACCAGACCATCGCACGTGTGGCCGGTATCGGTCAGAAAGCGTATGCCTTCAAACCATTCCTGCTCGGTCAGTTCGACTTCGCTGACAAACGCGTGCAGGTGCCGAACCAGGCTTTGCATGATGTATTTGTAACGCGCGTTCGGCGCGTCCTTGAAGCTGTTCACCGCCTGCTCGGAAATCCGCAGTTCGATGGTTTTGTCTTGATCGGTCATTGTTGTTATTCCGACGAGGGAGAGTGTACGGCTAGCGCAGGCATCGGGGCCGTGGTTCGCCCCGACGCTGCCCTGATCAATCAGGCTGGTGCCTGGCCTTTCAACGCGCGGGTCAACAGCGCTTCAATCAGTCCTTGTTCAAATGGCCGGGGGTTGTAATACGGACTGGCGCAGGCGATTTGCGCCGCTTCGGCAGGGCCGTGCTCAGGCAGGCCAATGTCCCCCAGCGCCAGAGGAATGCCCAGCTTCTGGTTCAGCGCGTACAACAAAGCGCCGACCTCGCTTGCCTCGTTGCCACCCAGGGCGCGCGCGGCCCGTTGCAACGGCTGCGCTGCCGCTTTGCGGTTGTAATGCGCGGCGTGGGGCAGAACGATTGCATGGGCCTGGGCGTGCGGCAGATTGAACGTCCCGCCCAAGGTGTGGCAAAGCTTGTGGTGCAAAGCCATGCCCACCGAACCCAGGCAAATGCCCGCCAGCCACGCACCATACAACGCCTGGCTACGCGCCTCGGGATCATCGGGATCGTTAACCACGCCCGGCAATGCCAGGGCCAGCGAACGAATCGATTCTTCGGCCATGAAGCCGATGATCGGGTTGGCGTCCTGGGCGTACAGCGCCTCGACGGCGTGGGCCATGGCGTTCATGCCCGAGCAGGCGGAAATCTGCGACGGCAAAGTCAACGTCAACTGTGGGTCGTAGATCACGGTTTTGGGCAAGACCCTGGGATCACGCCCGGTTTTCTTCAGGCGATTTTCCGTCAAGCCGTAGATGGGCGTCATTTCGGAGCCGGCGTAAGTGGTCGGCACCGCCACGATGGGCAGGCCTGAATCCATGGCAATCGCCTTGCCCAGGCCAATGGTCGAACCACCGCCAATGGCCACGCAGCAATCGGCATCCAGACGTGCCGCTTCAAGACGCGCCGCTTGCGCCAGTTCCAGCGGAACGTGCATCACGGCCTTGGAATAGATGCCCGCCGCGCGGTCACCGAGCAATGCCGCGACCTGTTCGCCTAACCCGTGCTGTTCCGGCGTGGTCAGGATCAGTGCACGCCGGGCGCCCAGGCGTTCGATTTCTTCAGCCAGCGTCGAGAGTTTGCCCCAACCGAACACCACACGGGTCGGCAGGCTTTGGTAAACAAATGGGTTCATGGCAGGCCTCAACGTGGGTAATACGGCGCGATTTTGGCGTCGACGTTGACCCACACCGAATGGGCTTCGGTGTAGTCGTGTATCGCTTCGAAGCCCATTTCACGGCCATAACCCGATTGGCCGACACCGCCAAACGGGCTACCAGGGTTGACGCGTTTGTAGCAGTTGATCCAGCACATGCCGGCGTGGATGGCGTCGGCCATTTTGTGCGCGCGGGCCAGGTTCTGCGTCCACAGCCCGCTGCCCAGCCCATATTCGGTGCTGTTGGCAATGGCCAGGGCTTCTTCGTCGGTGCTGAAGCGCACCACGGTGACGAAAGGCCCAAAGACTTCTTCCTGGCAGACACGATCACCGGGCCGGGCTTCGACGACGGTCGGCTCGACGTAAAAACCCTTGGCCAGGCTTTTGTCGTCCGGTGCCTTGCCGCCGACGAGGACCTTGCCGCCCTGCTCGATGGCGATATCGATATAAGCCAGGACGCGGTCGCGGTGCAGCGCCGAAGTCAGTGGCCCCATTTCGGTCTGAGGGTCCATCGGATCGCCCAGGCGAATGGATTTGGCCAGCGCGATGAATCGCTCAAGGAACGGGTCAGCAATGTCTTTATGCAGAATCAGACGCGAGCCGGCGATGCAGGCCTGGCCCTGATTGTGAAAGATTGCCCAGGCAGCGCCATTGACCGCCGCCTCCAGATTGGCGTCTTCGAAGACGATGTTGGCACCCTTCCCGCCCAGCTCCAGTTGGATGCGCTTGAGGTTGCTTGTCGACGATTCGACAATCCGTCGACCGGTCGCCGTCGAGCCGGTAAAGGCAATCTTGCCGACGTCGAGGTGTTCTGCCAGCGCTTGCCCGGCAGTATGGCCGTAGCCCGGCACCACGTTGACCACACCTTTCGGAAAGCCGACTTCTGTCATCAGCTCGACGATGCGCAGGGTCGTTAACGGCGTGATCTCCGAGGGTTTGATGACGATGGTGTTGCCCGCCGCCAGTGCCGGGCCCATTTTCCAGCTGGTGAACATCAGCGGAAAGTTCCAGGGCACGATCTGCCCCACCACGCCAATGGGCTTGCGTTGCACGTAGTTGAGGAAGCCGGCTTCAACCGGGATCACTGAACCTTCGACCTTGTCGGCCATGCCGCCGAAGTAGCGGAAGCAGGCGGCCGTGCGCGGTACGTCGAGGCCACGGGAGTCGCGGATCGGGTGGCCGGTGTTCAAGGATTCGAGCTGCGCCAGTTCTTCGCCGCACTCTTCGATCTTGTCCGCCAGTTTGAGCAACAGGCGCCCGCGCTCGGCGGCACCCAAACCCGACCAGGCTGGAAAGGCACGCTTGGCGGCGGCGACGGCGAGATCGATGTCTGCGGCTTCAGCGGCGGCGATGCGGGTGATCAACGAACCGTCATGGGGCGACAGGACGTCGATGGTTCCACCGGCGACGGCGTCAACGAAGCGGCCATCGATATAGAGCTGATTTTGCATAATTGTTTCCTCGCACCGCGCGTGTAGCGCAGTGTCTGACTCAAGGGCTGGGAGCATGGCCCGACATGACGCCGGGCAAGACACGAGGTCTTAAAACTCGATCGGGTACGGCTTGAGTTCGCCGCTCTCGTAGCGTTGCGGCAGGTTCGGCGTGGCGTTTTCCCAGACCATCAACATCGAGCGTTTGGTCGAGTAGCCCTGGTGACGTATGTCGGCGGGCATGGCGCAGATGTCACCGGCGCGCATGGTGATGCGGGCGCGTGGGTTGCCGTCATCCTTGTCACCGACATCCCAGATGATCTCGTCGGACATTTGCAGGAACCACTCGATGCGGTCATTGCCATGGAACACCGGCAGGATGAATTCTTCGGTGGTCGGGCAGAACAGGCTGGCCTTGCACACCGAGGTCACGGACGGGTTCCAGGTCACGTCGGAGCGCGACAGGTACTTGAACAGGTTGAAGGCATGCAACTCACCTTCGAAACCTTCTGCGGCGTGGACTTCAGGTTCGTCCTGAGGCACATCGATGAACTGGCGATTGACCGGAAGATCGTTGCGCAGCGGCGAATCATCCTTCAGGCCCGGCATGCGTTTGGTGGCGATGCGGGAGCGCTCGATGGCTTCAATGTTGTTGCCGTTCTTGCGACCGAAAGCGCTGCCGGTTTCTTCCGGTGCGGCGAACGGGTCAAATGTCGAGTTGGTCCAATCACGCAAAATGGCCTTGAACGTCGCCATGATCAGCGGTGTTTCAAAGTTTTCGGTGTAGTTGACCCCGGCAGCCTTGAGCGTGCCGTTGAAGGTGCCGGCATACAGATCGACCCTGCCGTAGTAATTGCGAGTGCCAATGACCTGGTCGAAGTTGACCCAGCCATAGAAAAAGCCCCAGGCCACATCGCGCATCATGGCGCGCAGGAAGGCGTCGACCGGAATCAGGTGCGAGCGGGTCTGGCCTTTGGCGGGCCAGGTGATGCGGGCGAAGTACTCGTCGCGCGACAGGTCGAAGGCGCCGAGTTTGAATGAGCAGTAGCCAGTAACGGCATGGGGTGCGCTGGCCTGGACGTCATCGTCGGCAAACAGGGCGGTATCGGCAGCGGTTTCAAGCATGGCCATGGCGGGATTCCTTTTGTTGTTGGTTTAGGCGGCTGGGCAGATCACTTGAAGCAGATGTCAGCCCACTTCTCGACTGACAGCGGGCCTTTGATGGTCTGCTGCAGGATCACGCCCGGGCGGCTGGCTTCGAAGCGATAAGCAGTGCCCACCGGCAACAGGCACTGATGGCCGCGCTTGAGCAACACGTAGCCCATGGGTTTGCCCGCCGGTACTTCGCCGGCCAGTTGCGTGCCCTCGCTGTCTTTGAGCGGCGCATCGAGCTTGAGGAAATCCACCCGCACTTCACCGTCCATGACGATGGCGAATTCGTCGTGCGCGGCGGTGTACCAAGGCGATTGACCTTCGGCGCGGATGGACTCCACGACATAGCCGAGGTTGAGGCCGACCACGACTTTTTCGTAAGGACGGGACTGTGCCGCCACTTCGAAGATGTTCGAAAAAGCGTAGTGACTGGCCTGGCCGCTGATGAGTTCAACCGACCCTTTGGTGTAGTTGTCCAGCGAGCCGAATACCGTTTCGATTGCAGCGCTACTCATGGTTTTCACCGTTTTGTTGTTGTAGTAACAGTGAGCCAACAGTACGTCGCGCCTGGCCCCGGAACAATTAGAGGACCGGCGACAACAGTGTTTGCGAAACGCAAACACTGGAGCGAGCCAAGTGCCGGTCAGCGAACCCAGCCACGCTCCAGCAAGGGTATGTCCCAGCATGGCTCATCGCCGAAGTTCTCCACCAGAAAGTCGATCAACGTGCGTACTTTCAAGGCCCGGCGCTGCGTCGCGGGGTAGACCGCGGAGAAGTTGAAGGATGACAAGGCGTACTCGGACAGCACCGGAATCAACCGGCCACTGAGCAAGTCATCGCTGGCCACCAGTGTCGGCAGGCAGACAATGCACACCCCGGTTTGTGCGTAATCGCGCAGCAAATGCACTGAATTGGAACGCACTTGGCCCGGCAGGCTCAGTTCTACTTGCTCATCTTCGCGGGTGAAGATCCAGCGGTTGCGCGACGGATAGCCCTCGTACAGGGCGATCTTGTGTTGCAGCAGCTCCTGAGGATGGGTCGGCACGCCGAACTCGCTGGCGTAATCGGGGGACACGCAGAACAATCGGCGCACACTGAACAGTTTGCGCTCGATCAGGGTTTCCGCCATAGGCGGGAACATCTGGAACGCCACATCGAAGCCTTCTTCGATGGGGTCCACCACCCGGTCGTTGACGATGACATCCACTTCAATGTCCGGATAAAGCCGCGTGAACTCGGCCAACAGTCGCCCGAAGTGACCGATGGCAAACCCTGGCAGCATTTGTACGCGCAACTTGCCGGTGGGTTTGGCCCGCAGTTCGCGCATGTGTTCGGTAAGCGAATTGAAACTCGCCACCATGTCCGCGCATTCCTTGTAATACGTCTCCCCTACCTCAGACAGCCGCACATGGCGGGTACTGCGGTGGAACAGCGGCGCATTGATGAACTGTTCGAGTTGCTGGATGCGGTGGGTGATGACTGAGCGGGTCACGCCCAATTGCTGGGCCGCCCTGGCGAAGTTGCCGGTCTCGGCAACTCGCACAAAGGCTTCGACACTGAGTAAACGATCCATGGGGCCGGCTCTCTGGATGTTTTTGTTCTTATAGGAACAGCGAGGTTAGCCTGTCGGCACCTCGCGCTCCACATCCCGGAGCCGTCTTATGGCTGGGGCCGCACGGATAACCGTCGCTGCATGGGGAAAACCTGCCAGCCCAGGCGTTCGCTGATCAGCCCCCACACGCCTTGCGGCGCCTTGAGCATCATCACCACCGCAACGGCGCCGAGAATGATCATGTACACCGCGCCGTATTGCGCCAGGCAGCCGCGCAATACGAAGTAAATCAGCGTGCCGATCAGCGGTCCTTCGAGGGTGCCGATGCCGCCGATAATCACGATGAAGATCACGACTGCCGTCCAGTCTTGCAGGTTGAACGCCGCGTCCGGTGAAATGCGCAGTTTTTGCAGGAAGATCAGTGCCCCGACCACGCCTGTGCAACCGGCGGCCAACACGTAGACCATCAGTTTGGTGCGGAATGTATCGACCCCTAGACTGCCGGACGCCGGTTCCGAATCACGAATTGACGCCAGGGCCAATCCCTGTCGCGAACGCAGCAGCAAGAACACCACTGCCACGGCGCCAATGGCGATGGCAAGCGCGGTGAAATAGATCAACGTCTCGCGCCCGTCCCGGTCATTGCCGATCTGCCGCACGATCGCCGCCGGCAGACTTTGCCCGGATCCACCGCCAAGGCTGCTCATTTGCGCCAGGCCCAGGCGAAACACTTCTGCCACCACCCAGGTACCAATGGCGAAATAGGCTCCGCGCAGACGAAACACAATCAACGCCGTGGGAATCGCCAGCAGCGCAACCGCCACGCCAGAGAGCAGCACCGCGAGCAAGGGCGGTACACCGAACTGGCTCGCCAGCATAAACAGCAGATAACCGCCGAGGCCAACGAAGGCCTGTTGCCCGACCGACACCATGCCGGCGTACCCGGCCAGCAGGTTCCACATTTGCGCCAAGGCCAGGTAGTAAGCGAACTCCACCACCAGACGAAGACTCGCGCGATCGGCCCAAAGAGGGGCACTGAGCAGCACCAATACACAGAGTCCCAGCAAGGACAGACCAATCGTGCTGCTGAGGGTCGTTCGTTGCACGCGATAACCGAGCGCGGGATTGTTCAAGGCATTCATCAATCGACACTCCGGGGAAACAGGCCACGCGGGCGCACGACCAGGATCAGCAGAAACACAAGGTGACCGGCGAGGATTTGCCAGCCGGGATCGATTTTTGCGCCCAGGGTTTGCGCTACACCAAGGATCACCCCGCCTGCCAAGGTGCCCCACAGGCTGCCCAGGCCGCCGATGATCACCGCTTCGAAACCGTACAAAAGCCGCGCCGGCCCCACGGTAGGGTCGAAACTGGTACGGATGGCCAGAAACACCCCGGCAATCGACACCACCGCCATCGCCAGCGCCATCGCCAGGCCAAAGATGTGCGCGTTGTTCACGCCCATCAGCCGTGCGGTGTGCTGGTCATCGGACGTGGCGCGAAACGCCCGCCCCAGCGAGGTTTTGTAGAACAGCAATTGCAGGCCGCCAATGATCAGCAACGCGCTGCAAAACACGATCAGCGGCATCTCGCCCACGCTCAGGCTACCGATGCCGACACTGGCCACATCAAGATCGCCTTGGGACAGTTTCTGGCTGTCGGCGCTGAAAAATTCCAGCAGCACGTTCTGCACGATGATCGACAAACCAAAGGTCACCAGCAGTGGCGGCAGAATGTCCGTGCCCAGCGTGCGGTTGAGTAATAGCCGTTGCAGCAGGTAGCCGAAACAGAACATCAACGGCACGACGATCACCAGGCTCGCCAACGGACTGAACCCCAGATGATTGACCACCATCAGCGCCAGATAAGACGCCAGAACGATGAAGTCACCATGGGCGATATTGACCAGGCGCATGATGCCGAACATCAGCGACAGCCCCACCGCGAACATCGCGTACAGGCCACCGAGCAACATGCCTTGAAGCAAAGTATTGAGCCATTCCATCACTAGATCCCGAAGTACGCGGCTTTGATGTGTGTTTTGTCCGCATCCCCTGGCCGCCCGGTCAGGGACACGCGCCCTTCCTGGAAGCAATAGAAGCGGTCGCACACACTCAGCGCCTGATTGATGTCCTGCTCGACAAGAATCACCGTGGTGCCGTCAGCCTTGATCGACGGCAGCGCGGCATAGATGTCCTTGATCGTGGTCGGCGCCAGGCCCAGGCTGATCTCATCGCACAACAGCAAGTGCGGGTTGGCCATCAAGCCCCGGCCAATCGCGACCATTTGCTGCTGGCCACCGGACAAGGCAGTGCCGGGGCGCTTGCGCAGTTTTTCCAGCACTGGAAACAGTTGGTAGATCCTGGCCAGCGTCCACGGTCCCGGGCGTTTGCTGTAGGCACCGATCAGCAGGTTTTCCTCAACCGACAGCGAAGGAAACAGCTTTCGGCCTTCCGGCACTAAAGCGATGCCCTGCTCCAGCACCTGATTGGCCGCCAGGTCACCAATGGCCTGCCCCTTGAAGGTGATGGCACCGGGCGAGTTTTTGATCAGCCCGGCCAGCGAGCGCAAAAAAGTCGACTTGCCCGCACCGTTGGAACCGATGATCGCTACGGTTTCACCCGCCTCAAGGGTCAGGCTGATGTCGAACAGCGCTTGAAAGTCGCCGTAGCCGGCGCAGAGTTTTTCGATGGTCAGCATGCGTCAGCTCCCGATGCCCATGTAAATGTCCTGGACCCGAGGGTCGGCCATAACGCTGCGCGGTTCGCCTTCGGCCAGTTTGGCGCCGAAGTTGATCACCGTCAGACGGCTGACCACCGCCAGCAGGGCATGCACGATGTGCTCGATCCAGATGATCGCGACGCCGGACGTGTGGATGCCCTGAATGGTGTCCACCAGTTGCAGGCATTCCGGTTCGGTCAAACCACCGGCAATTTCGTCCAGCAACAACAGACGCGGCTGGGTCGACAAGGCGCGGGCCATTTCCAGGCGTTTGCGATCGAGCAAGGTCAAGGAGCCAGCCAAGGCATTGGCCTTGCGCATCAGGCCGGTCAGCTCCAGTGTTTGCGCACACCACTGACTGGCTTCCTTGTCACTGAGCCGCGCACCGAAAGTCGCGCCCACCAAAAGGTTCTCGAACACGGTCATTTTCACAAACGGGTGCGGAATCTGATGGGAGCGACCGATGCCTTGCTGGCAACGTTTGAACACCGGCTCGCGAGTGACGTTGTGACCTTCGAAATGGATCGTGCCCTTGTCGGACGCCACGCCACCGGCGATCAGGTTGAACAGCGTGCTTTTGCCCGCACCGTTCGGGCCGATGATGCCCAGCGCCTCACCCGGTTGCAGGGTCAGATTGATCGCGTCCGTGACCTTCACCGAGCCGTAGCTTTTGTGCACGTCGGTCATTTGCAGAAGTGGCTGTTGCATGCTGCCCTCGTCTCTGTTTTGCGCGATCAATACGTGATGGCCTGCATCTCGCCGCCTAGCGGAATCGCCGGGGCGTTGGCATTGCTGGTCACGATCAGGTCGTATTTGTTGTCATTGCCCAGCCGCCACTGACCGCTGACCAGTGGCGTCTTGGCCACGTTCTTCACCGGCCCGCCGTTCCAGTTGATCGGCCCGACCACGGTATTCAGATGGGTCTTGAGCAAGGCATCGCGTACTGCATGGGCGTTCCCGACTTCTTCGGTGCGCTTGAGGATGTCCACCGCCAGTTCAAACAGGGCATGCACGAACCCCAGGGGTTGCGTCCACTGCTTGCCGGTGGCCTGGGTGAAACCCTGGGCCAGCTGCCCGGCACTGGCACCGGTCAATGACGAACTGAACGGATGCGTCGGGCTCCACCAGATTTCGGTCGAGAGGTTGTTGCCCGCCTTGCCCAACGCTTCAACCGCCGTGGGAAACAGCAACGCCTTGCCTACCGATACCGCTTTTGGCTTGAAGCCTTGCTGGCGGGCCTGGGTCCAGAACGTGCTGAGGTCCGGTGGAATCACTACGCCGGTGACAATCTCGACATCGGCTTTTTTGAACGCGGCAATTTGCGCGGAGAAATCGTCCGTCAGGCTTTGAAATCGGCCGGGGTCGACCAACTGAAAACCCTTCTGCGCCAGCACCGGTGGAAAGCCGAGTTTCTGGTCGCCCCAGGCATTGCCGTCGCCGTCATTGGGGAACAGACCGCCGACCACCTTGTTGGACGGCATGGCACCCCACATTGAACTGTAAGTGCCAATCACATCTTCCAGGCCCCAGAAAAAGTGATAAGTCCACTCAAAGCCCTGGTCCGGTTTGCCACCACGGGTAAAGAACCACGGCTGCCAGGGCGCCACGGTGGAGATGCAGGGAATCTCGTTGATTTCGCATTGGTCGGACACCGGATTGGTGGTTTCCGGGGTCGATGACACCAGCATCAGATCGACTTGGTCTGACAGGATCAACTCGCTTGCCACTTCCGCCGCACGGTTGGGGTTGGACTGGCTGTCCTTGACGATGACTTCCAGGCGATAGGCCTTGCCCGCCACATTGATCGTGTTTTTCAGCACCTGCTTGAGCGATTCGATGATGTAGTTGTCGGCGGCGGCAAACGGCGCCAGCGGCCCGGTCTGCGGGCTGACATAGCCGAGCTTGATCACCCGCTCGCCGCCGATTGCAAAATTGAACGGCAGGCTGGCCAGCGCCAAGCCGCCAGCGGCAGCGCCAGTGCTGCGCAGGAAGTTGCGCCGTGAGAAGTCGCGGCCAAACAGGTTTTTATCGTTGTTGTCTGTCATGTCAGTACTCCAAAAGCCTGGACGAACAGGGTCGCCACGTGTGGCCGGGCCAGCACGCAGGGTCAGGGGTAAACGAAAGAAGTCGGTTTAGAAGAAGAAGCTGACGTCGAAGGACGCCACGACCTGCGAGTCCTGTTGCCCATCGGCGTAGGCATCGCGACCGGGACCGGAATGAATGTCGTAACGCAATTCCGGACGCAGGCGCACGTTGGGTGTCGGCGTCCAGGCCACGTTGGTGGTCACGCCGTAGAAACTGCCCCAGGTCGGGTCCGGGATGCCGGTGTTCGGGTCGATGTTGGCCATCATCACGTGGACCGGTGCGTCGGTGTAGAACCACTCGGCGCGACTGTTCCACATCAGGTTTTCGCTGAGTTTGTGATACCAGTTGATATCGGTGCCGTACCAGGTGGCATCGTTTTTGTTGGCGAACCCGGCGAAGGCGCCTTGCTCCTGTTTGCCGTAGTTCAGCTCCAGTGCCACGCGGTTGTTCGGATCGACGACGTGCGAAAGGGTCAGGTAAGACGCCAGGCGCTTGTAGTCGTCATCCTTGGTTCCGGCCGGCAGCGGTGAGCCGCAGCTGCATTCGGCGAAGCTGTCGCCGGCGCCGTTACCGTAGATGTTTTCCCAGTCGATCCAGGTGCCGAAGTCCGCCGAGCGCCAGCGCACGTTGGCGATCACATCCGGGTCATGGTTGGGGTCTTGCAGGTTGTTCCAGCCCTGCACCACGCCCAACTCGAAGCCCAGCATGCTTTCGCCGGGTGCCGAGGGCAGTTTGAAGGAGTACAACGCACCGGCATGTTTGGCCGGGCCATGCATGAAGGAATACGTGTGCGAGTAGAAGTCCGTCGGTGCCGGGGATGGCAACGCGAAGCCGATTTCGTTTTCCAGTGGCGTGTGGAATATCCCGATCATCAGGTCTGAGCCGCCAAGCACCGGGAAGTAGAAGTCGGCGTAGGCCTGGGCGATGGTGAGTGCGGGTTCTTCGGGTTTGTTGCTGCGGTTCGCGCTCAGGTCTTCGTCCCAGCCGTAGGTCTTGAAGTAGCGCGCGTCTTTGCCATACACCGTCGTGACGTTGAAACCCCAGTCAGCCTCTTGCGGCATCGGCCCCGGAAACGGCCCGACGCGGCCGATCACATTGCTCTTGGGTTTCTTTTCCACGGCCAGGGCGAACTGGTTGAGGTTCACGCCTTCATCGGTATTGAAGAAACTCTGTTTGCTGACGTCATCCGTGCCGTTGTTGTTGTAGATCACACCCACCTGGCCCCAGCCATAGACCTTGATCCCGTGTTCACGCTCAAGGCTGTCGCCGAACACCCCGCGCACCAACGAGCCCATCGGGTCGTCCGCTGCGCAAGCCAAAGAGGGAACCAGAACCCCGGCACCCAGAACGGGCGCAAGCAGGGTTGCTGCACGGACCCATGCACGAATACTCATAGCTGCCTTCCTTATTTTTATTAGGTGCCAATCCCCCGAAGGGGCATGCGGCCGAAAGCAAGCGATGACGTAACAGTGTCTGTCTTGATGAGCCCTGGCTGGAGCTCCACCCGATCGTTGGCCAATCGCGGTGTTCGGCGTAATGGAGGCTACAAGCCCACCACTCCACCAACAATTCCATTCTCGGCGACTTCAGTGTTTGCGTATTCAGAACAATCAGAGGCTCGGCACCCGGCTCTCAAGTGTGGATGTCGATGTCAGCCTCATCCATACAGGGCGCCACAGACTGGTGTGTCGACAAAGGAACACCCGGCAAAATTCGTATACCATATCTACAACTCATTCCGAACGACCGCCGCCGTGACCCAAACCAAATTCAATGCTCCAGACCTTGGCAATGCGCCTTCGACGTCGGAAATCATCACTCGCCATCTGCGGGACGCAATCGTTGCCGGGCATTTTGACGAGGACGAGCCGATTCGCCAGGACGACATCGCGCGGCAGTTCAACGTCAGCAAGATCCCGGTGCGCGAAGCGCTCAAGCGCCTGGAGGCTGAAGGCCTGGTGATGTTCCAGCGTAATCGCGGGGCGATGGTGACGCGGGTGTCCGACGCAGAACTGGCGCAGATGTTCGAAGTGCGCATGCTGCTCGAAGACAAAGTGCTGCGCCTGGCCATCCCTAACATGACCGAAGAAACCTTCGCCCGTGCCGAACGTATCTGCCAGGAATTCATCGGCGAAGATGACGTGGGACGCTGGGCCGAGCTCAATTGGGAGCTGCACTCTTGCCTTTACGAACCGGCGCAACGCCCGTTTCTGGTCGGCCTGATTCGTTCGGTCAACGACAAACTGGAGCGTTACCTGCGCATGCAGATGAGCCTCTCGGCCGGCAAGGATCGCGCCGATCATGAACACCGGGAGATTTTGGCGGCCTGTCGCGCCGGCGACGTGGACCTGGCGGTGAAGCTGCTCGACGAGCACATTGCCGGGGTCTGCAAGACGCTGTTCGAGCACCTGCCGCACCATCACTAACCGCTCGCCGCACTGTGCCGATATCGTCATCGGCGCTGGATAAAACCATCAAGCCGGCGCCCCCCCGCACGGGCCACTCTTTCGTTCAATCATCTGAACGGACGTGGCCCTGTTATGAAACGAATCAGCGTGATCGACTCCCACACCGGCGGCGAACCTACCCGCCTGGTGACGGCAGGTTTTCCCGACCTGGGTTCCGGCAGCATGGCCGAACGTCGGCAGCGGCTGGCTGAGCAGCATGATCGGTGGCGCGCCGCGTGTGTGCTCGAACCACGGGGCAGCGACGTACTCGTCGGCGCCCTGCTCTGCCAGCCCGTCGATCCGACCGCGTGTGCCGGCGTGATCTTCTTCAACAACAGCGGTTATCTGGGTATGTGCGGCCACGGCACCATTGGCCTGGTGGCATCGTTGGCCCATATGGGCAAGATCGGCCCGGGCGTGCACAGCATCGAAACGCCAGTGGGCACAGTGCAGGCAACGCTGCACGAAGACCATTCAGTGAGCGTACGCAACGTGCCCGCTTACCGTTACCGCAAGGCGCTGGCGCTCGAAGTGCCAGGTGTTGGAACGGTGGTCGGCGATGTGGCTTGGGGTGGCAACTGGTTTTTCCTGATCGCCGAGCATGGCCTGCGTGTGGCCGGTGACAACCTCGATGCATTGACCGCGTATACCTTTGCCGTGCAGCAAGCGTTGGAAGCCCAGGGCATTCGCGGTGAAGACGGCGGGCTGATCGATCACGTCGAGCTGTTCGCCGATGACGAACACGCCGACAGTCGCAACTTCGTCCTCTGCCCCGGCAAAGCCTACGACCGCTCACCCTGCGGCACCGGCACCAGTGCCAAACTGGCGTGCCTGGCGGCTGACGACAAATTGCAGCCGGGACAGATCTGGCGCCAGGCCAGCGTCATCGGCAGCGAGTTCGAGGGTTCATACGAACTTCAGGGCGAGCGCATCGTGCCGACGATTCGCGGTCGTGCCTACATCAGCGCCGAAGCCAGCCTGATCATCGAACAGGACGATCCATTCGCTTGGGGCATTCGCCCGTGAGTGAAGGCCTGATCGCCGATGTGATCGTGATTGGCGCCGGCATCATCGGCGCCGCCTGTGCCCAGGCGCTGGCCCGCCGTGGCTTGCGCGTGCTGGTGGTGGACGCCGGCATCCCCGGTGCGACAGCGGCAGGCATGGGTCACCTGCTGGTCCTGGACGACAACCCGGCCGAACTGGCGCTCAGCCAATATTCCCTGCAACGCTGGCGCGAACACGGGCCGGATCTGCCCGACGGCTGCGCCTACCGCAGCAACGGCACCCTCTGGCTGGCGGCCAACGCCGAAGAAATGACGGTCGCCCACAGCAAATACCTGAACCTTCAAGCTCAAGGCGTTGCCTGTGAACTGATTAGCCGCCGTGCGTTGCGCGAGCGCGAACCCGAGTTGCGCGAGGGCCTGGAAGGCGGTTTGTTAATCAATGGCGACGGCATTCTCTATGCCCCGGCGACGGCTAACTGGATGCTCGACACGACGAACATCCAGCAGCTGCGGGCGCGAGTCAGTGAAGTCGATGGCAACCGTGTACGCCTGGATGACGTTCGCTGGCTGAGTGCCGAAGCCGTGATTCTGGCCAACGGCGTTCAGGCCAACGAGTTATGCCCGGAATTGCCAATCGAACCGAAGAAAGGCCACTTGCTGATCACCGACCGCTACCCCGCCAAGGTCACGCACACCTTGGTGGAGCTCGGCTATGTCACCAGTGCCCATAACGCCTCGGGCCCCTCGACGGCTTGCAACATTCAACCTCGACCAACCGGGCAATTGTTCATCGGTGCCTCGCGGCAATTCGGCACCACTGACCCGCAGGTCGAAGGCTGGATGCTCGCCAAAATGCTCAAGCGTGCGATCGAATACATGCCGGGGTTGGCGCAGCTCAATGGCATCCGCGCCTGGACCGGTTTTCGCGCCGCCAGCCCCGACGGCTTACCGCTGGTGGGTCAGCACCCAAAGCGCAAGGGCTTGTGGCTGGCCGTCGGCCACGAAGGACTGGGCGTCACCACGGCCCCCGGCACGGCCGATTTGCTGGTCGCGCAACTGTTCAACGAAACACCGCCGCTCGCTGCGCATCCGTATCTGCCGCAGCGTTTTCTGGGAGAGCCCGTTTATGCCTGAATTGATGCTCGATGGCCGTTCCCTGCGCGTTGCCGAAGGCACCAGCGTCGCGGCCGCGCTGGCCTTGGGCAGCGACGGTTGCAGTCGGACTTCGGTCAGTGGTCAACGCCGCGCGCCCTTGTGCGGCATGGGTATTTGCCAGGAATGCCGGGTGACCATCGACGGTCGACGCCGTCTGGCCTGCCAGACACTGTGCCGTGACGGCATGCAAGTGGAGACACGCACATGAGCGAATATGCCGACGTGCTGATTATCGGTGCCGGCCCTGCCGGTATGGCCGCCGCCCTCGCCGCCGCGCCTGGCGGTGCACGTATCGTCATGCTCGACGACAACCCCGCGCCGGGCGGACAAATCTGGCGCGACGGGCCTCAGGCCAATTTGCCGACGCTGGCCCGTGATCTGCGTGATCAACTGCAGCGCTGCGACAACATCCGCGTCCATTCCGGGGCCCGGGTGATCGCCTGCGCCGGGCCGAAGCAATTATTGGTCGAAGATGCTGATCGTGGCTGGCTGATTGCCTACGACAAACTGATTTTGTGCACCGGCGCCCGTGAGTTGCTGCTGCCCTTCCCCGGCTGGACACTGCCCGGCGTAACCGGCGCGGGCGGCCTTCAGGCATTGATCAAGGGCGGCCTGCCGGTACAGGGTGAACGCGTGGTGATCGCCGGTAGCGGGCCGTTGTTGTTGGCCAGCGCCGCGACCGCAAAACACAAGGGTGCCCGGGTGCTGCGCATCGCCGAGCAGGCTTCAACGGCGGCAGTCGCCGGGTTCGCCGCACAACTGCCGCGCTGGCCCAACAAACTGCTGCAGTCGTTCACGTTGTTCGATCGCCATTACCGCACCGGCACCCACGTGTTGGCGGCGCTGGGAACCGAGCGGCTAGAAGGCGTGCGCCTGCAACAGCAAGGGAAAATCGTCGAACTGGAATGTGATCGCCTGGCCTGTGGCTTCGGCCTGATCCCCAACACTCAAATTGGCCAGGCCCTGGGCTGTGATCTCGATGGCCACGCCCTCGCGGTCGATACCTGGCAAGCCACCCGCCGCGTTGACCACTATGCGGCGGGAGAATGCACGGGGTTCGGTGGCAGTGAACTGGCGTTGGTCGAAGGTGCGATTGCGGGATACGCAGCGGTCGACGACCGTCAGGCGGCTCAAGCATTGTTCTCTCGGCGCGCGCGGTGGCAGGGATTCGCCAATGCGCTGAACCAGGCATTCGCGCTCGGCCCGCAACTCAAGTCGCTGGCACAACCCGACACCCTGCTATGCCGCTGCGAAGACGTACCCTACGCTGCGCTCGCCGGGCACGCGGACTGGCGCGAAGCCAAACTGGCCAGCCGCTGCGGCATGGGCGCTTGTCAGGGTCGAGTGTGTGGCGGCGCCTTGCAGCACTTGTTCGGCTGGCAACCCTCGGTGCCACGCCCGCCGTTCAGCCCGGCACGGATCGAGACCTTGTTGTGCCTGGACGACAACCCGCCCGTTTGAATACCGGGCCAGGGCTTTCGATAGCCGGCCCGAGTCTTTATGATCCTCGGCATTGCCACCAGACGCCCAGCGCCATGTATGCCTCGCTCACGACCTTCAAACCCTGTGACCTGCCGACCCTGTTGAGCAGCTTGCAGCCGATTGCGCCGCTGCTCGACACCCTGTCCGACGTGGTGTTTTTCATCAAGGACAGCGAGGCCCGCTACGCGTTCGTCAACCAGACCCTGGCCCGACGTTGCGGCTTCAAACACCCTGACGAGTTGCTTGGGCTCACCGCCGACAGGGTCTTTCCCGAGCGTTACGGCCCGCTGTACACCGAACAGGATCGGCGCGTGCTGTCCACCGGCCGCGAACTGGCCGATCAACTCGAACTGCATCTGTATTTCGGCAATCAGCCAATGTGGTGCCTGACCCACAAACTGGCCCTGCACGATGAACAGGGCCGCATCGTTGGCCTGGCGGGCATCTCCCGCGACCTGCAACTTCCCCAGTCCAGCCATCCGGCGTTCCCGAAACTCGCTGCGGTGGACGCGCATATCCGCAAGCATTTCGCCCGCCCTATCAGCCTCGCCGAATTGACGGCGATTGCCGGGTATTCCGTGGCGCAACTGGAGCGCCACTGCAAACGCGTGTTCCAGCTCACGCCACGGCAGATGATTCACAAGGCCCGGCTGGAAGAAGGTTCGCGGCTGTTGTTGCACACCGACCTGCCCATCACAGAGATCGCCCTGCGCTGTGGTTACACCGACCACAGTGCCTTCAGCCGACAGTTCCGCGCCTTGACTAGCCTGGCACCGAGCCAATACCGCGACAGCCGCCGTTAAGGTGTTCCTTTAAGGCGCGTCATGGGGCGACTGTGCTCCCTTCTGTAACACCTTCCTGATCCGCACCCTCTCGCCTCTACCGACTCATCGTCGCGCAACCCGTCTGATTCAAGGGCTGGAAATTAATTCTGGTCTCGGGAGGAAAACAGGCACGTCCATTGCTATTGTTAATATCGTATACGAAATCCCCAATACGATATCTGACGACACTACAACCACAACGAGGCCTCTATGAAAAACCCCGCATTTGCCGTAGCCCTCAGCGCTGTCCTCAGCACTTCCTTCATCGCCACCGCCCAGGCTGACAAGCTCGACGATATTATCGGTTCGGGCAAGCTGCGTTGCGCCGTGACCCTGGACTTCCCGCCGATGGGGTTCCGCGATGAAGGTAACAACCCGGCCGGGTTCGACGTGGACTACTGCCGCGACCTGGCGAAAGTCCTCGGGGTCGAAGCCGAAGTGGTTGAAACCCCCTTCCCTGACCGCATTCCGGCGCTGATCTCCGGGCGCGCCGACGTGATCGTTGCGTCAACCTCCGACACCCTGGAACGGGCCAAGACTGTCGGCCTCACCGTGCCGTACTTTGCCTTCCAGATGGTGGTGCTGACCCGCGACAACACCGGCATCAACAGCTTCGCCGATATCAAAGGCAAACCCCTGGGTAACACCAGCGGCACCTATGAAGCCATCGCCCTGGAAAAAGACGTGAAGAACTGGGGCAGCGGCACTTTCCGCGCGTATCAGTCGCAGAACGACACGTTGCTGGCCGTCGCTCAGGGCCACATCGACGCAACCGTCGTCACCAATACCGTGGCCGCCGCCACCATCAAGTCGGGCAAATACAAGAACCTGAAGGTCGCCGGTAACGCACCGTACACCATTGACTATGTCTCCCTGGGTGCCAAGCGTAACGAGTATGGCTTGCTCAACTACCTGAACCTGTTCGTCAACCAGCAAGTCCGTAGCGGCCGCTACGAGGAACTGTTCACCAAATGGGTCGGCACCGAGATCAAGCCTTCCGACCTGACCGTGCCCAAGGTCTACTACTAAGATGTCCGGCATGCCTGGGGCCACTTCCCTTTCCGGTCGCAGTCTGGTCGCGGGCGCCGCACAAGGCGCCCTGCTGTTCGCCGATGTCGGGCTGAGTTTCTGGGGCGGCGTTGACCCGTTCAGCGGTGAGGTCATCGACCGTCATCACCCGCTCAGCGGCGAGCATTTGGCCGGTCGTGTGCTGGCCATTCCCAGCGGTCGCGGCTCGTGCACTGGCAGCAGTGTCTTGATGGAGTTGATCAGTAATGGTCATGCACCAGCCGCACTGGTGCTGGCCGAACCCGATGAGATCCTGACCCTGGGCGTGCTGGTGGCACAGACCATTTTCGAGCGTTCCCTGCCGGTGCTGTGCATCGGTCAGGAGGCCTTTGCCGCCTTGCGCGTCAAGGCGTTTGCCCGTGTCGAGAATTCATCGGTGACACTGTTCGAACACCTGCCCGGCGATGCCTGGCAGGCACTCGAAAATTCATCGCAAACCGTCGAAACAAGCGCCTCGATCGAGCTCACTGTACTCGACCGGGCGCTGCTCGATGGCGAGCATGGCAAGGCGGCACAAATTGCCATGCAAATCGTCCTGCGCATGGCCGAACTGCAAGGTGCCCGATGCCTGGTGGATGTCACTCAGGCGCACATCGACGGCTGCATCTATACCGGCCCGGCCAGCCTGCGGTTTGCCGAACAGTTGGTGCAGTGGGGCGCAAAAGTGCGGGTGCCGACGACCCTCAATTCAATCTCCGTCGACCAGCGTCGTTGGCGAGAATTGGGCATCGATCCCGCGCTTGGCGTACCGGCCAGCGCTTTGGGTGATGCCTACATGGCAATGGGGGCGCAGCTGAGCTTTACCTGTGCGCCCTACCTGCTGGACAGCGCGCCGAAGGCCGGTGAACAGATCGTCTGGGCCGAATCAAACGCTGTGGTTTACGCCAACAGTGTGCTCGGTGCACGGACGCTGAAGTACCCGGACTACCTGGATATCTGCATCGCCCTGACCGGTCGCGCGCCCTTGATTGGCTGCCATCTGGACGCTCAACGCAAAGCCCGTTTGCACATTGAGTTACCCGCATTGGGTGAACTGGATGACGCGTTCTATCCGCTGCTCGGTTATCACATTGGCGCGCTGGCGGGCAGCCGGATTCCGTTGGTGTATGGATTGGAACGGCGCACGCCAAACCTGGATGACCTGAAAGCCTTCGGCGCGGCGTTTGCCACCACCTCCGCCGCGCCGTTGTTCCATATCGCCGGTGTTACCCCGGAAGCCCTCGACCCGACACAGGTTCTGGAGCCGGATCAAACCCTGCCGGTGGAAACCATTCGCTTGAAGGACCTGCTGCACAGTTGGCGCAAGCTCAACAGCGCCCGCGAAAACCGGGTGGATGTGGTCTCGCTGGGCAATCCGCATTTCTCCCTCAGCGAGTTCGCTCACCTGGCGCGACTGTGTCGCAATCGGGTCAAGCATCCCGACGTGGTCCTTGCCATCACCTGCGGCCGCGCGGTGCTGGAACAGGCGCGCGAGGCTGGGCACATCAGCGTGATCGAAGCCTTCGGCGCAACCCTCGTCACGGATACCTGCTGGTGCATGCTCGGTGAACCGGTGATCCCGCTGGACGCCAAAACCTTGATGACCAATTCGGGCAAATACGCCCATTACGCACCCGGCCTGGTCGGTCGAAAGGTGCACTTCGCCAACCTTGCCGAATGCGTCGATGCAGCCTGCAGCGCTACGGCCAGCGGACGCCTGCCCGCCTGGCTGCAACCGGCTGTTCACCTGGAGAACACTGCGCATGTTTGATTACACCTTCCAATGGCGCTCGGCCCTGCGCGCCCTGCCGGACATGCTCGCCGGGGCGGTGGTCACTTTCGAAACCGCCGCCTTGTCGATGATCTTCGGAGTGCTCATCGCCCTGGCCCTGACGGTGATGCGCGAAGCCAAAAACCCGGTGCTGCGTGGCTTCGGCAACGGCTGGGTGTCGATCGCCCGCAACACCCCGTCGCTGTTTCAGGTTTACGTCCTCTACTTCGGCCTTGGCTCACTGGAGTTGCATGTCAGCTCCTGGTTCGCCCTGCTGGCGGGGATCACCTTCAACAACGCCGGCTACCTCGCGGAAAACTTCCGCGGCGGCCTCAAGGCTGTGCCCGGCACACAAGTGCGGGCCGCACGTTCGCTGGGCATGAGTGCCTTCCAGACCTACCGGATGATCATCGTCCCGCAGTTGCTGCGGATCGTGTTCTACCCGTTGAGCAATCAAATGGTCTGGGCGGTGTTGATGACCTCGCTGGGGGTGATTGTCGGCCTGAACAATGACCTCACCGGGGTGACCCAGGACTTCAACGTCAAGACGTTCCGCACCTTCGAATACTTCGCCATTGCCGCGGTGCTGTATTACCTGATTGCCAAGGCGATCGTCGCGACGGCCCGGCTGATGGCCTGGCGGCTGTTCCGTTACTGAGGACCTGACCATGTTTACCACCAGTTTTTCCTGGAATGACCTGCAGTTTCTGCTCAATGGCGCCTGGGTCACTCTGCAACTGACGTTCTGGTCGATCATCCTCGGCTCTGTCGCCGGGTTGGTGTTCGGCTTGTTGCGGGCGCTGCTGCCACGCGCCAGCCTGCCGCTGGCCTGGGTGCTGGACGTGTTTCGCAGCGTGCCGCTGTTGATTCAGTTTGTGCTGTTCAACTCGCTCAAGAGCATCGTCGGTCTGGACATCAGCGCTTTCAGCGTTGGCTGCATCGTGCTCGGGGTCTACGCCGCCGCGTACTTCACCGAGATCGTGCGCGGTGGTGTGCTCGCGGTGCCGTTTACCGTGCGCCGCGCCAGTCGCTCGCTGGGCCTGAGCTTCTTCCAGGACCTGCGCTGGATCGTCCTGCCGATCGCCACGCGCGTAGCGTTTCCCGGTTGGCTGAACCTCGTGCTCGGTGTGATGAAAGACACCGCGCTGGTGATGTGGATCGGCATCGTCGAGTTGCTGCGCGCCTCGCAAACCATCGTGACCCGCATCCAGGAACCGTTGCTGGTGCTGTGCATCGCGGGCCTCATCTATTACGTCATGAGCCTGGTGGTTGCCCGCCTTGGCGCTCGTCTGGAAAGAAGGTGGCAAGAAAATGATTGAGATCGACAACGTACACAAATCCTTCGGCAACCTGGAGGTGGTCAAGGGCGTGAACCTGACCGTGAGCAAGGGTGAAGTGGTGTCGATCATCGGCGGCTCGGGCTCGGGCAAGTCGACCCTGCTGATGTGCATCAACGGCCTGGAGCCGATTCAGAAAGGCAATATCCGCGTGGACGGTGTCGAGGTTCACCACAGCGCCACCGACCTCAATCGCCTGCGGCAGAAGATCGGCATCGTGTTCCAGCAATGGAACGCCTTTCCGCACCTGACCGTGATGGAGAACGTGATGCTGGCGCCGCGCAAAGTCCTCGGAAAAAGCAAGGCTGAAGCCGAGGAGCTGGCGGTGCGGCAACTGACCCACGTGGGGTTGGGTGACAAGCTCAAGGCCTTTCCCGGCAAATTGTCCGGCGGTCAGCAGCAGCGCATGGCCATCGCCCGCGCCCTGGCCATGTCACCGGATTATATGTTGTTCGACGAAGCCACCTCGGCCCTCGATCCGCAACTGGTGGGCGAAGTGCTGGACACCATGCGCATGCTCGCCGAAGACGGCATGACCATGGTGCTGGTGACCCACGAGATCCGCTTCGCTCGCGACGTGTCGGACCGCGTGGCGTTTTTTCGCAATGGCCTGGTGCACGAGATCGGCACGCCTGAACAAGTTATCGGCAACCCGGTGCATGCGGAAACCGCGGCCTTCCTTAAGTCAGTGAAATAACCGACGGCCCCATCGCGGGCTTGCCCGCTCCCACAGTGATCGGTGTCTGCCACCGATTTTGTGTACACCCGCAAACCTGTGGGAGCGGGCTTGCCCGCGATGAGGCCCTAACAGGTAACAAAAGGATCAAGTCATGCGCTCATCGAAAGTCATACATGTCGTCAGCTGCCACGCCGAAGGCGAAGTCGGTGATGTCATCGTTGGGGGCGTTGCCCCGCCACCAGGCGCCACCGTGTGGGAACAATCTCGCTGGATCGCCCGGGATGAAACCCTGCGCAATTTCGTGCTCAACGAACCACGCGGGGGAGTATTCCGCCACGTCAATCTGCTGGTGCCGGCCAAGGACCCACGGGCGCAAATGGCCTGGATCATCATGGAACCGGCAGACACCCCACCGATGTCCGGCTCCAACTCGCTGTGTGTCGCCACGGTGTTGCTCGACACCGGTATTCTGCCGATGACCGAACCGCAAACCCGGCTGGTACTCGAAGCCCCGGGCGGGCTGATCGAGGCCGTCGCCGATTGCCGCGATGGCAAGGTCGAGCGGGTGGAAATCAAGAACGTACCCTCCTTCGCTGACCGTCTTGATGCGTGGATCGAAGTCGAAGGCCTGGGCTCACTGCAAGTTGACACTGCGTACGGTGGCGACAGTTTTGTGATCGCCGATGCCAAGCGCCTGGGGTTCTCCATCCGTCCCGACGAGGCGGCTGACCTGGTCGAGGCCGGGCTGAAAATCACCCGGGCGGCCAACGAACAACTGGGCTTCGTACATCCGCTGAACCCCGAGTGGTCGCACATTTCCTTCTGCCAGATCGCCGCGCCCATCGTCCATGAAAACGGCATCGCCACTGGCGCCAATGCGGTGGTGATTCAACCCGGCAAAATCGACCGCTCACCCACCGGCACCGGCTGCTCGGCGCGCATGGCGGTGTTGCAAGCCAAGGGTTTGATGCAGGTGGGCGATCGTTTTATTGGCCGCTCGATCATCGGTTCCGAGTTCCACTGCCGCATCGATTCGCTGACGGAGGTGGCCGGTCGACCGGCGATCTACCCGTGTATTTCCGGACGAGCCTGGATCACCGGGACTCATCAGTTGCTGCTCGATCCGAGCGATCCATGGCCACAAGGCTACCGACTGTCTGACACCTGGCCTGGCGCCTGATCCCTGCCGTCGAAACACTGACCAACGGCTAGCAAAAACCCCTTGTAACCCGAAAAAAGCGCTAGCCGAATTTACTCACTTGCAATATCGTATACGAAATACGAACGAACCCATCGGAGGCAACAATGAGCAAACGCATTAACTGGAGTGGCGTCTTCCCCGCGGTGACCACTCAATTCAACGACGACTTTTCCATCAACCTGGAAAAAACCCATCAGGTGATTTCCAACGTGATCCGTGACGGCGTGTCGGGCCTGGTGGTGTGCGGTTCCGTGGGGGAAAACACCTCGCTGACCGCCGAAGAAAAAATCGCCGTGACCGAAGTCGCGGTCGACGCCGCTCGCGGTCGCGTTCCGGTGATCTGCGGAGTAGCTGAGTTCACCAGTGTGGCCGCCGCCAAAGTCGCAAACGCAGTACGCCGTGTGGGCGTCGACGGCGTCATGCTGATGCCGGCACTGGTCTACGGCTCCAAGCCATTCGAAACCGCCGAGCATTACCGTTACGTGGCAAAAAACGCCGACGTACCGCTGATGGTCTACAACAACCCGCCGATCTACAAAAACGACGTCACCCCGGACATCCTGATATCCCTGGCCGACTGCGACAACGTGGTGTGCTTCAAGGATTCTTCCGGCGACACGCGCCGTTTCATCGACGTGCGCAATGAAGTCGGTGATCGTTTTGTGCTATTCGCCGGTCTCGACGACGTGGTGCTGGAAAGCATTGCGGTGGGCGCCGAAGGCTGGGTCTCGGGGATGTCCAACGTGTTCCCCAAAGAAGGCGAAACCATCTTCCGCCTGGCCAAGGCCGGTCGCTTCGCCGAAGCCATGCCGATCTACGAATGGTTGATGCCGATCCTGCACCTCGACGCCCGTGCCGACCTGGTGCAGTGCATCAAGCTGTGCGAAGCCATCGCCGGTCGCGGCAGCGCGCTGACCCGTCCACCACGCCTGGCCCTGCCGGAAGCTGACCGCGTGTTCGTCGAGCAGATCATGGCCAAGGCCCTGGCCAACCGTCCGGAGCTGCCGGACGTCGGTCTCTGAGTGATTGCCGGGCGGGCCCTTAGGGGCCCGAACCGGCTGCCTGTTTTTGCGCCCCCACAGGAAACGTCAGCATGTCCAATCCCCCAAGCTCGTGCAGCGCAACCACAACTTCGGGACTCAAGCGCGTCGTGGCCGCCGCCATGGCCGGCACCGTCGCCGAATGGTATGAATTCTTTCTCTACGGCACCGCCTCGGCACTGGTCTTCGGCCAGTTGTTCTTTCGCCAGACCGGCAACCCGGTCGACGGCATCCTCGCCGCCTTCGCCTTGTACGCCGTCGGGTTTCTCGCCCGTCCGTTGGGTGGCCTGGTGTTCGGTCACTACGGTGACAAGTTCGGCCGCAAGCGTCTGCTGCAACTGAGTCTGGTGGTGGTCGGCATCACCACGTTCCTGATGGGTTGCCTGCCCGGTTTCGATCAGATCGGCTATGCAGCGCCGGTGTTGCTGGTGCTGTTGCGGTTGATTCAGGGGTTCGCTTTTGGCGGTGAATGGGGCGGTGCGATTCTGTTGGTGTCCGAACATTGTCCGGACAATCGTCGAGGCTTCTGGGCCAGTTGGCCGCAGGCCGGTGTCCCGGCCGGCAACCTGGTGGCCACCCTCGCCCTGTTGCTGTTGTCGTCGACCCTGTCGCAAGAACAATTCCTCGCGTGGGGCTGGCGCGTTGCATTCTGGTTTTCGGCGGTGGTGGTGCTGATCGGCTACTGGATTCGTACCAGCGTCGATGACGCACCGATCTTCAAGGAAGCCCAGGCCCGGCAGGCGCAAAACAAGCATCAGCAACTGGGTGTGGTCGAAGTGTTGCGTCACCACTGGCGCGCCGTGTTGGTTGGTATCGGTGCGCGGTTTGCCGAGAACATCCTCTATTACACCGTCGTGACCTTCTCGATCACCTACCTGAAACTGGTGGTGCACAAGGACACGTCACAGATCCTGTTGCTGATGTTCGGCGCGCACTTGCTGCACTTCTTCCTGATCCCGCTGATGGGGTATCTGTCTGACCTGGTCGGGCGTAAACCGGTGTACCTGACCGGCGCGGTGCTCACGGCGTTCTGGGGTTTTATCGGTTTCCCGATGATGGATACCGGCAACAACTGGCTGATCATGGCGGCCATTACCCTGGGCCTGGCCATTGAATCGATGACTTATGCGCCCTACTCGGCGCTGATGGCCGAGATGTTCCCGACCCACGTGCGCTACACCGCGCTGTCCCTGTGCTATCAGGTGGCGCCGATCTTCGCCGGTTCGCTGGCCCCGCTGATCGCCCTCACCCTGCTCAACAAGTACAACAGTTCGACACCCATCGCTTTCTACCTGGTCGGCGCCGCGCTGATTTCGATAGTTGCCGTCGGGCTGACGCGTGAAACCCGTGGCAAGTCGCTGCATCAGGTGGACAGTGAATCCGCGGCGCGGATTGCTGGCCTGGACAGCACCGAACCGGCCACCACTCGCCGAGGCGATTCGCTGGCCTGATCCCCCTTCCCCTACAGGAGTTTTCCATGCCCGAGATCATCGGCCACAACTACATCGGCGGTGCGCGCAGCGCCGCCGGTACTGTCACCTTGCGAAGCCATGACGCCAGCACCGGTGAAGCGCAGCCCTATTCGTTCATGCAGGCCACGGGCGAGGAAGTCGATGCCGCAGCCCAAGCGGCCGCTGCCGCTTACCCGGCATTTCGGGCTCTGTCGGCGAGTCGGCGCGCCGAGTTTCTTGAGGCCATCGCCGCGCAACTGGATGCCTTGGATGATGACTTCGTTGCGCTGGTAACCCGTGAAACGGCGTTGCCTGCCGGGCGCATACAAGGCGAGCGTGGGCGCACCAGCGGCCAGATGCGTCTGTTCGCCCAGGTTCTGCGCCGTGGCGATTTCTATGGCGCGCGCATCGACCGGGCCTTGCCCGAGCGTCAGCCGCTGCCACGGGTCGATCTGCGTCAGTACCGGATCGGCGTCGGCCCGGTGGCGGTGTTCGGCGCGAGCAATTTCCCGCTGGCCTTTTCCACCGCCGGCGGCGATACCGCAGCCGCCCTCGCAGCGGGTTGCCCGGTGGTGTTCAAGGCTCACAGCGGGCACATGGCGACCGCCGAGCGGGTGGCCGATGCGATCCTGCGCGCCGCCGAGCAAACCGACATGCCCAACGGCGTGTTCAACATGATCTACGGTGCCGGCGTCGGCGAAGCACTGGTCAAGCATCCGGCCATTCAAGCCGTGGGGTTCACCGGTTCACTCAAGGGCGGTCGCGCCCTCTGCGATATGGCCGCCGCCCGGAAGCAGCCGATCCCGGTGTTTGCCGAAATGAGCAGCATCAACCCAGTAGTGGTGTTGCCCGAAGCGCTACAAGTGCGTGGCGAGAAAATCGCCAGCGAGCTGGTGGCATCGGTAGTCCAAGGTTGTGGTCAGTTCTGTACCAATCCGGGGCTGGTCATTGGCATTCGCTCCTCGACGTTCAGTGCGTTCACCGCAAGGCTGAGTCACTTGATGAACGAGCAGCCGGCTCAAACCATGCTCAACAGCGGGACACTCGCCAGCTACGGCACGGGTGTGCAAGCCCTGCTGCGCCATCCGGGTATCCGTCATCTGGCCGGCAAGGTCCAACAAGGCAATCAAGCTCAACCGCAGCTGTTCAAGGCTGACGTCAATCTGCTGCTTGATGGTGATCCGTTGTTGCAGGAAGAAGTGTTCGGCCCGACCACCCTTATCGTCGAAGTGGCCGACAAGGCAGAACTGCACCAAGCGCTGCACAGCCTGCACGGTCAGCTTACGGCCACATTGATTGCCGAGGCTGGCGACCTGCGAACCCATGGTGAACTGCTGCCACTGCTGGAACAAAAGGTCGGCCGCGTGCTGTTCAATGGCTACCCGACCGGTGTTGAAGTGTGCGATGCGATGGTGCATGGCGGGCCTTATCCGGCCACTTCCGACGCCCGTGGCACATCGGTCGGCACCTTGGCCATCGAGCGCTTTCTGCGTCCGGTTTGCTACCAGAATTGCCCGGATGCGTTGTTGCCCGAAGCGCTTCAAAACGCCAACCCGCTGGGGATCAATCGCCTGGTCGATGGCCATAACCACTGCGAACAGTTGTAAACCGAACGGGCGCCATGGGCGCCCGTCTTCTTTTAATCCAGCAATGCCTTCAAGTCGTTGTACAAGGCCTGCGGGATTTGCACCCCTTCCACCAGACTGCGCGCCCGCGCTTCATATCGCCGTTGCGACGGCAAGCGGGCACCTTGCCCTTGTATGCTTTCGAACAACGTTTCGGCACGCGCCAGGTGCTGCTCGGTGGCCTCGCCGAGAAAACGTCGCGGATCAAGTGCGATGATCAGCTCGCCATGGTACGGCGACGACTTGCTGCCAGCGTCATAGGCCAGCGATTCGGCACTGGTCAAGTCACCAATCAACGGCCCGGCAATCAGCTCCACCATCGCGGCCAGCGCCGAGCCCTTGTGCCCGCCGAACGTCAACATCGCGCCGGCATCGAGCACCACATTGGCATCGGTACTCGGTTGCCCGTCGGCGTCCACTCCCCACCCTTCGGGGATCGGCTTGCCGGCACGCCGATGCAGTTCGATATCGCCACGGGCAATCGCACTGGTGGCGAAGTCGAACACGAATGGATCTTTACCCGCACGCGGCCAACCGAACGCGATGGGATTGGTGCCGAACACGGGCTGGCTTCCCCCCGCAGGCGCGACCCAGGCATGGCTCGGATTGCAGGCCAGCGCCACCAGGCCGGCGGCGGTCAGTTGTTCGATCTCCACCCATAGTGCAGAGAAATGCACGCAGCGGTTAATGGCCAGCGCCGCAATTCCGTTTGCCCGGGTTTTCTCCTCCAGCAGCGGCATACCGGCCTGGAAAGCCAGCTGCGAGAACCCACCCGCCGCATCGACACGCACGATCGAAGGGGCCTGATCGATCACCTGCGGCTCGGCATCGGCCCGCACTTTGCCGGCGCGCAGCGAATTGACGCAGCCCAGAATCCGGTACAAACCATGGGAGGCACAGCCATCGCGCTCGCCGGCAATCACCGTGGCGGCTACCGCTTGGGCGTGTGCAGCGTTGAAACCGTTGTGCAGCAGGATCGATTCGGCCAGCGTGCGGGCTTCGATCAGGGACAGTCGGATCATAATCAACTCCTTGGACAGACCGTCCAGACTGGCCCATTCCAAGCGTTGCGGCTTGAGCGCTTTAGGCAAGGTTGATGACGAATTGGGCATACCCGTAGTGCCGTTACACCAAGCGATCACTCGGATTTTTCCTACACATCAGTGGCTTCATGCCTACAAAGTGTTGGCCTCTAGTGCGGCACTATCAGGCCATATTTCTATAATGAAGATCATTTGCGATGAATAAACCTTCGCTCCGCGCACTGGTTCTTGAGGACCATCCCTTTCAGCGAGCGTTTGCAGTCAAGGTACTCCAACACTTGGGGTGCACCGAGATCTTCCAGGCTGAAGACGGATCACAGGCGCTGGCACTGTTACAACAGGTGGGCGCCGTGGATATCACGCTGTGCGATCTGCGAATGAATGGCATGGATGGCCTGGAGTTCTTGCAGCAGGCCAGCCACTCCAATTTGGTCGGCGCGATCATCATCAGCAGTTCGATGTCTTTGGATCTGCGGTATTCGGTACAGAAAATTATCTCTTTGTTGGGTATGCAGTTACTGGGCGATGTCGGCAAACCCCTGCAACCGGAAGTGTTGGCACCGTTATTGGAGAAGTACTCGGCCAGCTCATACAAGCCCTCCAGTCGAGCCCCGGACCTGGTCCTGCCTGATTGCCAGGAAGTCACCCAGGCCTTGCGTGACCATCAGATCAAGGCGTATTACCAGCCAAAAATCAATCTGCGTACCGGCGAGATGTATGGCGTCGAAGTACTCGCCCGGTGGCTACACCCCATCAAGGGAATTTTATCGCCCGCGGTCTTCCTGCCGACGCTTGAGCGGTGCGAGATGATGGACGAGTTGCTGTTCGACCAGTTGAACCAGGCCTTGGCGCTGCAGAAACAATTGCGCGAAAAAGACATCGCCCTGAATTTCGCTTTCAACCTGCAAACGTCTCAACTGGTGGGCGGTCAACTGACGCAGCGGATCAAATCGATACTGGATCACTTCGACCTGCCAGGCGATGGCCTGACGTTTGAGTTGACCGAGGGCGGGCTTTTGGACGCTACAGCGGCCAGCCTTGAAACACTGGTTCGGCTTCGCATGATGGGTTGCCAACTGTCCATTGATGACTTTGGCGCCGGATTTTCCTCCTTGAAGCGCTTGTGCCAGTTGCCGTTCAACGAAATCAAACTGGATGGCGAGTTCGTGCGCACCTTGCACGAGCCACGCTGCCAGGCAGTTATCAGCAGCACGCTCGCACTGGGCGACTCATTGGGCATGTCAGTTGTCATCGAGGGGATCGAAACCCTGGAGCAACGAGACACGCTGCTTGATCTGGGTTGTTCAAGGGGGCAAGGATATTTTTATGCCAGCCCCATGAGCAGTGCAGATTTGCTGTCGCGTCTATCCCCTGCATCTCTCCCATGAACCCCGTGCAAACGCCAGAAACGACGAAGGCCCCATAGGGGCCTTCTTTTTTGCAGCACTGTTTCAGCAGGCAATGGCGTTAAATTCAACGCTATTGGAAGACAGGAGCAGCAGCGCCCTCCTCGGCATTGATGTTCAGCACCTGGGCACAGGATGGCGGCAAGAACAGATACGACTGCGCAACGTTATTGTCGTCGAACATCACCTTGTACTGGCAAACCATTGGCTCGCGGGTACCGGGCCGTGGGAATTTGAAGAGGTAGTCCCACTCGCGAACGTTGAACATCGCTTCGGAGAAGTGCGGCAAACCAATCAGTTCATAAAGCTGCGGCTTGGTCAGGCCGGGCACGACCTTGCGCAAGTTCTCCACGCTCACATAACTGCCTTCGGTACGGCTGGCATCCTTGAGCGCCGGGAACACTGGGGCACTGGACTTGCCATGATCATCAACATGGCTTCGATTGGTACCGCAACCTGCCAGCGTCGCGGCCAGGCAAGCGCTCAGAAACAGGCTCACCAGTGATGTATTGGGCTTTTGCATAAGATTCTCGACACGATAAATAGGAAGAGGAGCCCGGCCTGCGCCGGGCTCTGGATCAACGTGAAAGGGTTACCACTGATAACCCACACCCACCGATGCGCCGAAGTCGCGTTGGGTGTTGGTGGTGGCTTGCATTTTGGTGACCCACCGGCCGTTATCGGAGATCCGTGACACGCCCAACGCCATCGCCGATTCCCCGCGATAGGTGCCCAAGGAACCGGAGGTCATGCTTGCACCAGCGGTATACGGCTGAGGCAGTGCGGCCATGGCCATTGCACCGGCGATACCGGCACTCAAGTCGCTGTCCAGCTCTTTGATATTTTTGTTCAGCGAGTTGTAGACCGAATTGGTGTAGGCATTGGCGTTGTTGGTGGCGTCAGCCAATCCCTTGTTCAACTGGCTAAGGTTGACCGCGTCCGTCGGCGCCGTGCCGGCGGCCACATGGGTGATCTGTCGCTCGTTGCCCGCAGCGCCTACCGAAACACTGTTGGCGCGATCAGCCACCGAGTTGGCACCCAGCGCTACCGAGTTGTCCGCCTTGGCGGTGGAACCATTGCCGATTGCCGTCGAGTTGTTACCCGCGGCAATAGCGTTGGTGCCGACGGCCGAACTGTTCTTGCCTGATGCCTTGGCACCCGCACCACCGGCCATCGAGTCGTCGCCTGTCGCTGACGGTTTTGCCAGGTTGCTCGTGTTGTTGACCTGGAACATGCCGTCAGTGCCTTTTTGCAGGTTAGTGACATTCGTCACCGCCTGGGTCACACGGTTGTCGACGTCGGTCACCCGTTTGTCCTGATTCGCAACGGAGTTGTTGATCGAGCTGATCGAGTCATCGGTGTACTTCTTCGACTCGGCCACAGCACCATCGAGCTGACGCAGGTTAACCGCATCGGTGGCTTCCTTACCGTCCGCGAGGTTGCTGAGTGTGCGAGTTTCGCCCGTTGCTGCGTTGCCGATGGAGGCCGTACCTGCGGTCTTGTTGTCGGCACCGGAGTACTTGCCGGTATAGTTTTCAGCACCACGACCGCCATCGCTGGCCCCGCTACCCAACGCAACGCTGCCTTTGGCAGAAGCCTTGGCCCCTTCGCCCACCGCAACAGACGCATTACCCGCCGCATTCGCACCGTTCCCCGAAGCCACGGAGCCTGCGCCCGACGCTACGGCATTCGGCCCCATGGCAATCGACTCGGCCCCACTGGCCACCGAATCAGCACCCGAGGAGTTGGCACGGAAATACTTGATGCCCCCACCGTTGTTGATCGTGTTGAAGCTGTTTTCGATAGTCGTTACCCGATTATCGATGCCGGTAACCTGTCGGCCCAAGGCATACAACTGCGAACCGTTGACCGCATCCGTGGAGTTGGCGCTCAGATCTCCCGCACCCACGTTGGTGATCTTGTTAACGGTGACACCGCCATGGCTGGCACTGAAAGCCCCCAGGCTGGTATCCCACAGCAGTGCGTCATTTTTGAGGCTTGTGATGTTGGTGGTGTTGTTGCTCACCTGGTTATTGGTTTGATTGAGCTGCGACATGTTCACCGCATCGCTGTCATCTACACCGTTCGCCACGTTGGTGATCGTGGTGCCACCGGTGTGGGTGCTGCTGTCGTAGGTATTGCCACCCAGGGTAATGGTGTTATGGGTACTGTCGTCATATTTGACCACGTCGGCCACAGAGGCAGCGGCGCCCGCAGCGACGGCTTTCAATTGTTCGACGTTAACCGCATCGGCATCGTCTGCACCGGCGGAGAGGCCAGTGATGCGGCGGTCGCCGATGTTGACTTCGCCTGTTGCGGTCCCTGCGACCAGATAAGCCTTGTGCCCCAAGGTGCTGCCGTCTGCTACCGAGCCTGCGCCCAATGCGACGCTGCCGTCGTGGCTCGCTACCGCGCCCATGCCGATCGCCACTGCATCCTGACCTGACGCTACCGAGTCGGTGCCGGTGGAGTTGGCATGGAAGTACTTGGTGCCGGTCTCGTAGAGGTTGGTCAGCGAATTACCCAGGGTGGTGATGCTGTTATTGGTTTGGGTCAATTGGGAGAAGTTCACCGCATCACTTGGCGCCTTGCCATCCGCCACGTTAGTGATACGGGTGCCGCCGGTGTGAGTGCTGTTGTCGTAGGTAGTGCCACCCAGAGTAATAGCGTTGTGGGTGCCGTCGTCATACTTGACCGCATCAGCGTCGACAGCGGCGATGGCCTGATTGGTCGCGTGCAGCTGGCTGCCATTGATGGCGTCGGTGCTGGTGGAATTGACCTGGCCAGCCGCCAGGTTAATGATCTGGCGCTCGCCGTTGATCGAACCCACACTCACCACACCAGTGGGTGACCCGCCCGCGTAGTTGTAGGTCGTGCCGTTGATGATGCCGGTGGGCGTGGCCACGACAGCTCTGTCGGTGCTGTTGTTGCCGAGCACTACGCTGTTGTCTTGCGTGGTGGTGATGTTATTGCCGACCACGAATGTGTTGTTATTCGCGATAACGTTTCCGTTGCCGAGGCTGTAGCTGCTGTTGCCGGATACGCCGCTAAAACTGACAGAGCTTCCGGACCCGATGGCACCGGATTTATTGCCGGTGACTACGTTCAGATCGCCGATACCGATGCTGGCTGTGCCCTCGGCACGAGCACCAGTACCCAGTGCGATGGCGCTGGCCCCGGAAGCTTTTGCTGATTCACCTATCGCAGTGGCCCTCGAATTATTCGCCACCGCCAGATAACCGATACCCGTGCTGTTGAAGCCCGATGCAGTGGTCCAAGTACCTATCGCGACCGCATTCGCACCTGAAGCAATCGGAGCATTACCGATACTGACAGCACTGTAGCCGGTGGCTTTGGTGCCTGAACCAATGGCAACCGTATAACCTTCAGACGCAATAGCCGAGAAACCCAAGGCCAAAGATTTCACGATACTGGTGTTACCGCTCACTCCCGAAGTTGCGCCTTGACCAATTGCCATAGTTTCCGTCCCGTAGGCGGCCGCCCCGGTCCCGAGCGCGATGGCGTTGTACATTTGGGCCTTCGAGTTCTTGCCGATGGCTATCGCGCCGCCTATGTGCCCATCGGGCGCTATAGCGCCATTAGCGTTCGCACCACTACCCAGCGCCAGGTCATCGACCTCTGATGCGCTGGCTTTCTCGCCGCATGCGAGAGCATTGTCCCCAGAGGCTGTGGGCGCGGTCACCCATGTGCCATTGACCAAACAGGTATTGCCTGCGTAAGCAACGTTTAGGGAGCCGGCGCCAAACAACAATGCTGCAGCGGCAAGCTTAGTTACCGAATTGATCTTCTTGTGGCCGCTGGCCGCAACGCTCCCGATAAACAGTTCCACGCTCGACGCAGCGGCAGTGGTTGCGTCGCGGGGGGCGCCTAAACGATTGGATTTGGTCTTGGCAGTTGCAAGTTCCGAAGCAACACCCCAAGTATTGAGTGCCGCATTCCAAACCAACCTGAATATTTTGTTCATTACGCTACATTTCCTGCTGAGGGGGCTTGGGCCCACAGATGAACTACCCGAGGCCATGGGGCGACTGTAGATAAGTTCATTGGTGTTTAATGTAGGAAACTTCCTAGCGTTATTACCTCGCTAACATATTTCGGCGCACTACTGGCCCACCTGCTCTTGTTAGGAAATTTCCTACAAGTAGTTGGCTTTCGCCTTACATTTCCAACAATAGGATGATGTAACTGAACATCGATGAGAGGTGCTTGATAGAGTTGATGTTAGGCCGCGATAGTTTTAATTAAGTTGACGTGCAAGGGCGGCTGTTTTTTCTATCAGGCACACTTGGCCATTCATGCTTCGCTGAGCGAGCATCGCAGGAAGTCTTCTATTGGTTAAAACGAGGGGGCACTAGGGGCGATACAAGGAAGTTAACGGCTTTGTAGTGTTCTGGTGTTCCCTGGCGAATCCGGCATAAACCCAGTTTATGCCGTGATTGATTTCCGGCCCGGTCAAAACAACCGGCCTTTCGGCCTCTGCGTTCAAGCCACGTAGAGGCTCAGCTTCTCGGCCAATTGCTCCATCTCTTGTTGTAGCTCATCCACCGCTTGAGCCAATTGAGAGGTGTCGCGGCCATTGCAAACCTCTTCAAGACGTTCACAGCACTCGATCAGTCGTTGCGCCCTGATGATTCGCGCGCCCCCCTTCACTCGGTGAGCCAGGTCAGACAATGCATTCAGGTCGTGTTGGGTAAACAACTTGATCAGCCGCGCCATGTCTTCTTCGTTCGCGGTGGACAGATCATCAATCAGGCTATTGATCGACGCTTTGTCTCCCCTGGTCAGTTGCTCGACACTGGTCAGGTCAATCTCGTTGCTGCGCTGAATCGAGGTCTCCACCTCACTGCGTACAACAGGCACTACGGCATCCAGGCACGACTTCAACTCCTCCAGCCCGATAGGCTTGAACAGGCAGTCGTCCATACCCGCCTTGATGCAACGGGTCCGCTCTTCCTGTTGGGCGTTTGCGGTAAAACCCAGAATCAAACACGGTGCGAGGCCTTTGGTGTGTTCCTCTTCGCGAATGGCTTGAGTCAACTGATAGCCATTCATCACCGGCATGTTGCAGTCGGTGATCACCACATCGAACCATTGACTGCGCCAGGCTTGCAGACCCAGCCTGCCGTCTACGGCATCACTCACCCGGTGTCCCAGGTGGCTCAGTTGCTGAGACACCAGAAGTCGATTGGCAGGATAGTCGTCAACCACCAACACATTCAGCACCTGATGTTGCGCGGCAGTTTCATGCGGCATCATCCCGGGCAGTTCAGCCAGTGGTTCCAGCGTTGGCAGACTCATGAGTACTTCAACCTTTGTACCCTTGCCGAAAACGCTGCTCATGAGCAAACGCCCACCCATCATTTCGCACAGCGTCCGACTGATCACCAACCCCAACCCGGAACCACTGCGCCCGGATTGAGTGTTGTTGCTTGCCTGGGTAAACGGGCTGAACAAGCTCTGCTGATCCTCCTCCGAAATGCCGATACCGGTGTCTTCAATGACGAGGGCGACGGCCATGAACTGCGGATTTTTGGCGGGGCGTGCCTGCATGCTCAATCGCACCTGGCCGTCCTGGGTGAACTTGATCGCGTTACTCAGCAGGTTGGAAACAATCTGTTTGAAGCGTAAAGGGTCAATGAGCACATCACTCTGCATCTGGAAGTCCAGATCCAGTAGCAGGCTCAGACGCTTTTGCCGGGCGACACCTTCGAACACCCGCAGTACCGACTCCAGAAGCTCACGCAAATTGGCCCTCTCTGGCGACAGCGACAAACGCCCGGACTCGATTCGGGCGATGTCCAGAATATCGCCGATCAAATCCAGCAGGCCACGAGCAGCGCCAGACGCAACTTCAATCGCAAACCGGTCCGTTACGCCTTGATCGGCCTTTTTCATCGCCAGCTCAAGCATGCCGATGATTGCATTCATAGGCGTGCGGATTTCATGGCTCATCGTCGCCAAAAACAGACTTTTGGCCCGATTGGCATCATCGGCATGTTCCTTGGCCTCATCGGCGATCTCCTTCGCCTCACGCAATTGCCCGACAAGTGCCTGGCGTTCACTGATGTCAATCCATCCGGCAATCACCCCACCTACTTCGCCATTACTGTCGCGATAAGGCAGCATCCAGTGATAAATCTCCAGTTTACGGCCATCCAGCATCGTTATTTCACGGTCTCGAACCATCGGCGAGCCCCTGCTGATGATCCGCTGGAACTCCTCCTCGTAACTCCTTGCGTCCTCAGGGCAGAGCAACTTCACTTTGGTCTTTCCAACCACATCCTCGCGCTCGACCCTAAAGGCATTGAGGTAACTGGAATTACAAATCAACAAAACCCCATTGCGGTCCCGGATGTAGATCGGATGGGGTGTTCCATCAATCAAGACCCGCATAAATTCCAGTTGCTCGTTGAGTGCCCGCTCAGCCTCATCGCGCCTGCGCAACGCCACCTTCATATAGGCGATCCATATCAGCGCCAGCGCCAACAACACCAACACGCCACCAATAGCCTGGATGAAGAGCGTTCTGTTACGCGTCCAATAGCTGTCTTCGATCAACACATCGTTACGCCAGCGATTCGTTACTTCATCCATTTCCTCGGGTGGAATGCTCAGCAACGCCTTGTCGAGAATGGAATGGAGCTCCAATGCCCCGCGGCTTGTCGCGAAGGCCATGCGCGCAAAGTCGTTACCGATGGTGCTGACGACTCGTAACTGCCCGTCAAAATGATGATTTACCGTGTAATTGCTGATGATCAGCGGACCAACCATTGCATCCGCTTCACCATGCAGGACCAGACTCATAGCATGTTCAGAGTTGTCAGCATCGACGAGCAGGATCTTGGGAAAGTTGGCCGCCAGCCATTCGTGCATGCCCGTACTGCGAGCCAGCGCCAAGCGTTTGCCAGCGAGTTTTTCGGGCGCAAATGAAATGTCGGTGTTCGCTTTGGCAATCAGCACATAGGGCGAAGACAAGTAAGGTCGTGTGAAATGCAAGGCACGCTCGCGCTCCGAACTCGGAGTGAGCGCGGCTATAATTTCGGAATCATTTTTGCCAACATTTTCCACCATCGCAGCAACCGACGGCATTACCCGAATATCAAATTTCAACCCTGTGCGCAGCGATACTTTGCTCAACACATCATGGGCAATACCTGCGTAGTCGCCATTCTTGTTAAAAAATGACAAAGGCGGATAACCCCCCACGACATTGACCCGAACACTGGGGTGCTCATCCAGCCATCGCTGCTCACTGCTACTGAAATTCAGACGCCGCTTGCCTGGCATGCTCTCCCCGCCCGCCCCCCAACGGTTCATGATTTCCATGTGTGCACTCGCTGGAATCGCGTCTACGGCTGCATTGACGACACGAATCAGGGGTTGGTTTGCGCTATTCATGGCAAAGCTGAAGTCGCGAACTTCCATGCGGGAGAAGTCCGCTAACTCGACATTATTTAAAAAATTATTATTGATCAGGTAATTGGCGCTAACAGAATCACCGAGATAAACATCCGCCTGGCCAAACGCTACAGCACCAATGGCACCCAGCATGGAGGGATAAAGCTGCAAGGTGGCTTTAGGGTAAAAAGCGCGGACGGAATCAGGCGACAGGTAGTGGTAAAGCATGGCAATGGTCTTGCCGTTCAGGTCTACCGGCAAATCACTGCTGTCGCCCTTGCGGGTGACCAATGTGGGCTTGTCGTTGGAATAGGGATGGCTGAGCACAATGTTCGGAGACTGCGTCTCGAACTCATTGGCCGTCCCGACAAAATCCACTTCTCCTTTTCTGACCGCGTCCAGCACTTCGCCGCGACTGTCATACCGGCGAATCTCAACCTTGACCCCCAGGAGCTCGGCAATCAACTGCGCATAGTCAACCGTCATCCCTTCCATCTGATCATTATTGATCGTCATATCGAACGCCGCGTAATCGGGAGCCGAGGCCCCCAATACCAATACGGCCTTTGAGCGCAACCAACGCCAATCTCTCCCGT